>NZ_JBKFWK010000001.1:491598-694362 GCF_046508745.1 Gardnerella sp. Marseille-Q9185
CACCAGACCAAACCCTCCAAACACGAGATAAAATTCCCACGTTTGGAGCGCCACACCAGACCAAACCCTCCAAACACGAGATAAAATTCCCACGTTTGGAGCGCCACACCAGACCAAACCCTCCAAATGCGGGGAATCTGTCTAGCGTTTGGAGCGCTGCGAGACAAGCAACACCCAACCTCACAGCCATATAAACTAAAACAATACGAAAGAAAAAAGAAAACCCTGCCACCCGTCGATGGCAGGGTTTTTCAATACAACCTAGTTGTTGTGCGCCGAGCGAATAGCTTCGCGGTACACACGACCGCGGAAGGTTCCGCAGGATGGGCAAGCCATGTGTGGGAATGCCTCAGAACCGCAGTTCGGGCAAGTCACAGTCTGCACGGCAGACGCCTTCCAATTAGCGCGACGCGAATGCGTATTAGCACGCGAGGTCTTGTATTTAGGCAGTGCCATAGTTTTTCCTCTATTTCGTTCAAACGATTGAGCTTAAGCGTTCTGTATATTACAGCACGCACCGTACAATTGCGTAATTTGCTCGCAATCTAGCGCGACCGAAACTACTCACGCGAGTAAAATTAATGCCGTTTTTCAGCATTCTCAAGTTGCGCTTTTAATCCTTCCAAAGCCGCGAATCGAATATCAGTAACATCGTGATGATGCTCCGGATGCTCGTTAAGATTTTCGCCACACTGCGGGCAAAGTCCGCGGCAATCTGGCTCACACAACGGCTGCAAAGGCAACTCGCTTACCATCGTGTCGCGAATAAGCGCCTCAATATCAGCAAAATCGCCGCCACCAACCAGCGGATACACGTTTCCCGACTCGTCATTATCTTCCCAAATTTGAGATTCGTCTTCGTTAACATCTTTGCGGTTCTTGCGATTATCCGCATGTTGCGAGCGCTCATCTACATAAGGGAAGAAAACGCACACATCTACTTTCCAATCACGACGAAGCGGCATCAAACAGCGCGTGCACTCGGCGTGCACTGGAGCTGTAATACTTCCCTGGAACATTAGGCCGTCAACAACAGCATCAAAGTCACCATCAACATGCACATCGCTGCCTGGTTTTACACCAATAACGTAATCTCCAATGCCTTCCGGAGCTGGGAATACGCGGTGTAACGCCATGCTGCTACCAGCGCGCGCAGCCATTTGCGCTACTGGAATCGCCCATGGTGATTGGGAAGGATGCGAAGTCATTTAATCATTCCTTTCGTCTTCGTCGTTATTATCGTATAAAGATTCTTTAATCTCGTCTTGTGCTCGCTTTGCAGTCCTGCGTCGCTCTTCTAACACTCTGCGACCAGCTTGCACGTCTTGTTCCAACTTATCGAGCTGCGTCTTTAAGCCTTCCATAACATTAGCGCAATACTGATCTGCACCCTGGGTAAGCTTGTCTGACTTAGCTTGAGCAGTATCGAGAATATCGCGAGCTTTCTGCTTTGCCAAAGCCGTAACGTTTTCTTGACCTGCCAAGAATTGCGCACGCTCCTGAGCTTCTTCAATAATTTCTGCAGACTGCGACTGAGCAGAAGAAACAATGGAATTTGCTTGAGCTTGAGCCGTGCGCAAGCGTCGTTCCGCTTCACGCATTAATGCAGACGCGCGTTCCAACTGAACTGGAAGCATATCTTTCAAACGAGCTAACTGATCAACAAATTCGTCGCGATCAATTTTTACCATTCCAGCAGCAAATAACACATTTTTTGCTTCCGAAAGAGTTGTTTCCATGGAGTCAATAATGTCGTAAACAGTAGTAAATTCTGCACGACTCTTTGAACGTACTTCGTCACTTACTTTAGTTGTTTGCGCAGCTAAAGGAGCTTCATCTTCTTCAAAATCTATTGCACCGCCGTCTTCACGCTCTCGCAAATCCGGTAGAGGAAAAGCAGAAAATGCCGATGCTGCAGAAGCTTTTTTGCTACTTTTGTCTTTTTGACTTGCTTTATCTGCTGTAATGTCACGAACTTCATTCGCATCAGAAACATTTCCAACTGCTGCAACAGATGAAGTTTCTGTGTTGTCTGCATCTAAATCAACTAATAAATCACCTTTAGGAAGATTCTGCTCTTCAGATGCTGTTGTGTTTATAACCTCATCTTGTGCATCTTCTTCGTCGGCAAGAATAGGATGAAGCGGCAGTTTTGCATTATTTTCAGCGTGATTTTCCTCTGCTTGCTCGCTTGCGATGCTTGCTAATCCAGAGGTTTCACTGTTAAGTTCATCTTTATTTGTCATTTCTACTCTCCTGTCTCAATTGTTCAGCGTAACTGAATTATTGCTTTGATCTGAAGCTTGTTCAGCAAAAAGCTTTTGTAATAAGGGTATTACGTTATCTGGAACCATGCCAGTAACATTTCCTCCGTGACGCGCAACGTCTTTAACTACGGAGCTTGAAACATGCTCAAGTATTGGATCCGCCGGCAAGAAAAGCGTTTCAATTCCAGCTAATTTGCGATTCACTAAAGCCATTCCAAGCTCAGCTTCATAGTCGCCGTTTTGACGCAAGCCTTTGACGATTGCCGTTGCACCTACTTTTTTGCAATAGTCGGTAATTAAGCCTGTTGTTGAGGAGACAACTATTTTTCCTGCGTTATTGCAGGAGCACACATCAGCGCAATTATCAGCGCTAGTATCAGAGCAATTACTATGCGTATTACGCAAATTTTTCACAGCTTCTCGAATAATCTGCACACGCTCAGACTCTGAAAACAACGGTGTTTTTGCGGCGTTCACCGCAACAAGCACGTGTACTTCATCAAATAGATGCGTACAGCGTTGTATTACGTCTAAATGGCCGGCAGTGACTGGATCATACGAGCCGGGGCACACAGCTATAGTCATGCTTTTAGATTATCACCCACATAGCTCATAGTGAAACACATAGCACAATAGAGTGCGAAAGTTTTCGTGCATTTGTTGCAATAATGCTTTATGCTAGTTAATACTGACGCTTGATTAAATTAGATTAGATTTAGTCAGGCATGATTATAGAAAGGGATGCGCAATGCTTTCAACGTTATTAGCAGATAGCACACTTAATGCAATTATGGAAGCCGATTCGCAATCCTCTAATCCAGATTCCGGTTCAGGTACATCTACTTCCGTACTTGAGCGTCCGGAAGTAGATGAAGATGCTCGTTTAGACGACGGTGGGAATGCAGACCGATTTGCACACTACGTTTCTAAAGATCGCGTTGAAGAGTCGCGCTTAACAGGGCGACCGGTAGTCGCGTTATGCGGAAAAGTGTGGATTCCTCGCCACGAAGCAAACGACTATCCGGTATGCCCTGAGTGCAAGCGCATTTATGACGAAATGGGCAAGCTCAACTTCTAATAAGCAGCGCTACTAGTAAACGCTGCCGCTAAGCTGCTTTTTGCCAATGCGCAATTTATATTATAAAACGCGTACTTCAGTTGGGATTGCAGGGTCTCCGCGCATCAAACTTTGCGCAGCCAACGGCAATCGGCTCAAAGCAGAAGCGCAATAATCTTGAGCGCGCATAATCGCATCATGACCCATAAACTGTTCGTCAGCTTCACCGTCAACCATGTAATCAACCAGCAGATTCTCCCACGAATCCTCAGGCTTAAACTGAGCGAGCGCAACTTCCGAACCGGAAATCACGCGTTCGCAATCTGCCACACCGCAAGAATCGCTGCTGTAATCGTATGAACGATACGCCAATTTTCGCCCAGGCACAGTCGCCTTATTCTTAGACCTCTTAGCAACAGGCTGCATAACGCCATCTGCACCCTCGCGCTCAGTAAGCTTATAAACCATTGCGCAAGTTGGAGCGCCGGAGCCGGTTACAAGCATTGTGCCAATTCCATAAGAATCCACAGGAGCGGTTTGCAAGGAAGCCAAAGCATACTCGTCCAAATCGTTAGTAACTGTAATCTTCGTGTTTTTAGCACCCAACTCGTCGAGCTGATTTCTTACGCGACGAGCCAAAGCGCACAAATCTCCAGAATCAATACGAATTCCGCCAAGATCAGGGCCCGCAACTTCCACAGCTGTCTTTACAGCTTCCTCAATATTGTATGTGTCAACAAGAAGCGTAGTGCCCTTGCCAAGAGCGGCAATTTGAGAAGTAAAAGCGTCACGCTCGGTGTCGTGAACAAGAGTAAAGCAGTGAGCTGCGGTTCCAATTGCCTTCAATCCGTAAAGTTTTGCAGCCAACAAGTTTGCAGTTCCCTTAAAACCGCCAATAACCGCGGCTCTAGATGCAGCAACTGCAGAATATTCGTTTGTGCGACGGCCGCCCATATCCATGCAAGGACGACCTGCGGAGGCAGAAACCATACGAGCTGCGGCAGAAGCAACCGCGCAATCGTAATTAAGCACAGAAAGAAGCACAGTTTCAAGCAAAGTGCACTCACCAAAAGTGCCTTCTACCTGCAAAATTGGCGAATTCGGGAAGAACATCTCCCCTTCGCGATAACCGGAAATTTTACCGTGGAATCGGAAATTTTCCAGCCATTTAATAGTTTCGGCGCTAACAATTTTACGATCACTTAAGAAACGCAAATCATCTTCCGAAAGATGGAATTTTTGCAGCTCTTCCAAAATGCGACCCGTTCCGGCAACAACGCCGTAGCGACGACCCTGAGGCAAGTGGCGCGTAAAAATTTCAAAAACGCACTTGCGATTTGCAGTGCCGTCCTTAAGAGCAGCGTCAAGCATAGTGTATTCATACATGTCCGTCATAAGAGCAGATGAAATCTCAGCCATGATATTCCTTTCGTAACGAACAAAATAAAAACAGCTAGGTAATAGATAAGTAGTAGATATGAATCTAATTGGATTACTAAAGCTAAATCTAAAACCAAATCGCAATAATTGTATCGCTAACTAAAGAGCCGATGCACGAAATGCAACTTCTCAAAGTCACTCTGAGTATGAAGAAGCATTTATAATATCAATTATGCTTAATAAGACTTTGAACGAAGAGACAACAAAACTTAGTAAAGCCGCGGAAAACTTGCGCTTATACAACACTGCTTCACACAAAACAAGCGCGTTTAAGCCTGCAAAACCTGGGCAAGTTGGCATGTATGTTTGCGGCGCTACAGTGCAAAGCTCGCCGCATATTGGTCATATTCGCGCGGCAATTGCTTTTGACGTAGTACGCAGATGGATGCTGCGTTTAGGATACAAAGTTACGTTCGTTAGAAACGTCACAGATATTGACGACAAAATCATGAAAAAAGCCAGTGAAGCCGGGCAAACTTGGTGGGAACGCGCATATATTTACGAGCGCGAATTTACTGAAGCTTACAACACTTTGGGAGTTTTGCCGCCAACTGTTGAGCCGCGCGCTACCGGCCATATTACGGATATGGTTGAGCTGATTGAGCGCTTAATTGAGCGCGGTCACGCATATGTTATTAAAGACAGCGCCGGAAATCCTACTGGAAACGTCTATTTTGACGTGCCAAGCTGGGAGCATTACGGCGAGCTTACGCACCAAAATCAAAATAGTAATGAAATTGATGGTGACGAAGCTTCCGCAATTGCAGACGAAAAAGGCCCAAGTGTTGACTCAGCAGGAAACGATATTTACAATCCGACTGACCCTGCCGACGCATCCCCAGACAAGCACGATCCTAGAGATTTTGCGCTTTGGAAAGCACCTTGCGATTTCGACCAGCCGGATGCGCGCTGGAAAACGCATTTTGGAGAAGGACGACCTGGTTGGCATATTGAATGCTCGGCTATGAGCCACCGTTATCTTGGAGACGATTTTGATATTCACGGCGGCGGATTAGATTTGCGATTCCCTCACCACGAAAACGAGATGGCACAAACGCGTGCTGCAGGCTGGAAAAGCGCGAATGTGTGGATGCATTCCGCGTGGGTTACAGCCAAGGGTGAGAAAATGTCTAAATCTTTAGGAAATGGTCTCTCCGTACCAGTTGTTTTGGCGAATAATTCAGCTTGGGTTGTGCGTTACGCACTTGGAGCCGTGCAATACCGCGCAATGTTGGAATGGTCTGACCAGGCTTTAGTAGAAGCAAAATCTGCTTACGATCGCATTACAAACTTCCTTGAGCGAGCTGGCAGATTGCTTGAAAATACGCCAACTCGAGAAGAAGTGCAATCTGTAGATGCAGACTTGCTTCCGGAAGATTTTACGCGCGCAATGAACGACGATATTAACGTCTCTGGCGCAAACGCGGCAATCTTCACAGCAATACGTCAAGGTAACGCAATCCTTGACGACTGCGCACAAGCACAAAACAGTAGCACGCAAAAACTGCTATATACAGCCGTTTTACAAGTGCGCGCTATGCTAGACGCGCTTGGATTGGATCCTTATGCAGATCCTTGGACTTCTAACGCAAATAAATCTTCTGCAACCGGAGCAAACGGAGAAAGCAGTAAGGAATGCGCGGCTTTGGACGCTTTAATCGCTTTGCAGCTTCAGGCTAGAGCAGATGCTAGAAAGGCAAAAGATTTTTCTACAGCAGACGCAATTAGAGATGCACTGAATAACGCCGGAATCGTAATTGAAGACGGCGCTAAAGGATCTTCGTGGCATTTGCAGTAAGAAAGCAACCACACAGCTACACAACGTTAGTAACAGCGGGTAGAATAGGAAAATTATGGCAGCATTTAGTTCGTTAACAGACCGCCTTTCTAGTGCTTTCAAGCATTTGCGTAGTAAAGGCAAGCTTTCAGAATCGGATATTGACGGCACAATCCGCGAAATTCGCCGTGCGCTTCTTGACGCCGACGTTGCTCTCGAAGTTGTACGCTCCTTTACAGCGCAGATTCGCGAGCGCGCTCTTGGCGAAGAAGTGTCTCAAGCGCTTAATCCTGCTCAGCAAGTTGTGAAAATTGTTAACGACGAGTTGACTAAAGTGCTTGGCTCTGGAGTTGATAGGCCACTTAATTTTGCGAAATACCCGCCTACTGTGATTATGCTTGCGGGTTTGCAAGGCGCTGGTAAGACTACGCTTGCCGGAAAACTTGGCTACTGGCTTAAAGATTCCGGCCACACTCCTTTGCTTGTGGCCGCGGATTTGCAGCGTCCAAACGCAGTAACGCAGCTGCAGGTTGTTGGCGAGCGCGCTGGAGTTCCTGTTTTTGCGCCGGAAAAGGGCGTGCAAAATGGCGGAAACGCAATTTCTTTGCCATGGTTTACTAAAGGCGACCCTGTTAAAGTTGCACGCGATTCTATTGATTATGCGCGCGAAAAGATGTATGACACTGTGATTATTGATACCGCAGGTCGTTTGGGCGTTGATGAGGATTTGATGAAGCAGGCTCGCAATATTCGCGACGCTGTAAATCCTCAAGAAGTGCTGTTTGTTATTGACGCAATGATTGGTCAGGACGCTGTTCGCACGGCTCAGGCTTTTAACGACGGCGTAAACTTTACGGGCGTTGTGCTTTCTAAGCTCGATGGCGACGCTCGAGGCGGTGCTGCACTTTCGGTTGCAAGCGTTACCGGCAAGCCAATTTTGTTCGCTTCTACAGGCGAAGGTTTGAAGGATTTTGAGATTTTCCATCCGGATCGAATGGCTTCACGCATACTCGATATGGGCGATATTTTAACGCTTATTGAGCACGCTCAGAAGCAGTTCGACGAGGAAGAATCGCGTAAGGCTGCCGAAAAGATTGCTGAAGGAAGCTTTGGTTTAGACGACTTTTTGGAGCAGCTTCAGCAAGTTCGTAAGCTTGGTTCAATGAAGAAGCTTTTGGGAATGATGCCAGGAATGGCCGCTCACCGACAGGAGCTTGAACAGTTTGACGATAAGGAAATTGACCGCACTGAGGCAATTATTCGCTCTATGACTCCTCAAGAGCGTAGAGATACGAAGATTATTGATGGATCTCGCCGCGCTCGTATTGCGGCCGGTGCAGGCGTAAGCGTTTCTAAGGTTAACGCGCTTTTGCAGCGCTTTGAGCAGGCTGCCAAGATGATGAAGCGTATGAGTGGCGGCGCTGGAATGCCTGGAATGGGCGGTATTCCAGGATTTGGCGGCCCTGGCGGAAAGTCGAAGCGCAAGGATAAGAAGTCGAAGAAGAAGGGCGGAAAGTCCGGCAATCCAATGCGCCGCGAGGCTGAGGAGCGCGCGTTGCGCGAGCGACTTTCGGGAGAATCTTCCGGAAGCGGCAGTAACGACGTTGCTGGCTCCGCTTTCGCAAAGCAGCAGCCAAATCCGCAGAATCTTCCTGAAGGCTTACAAGAGCTTATGAATTCTGAAAATTCGAATCAAGATAATCAACTTCCACCTAACTTCGGCGGAGGATTAGCCGGATTATTTGGAAAATAAGCGATTACTCGTAAAAATAAGCGACTATTCGGAAGATGAGTTTTGTATTAGCGATTCTGTGGGTTATATTTGCGGCGCTTCTTTGCTGGCAGCTGCTTCGGTGGCTGCCTGCTGGCGCGGATAAATATAACCCACTTCCGTATATTATTGCGCTTCTTCCGCTTTCGACTTATGTTGTAGTGGCACTGCTTTTCTTTAGTATTTTCGCTACAGAATGGCAAGTGCTGTACGCATCTAAAAATCCGCAATCGTATAATTTCGCTCAAGCTTACACATATTTATGCATTGCTTACGCGGTACTATTTTTGATTTCACTTAAGTCGTATACGCCGTACTGGTTTGGAAGATTTAGAAGCGCGCGAAAACAAAAGCCGGAAGATTACCAGGAAATCCGCGTAATGACACTAAATTGCAGATACGGAAAAGCAAACGCATCTCAAATAATCGAAACTGCGAAAAAATACAACGTAAACACGTTACTTTTACAAGAATTAAGCGAATCCTTAGTAAAAAATCTTGAAAAACTAGGTATTTACGAAATTTTTCCAACTTCTTGCGTAGGTAGCAAAAGCGAGCACAATAACGGCGGATTCAACGCGATTTTTACACAATATTCCGCGATTTCTACTTGCAATAATGCCATAAAAATTGAAGCAGCAAGCGTGCCGAGCGTTACAACTTGCTTAGATTTTGGCGCGTCTACAAACGTTTTCGTAAACTTTGCTTCCGCACACCCAAAGTCACCTATGCGCGGGTGCAAAGCTTGGAGCGAGGGAATCTGCGCGCTAGCAAATCTTATAAAAACTTCAAAAAGTATAAAAAGTACTGAAAATACAAGCACTTCAGAGACTTGCGAATTATCTACTCTCACAATCCTTACAGGCGATCTTAATTCAGCAATCGACCACCCAAGTTTTCGTTCTCTTTTAAAATCCGGATTTTTAGACGCTTCTATTTGCCTTGGAAAGCGCCTAAAAACTTGGCCTACCTGGCTTAAATGGCCGAATCTTACTCTTGATCACGTTCTATTTTGCGCAAAAAACTTGCACGCCAAAGCAGTGTGGCAAAAAAACGCCGTAATAGACGGCACTGATCACCTTGCATACATCGCATCAATCGCCCTATATTCTCTGGAATAAAAACGTCCAAGCGCGCAGGCATAATGGATAAGTTATTCGCGTGAATCGGCGCCCTCTTCCCGACCACGTGAGGAACATGTGGAAGCTCGCAAGGAGTGCCCCACACCCGAACGAAATTCCGCGACTCTAGTTATAAGGAGAGCCATTTTGGCAACCAAGATTCGTCTTAAGCGACTCGGCAAGAAGTTCTATGCCTTCTACCGCGTGGTCATTTCTGATTCGCGCAACAAGCGCAACGGTCAGTCCATTGAAGAGATCGGCGTTTACGATCCAAACAAGCAGCCATCTATGATTCAGATTGATTCTGAGCGAGCACAGTACTGGCTTGGCGTTGGCGCACAGCCAACCGAACCAGTGTTGAAGCTCTTGAAGATCACCGGTGACTGGCAGAAGTTCAAGGGTCTTGACGGCGCTGAAGGTACTTTGAAGACTTCCGAAGCTGGCCCAGATGCACAGGCTCGCGTTGAGGCTGTTGAAGCTGAAGCTCAGAAGTTGAAGGCCGCTAAGTCTGAAGCCGCTGCAAAGGCAAAGGCCGCAGCAGAAGCTGCTGCAAACGAAGCTGAAGAAGCTCCAGCTGAAGCACCAGCAGAGGCCGCTGAAGCTGCCGAAGCCGAGGAAAAGGCTGAGTAATCATGCTGGCTCAAGCTGTGGAACATCTCATTAAAAACATCGTGGATTTTCCAGATGATGTGTCGGTGCGTTCTCACGAAAACGCTCGCGGCGAACTGCTGCGCGTGCGCGTGAATCCTGAAGACATTGGCCGTGTAATCGGCCGAAACGGTCGTACTGCTAATGCTATTCGCATTGTTGTGCAAGCTTTAAGCAATCACAATGTGCGCGTAGACATTATGGACGTACGTAAGTGAGATGAACGTGGCCTTAGACCAACAATCTTTTGACAACCCTCAGCAAAGTCGTAATGACCTGCTGAGGGTTTGTCGTATCGGCAAAGCCCAAGGTTTAAAAGGCGAAGTAACTGTACAAGTCTTTACCGACGAACCTTACGAACGTTTCGAGCCTGGAAACGTGTTATGCACTGCCGACGGCGAGCGCGAGTTTGTTATTGAGCGCGCACGAACTTTTAAAAATCGCTGGATTCTGCTGTTTGAAGAATCACAAAATCGCAACGACGCTGAAGCTCTTAATGGCTTGGAATTGTATGCGCCTGCAGAAGATTCGCAAGAACTTGCTGCCGAAAATGCTTGGTATATTAAGGATTTGGTCGGTTTACAAGCGCGGCTTTGCGAGGAAAATCAGCTGGGGCTGCCGGCTTGCACTATTGGAAAAGTTGTGGATGTGCTCGACGGTGCGCAATCTTTGCTAAAAATCCGCTTAAATAATCCGGTTGACGACGATAATAAGACTGCGCTTGTGCCATTTGTTGAGGCGCTTGTGCCGGAGGTTGACGTTGATGAAGGGTATTTGACTATTGACCCTCCAGGCGGCTTAATTCCAGGGCTTTCGTAGTTTCCGTAGTTTCCGTAGTAGAGTGCATTATGATGGACATCGATATTGTTTCAGTATTTCCCGAGTATTTTCAAATGCTCGATTTAAGTCTGCTTGGCAAGGCGCAAAATAACGGCCTTCTGCAGATTCGCGCACACAATTTGCGAAAGTGGACTCACGATGTGCATCAGTCAGTTGACGATACTCCTGTTGGCGGCGGAGCCGGGATGGTTATGAAGCCGGAAGTTTGGGCTGAATGCTTAGACGAGCTGCTGAATTTGCCGAATCAGAAAAATGCGCAGGATTCGCAAGATACGCAAGATTTACCAATTCTTATTTTCCCAAACCCTTCTGCCCCACTATTTACGCAAAAAGATGCAACGGAATTAAGTCACGCTAATCATTTGCTATTTGGATGCGGCCGCTACGAAGGCTACGACGCTAGAATTCCGGAATATTACCGCGCAAAAGGCATCGACGTGCGCGAATATTCGATTGGTGACTACGTGCTTAACGGCGGCGAAGTGGCAGTAAGCGTTATGCTTGAGGCGATTACGCGCCTAATTCCTGGGTTTATGGGAAATCCTGAGTCGATTGTTGAAGAGTCTTATACTGGTGCGGATGCACTGTTGGAGCATCATCAGTACACGCGGCCGACTACTTGGCGCGGTATAAGCGTTCCGGAAGTGCTGACTTCTGGAAATCATGCGAAGGTAGACAGATTCCGCCGAGACGAAGCGATTTCGCGTACTAGCGAGATTCGACCGGATTTAATTGAGCGACTTGACTGCCGCGCGCTAGATAAAGCGGATCGAAAAACGCTGATGGCTCTCGGCTGGGAAGTTTCCGGCGAGCACCCTCGCAAAACCTTATGAAAAATAAGATTAGTCGCGAGAAGGCTGAATAAACAGCACAGCAGTTTCGCCGTAATTGCGCGTGTCAAACAGCTCCCAACCCTCAGGAACCGCCGGAGCGACGCTACGCGCGCTGCGTTCAAGCACAATCAGCGTGTCTGCCGCAACACTAGCAACGCCACTAGTAATCATCGAAGCCAATAAACTTTCACAATCCGAAGTTTCGTAAGCATAAGGCGGATCAATAAAAATCAGCTCGAACGCTTCCCCACTATAATCTGCAACGAACTGCTCCGCGCGCTTTCGAATCACCCTCATAGAAAGCGCAGAATCCCAAGATTTTGAACTCTGCAAGGTCTTCGCCGTACGAAGTATAAGAGACGCAGCCTGAGCGTTCGCTTCAACCGAAACCAGCTCGCGCGCGCCTCTAGATAGTGCCTCAACTCCTAACGCACCTGTGCCGGCGAATAAATCAAGAACGCGAGCATTGTGCATAACATCCCACGAATCAAGCCTAGAAAATATGGCTTCTTTCGTGCGATCTGTGGTCGGCCGTGTGCAAGATTGCGCCGAAGTAAGTGGCAAAGATTTGAAACGTCCCGCAATAATATGCATACTTCTAGCTTAGCTGTAACCTCAAAAGGAAACAAATGCCGCGCATTTTCCTGCAAATGTTCCTGTAGCTTTGCAGTATTGCTCTGCTTACGTTAAGTATTTATTGCTTAAAGAACACTAGCATCATTGCTACTGCACACATCACACCAGGCACATATACCACACACCAACCCACAGTTTGTTTTGCGACTTTAGTGTACGAATACCAGCGCGGTGAGATTTGAGATTTTTCGCACTGAGCGAGGCAACGTTGATTCCTGTTGATTAGCGAACATTAGCATTATTGCTGCAGCGCACACTACGCCAAGCACTCTTCCTACCACACCAAAAACAACGGTGTGTGAATTTACGAGTGAGAGATAGGAATTGCTTGATCGAGCAATATAAAAGCGGAGCGATAGTAATATCTTTTTGATAAATAACTATTTTTGAAAGAAAGTAAGTAAAAAACTAAACTTAACTATGCAACCTTTAAGTCTAAATAAGGTATAAGAGCGTAGCGCTGCGAGACAAGTAATTCCTATCTCTCACAGCCACATCTCATAACCACCGTAAACACGCACGCAAACACAAATTTTCTAGCCTCGTCAAAACCAGAGAACAAAATCAGTTACAAAACTCATAGACGAAAGCCAAGAATAACGAAAATAAACTCGCGCCACAGTCTAATAGCTCAGAAAGTCGTCACGCAACAACAAACGCCGGAGAAAATTCCCCGGCGTTTGCAGTCAAAAACAACACTACTTAACTTACTTATTTACTTCTTCAGGATTCGGGATTAAGAAGGAGCAAGCAAACGCAAGTGCAAGCAACACAATGCCCGCAACCATAGAAGCCATGTATCCGCCTGTTGCACCATTAGTTCCTGCAACATTTGTCATCACAGCGTAAAGAATTGCAAAGCTCAAGCCAGCACCCAAGTTAAACGCTCCAGCATTCATGCCTGGCAAGTAGCCTGGATTATCTTTTGGAGAAAGCACAATACCAAGTCCGTTAAGCATAATGTTGGAAATACCAGCGTAGCTTACGCCCATAGCGAGCGAAAGCACTACAAGAGCCCACACAGAAGGAACTCCAGCAACATAAATGCCAAAAAGCACACCAACCATGCTCAACAAAATTCCCACGCGAAGCACCAAACGGTATCCAAACTTTGCGGCCAAAATACCGGCAATAGGTCCGAACAGGAATCCAATAATTGCGTAAGGTGTAAGCGTTGCAAAGCTCACAACATCAGCACCCAAATGCGCACCAGCCTTCGCATCCTGCGCAAGCTGCGGCACAACGCCGTTCATCAAAGCGAATACGCCAGTCATCGTCAAAAGCGTGCAAGAAAGAAGACCCCACGTACGACGCTGCTTCATGTAATGCGTAGAAACAAGCGGAGCTGCACTATTGCCCTCAATCTTCCAGAACACAACGAAGAACACAACAGCCACAACCACAAGTCCTGCAATCATAGTCAAGTTTGCGGAAGCAAGCTTATCAATCTCATTAATTGCAAGATATGCTGCCAAGAACGCAATACCAAGAGTTATAACGCCCAGCCAGTCCATTCGCGGCGTTTCTTCAGCGTGAGATTCATCCGCAGCAAGCACAACCATAACAACTGCAACAACAGCAATACCGGCCATGGTCCAGAATACGGAACGGAATCCATAATTGCCAGCAAGCCATCCGCCAAGAAGGGCGTCAACGCCTGCAATACCGCCGTTTACAGAAGTTAAGATTGCCATCAATCTTGCGTAACGCTTTTCTTCAGCAACGCGAACGCGCAGCATAATCAAGCACATTGGAACCACAGGGCCAGACGCACCTTGCAAAATACGGCCAATCATCAAAATGTTAACGTCTGGAGCAAGAGCTGAAACAACGCAGCCTAAAATCGTAGAAATTAAAATGCCAATAAGCACCTTCTTACGACCAACTAGATCAGCTAATCGCGGCAAAAACAGCGAGAACAAAGCTGCTGCAGTGAAGAATACCGTTTGAGTTAAGCCGATTTGCGTATCGGTTGTGTGAAGCTCTTTTGTCATCGTTGCCAATGCTGGAGACAGCATTGAAGCGTTGAGCTGGAATGCAAAAATTGCCACAAGAAGCGCAGTCATTAGCGCTACGATTGAGCGGCCGCCTTTATCTAACATGGAAGGCGCTGGAGATGAAACCTCAGTCATAATAACCTCGTATCAGTATTTGATAATACTTGAAAAATATCCGCAATAATTTTAGTACAATTAGCCAATACGCTTAAGCGCGTCGACAATCAAATCCCAGAATTTATTGAAATCAAGCTTCGTAGCAACCTGAGTATGGCACTCGTCAGCCGAAGGCTCAGGTCCGCGCAAATCCGCAACTGTCATACCAAGCGTCAAATCACCCTTAATTTCAACGTCAAGCGGGCAGCGACGAGTTTGAACAACACTGTGGTCAATCAAATACGCAATAGTGCAAGGATCGTGCACAGGCGGATCAATAAAGTCCTGATTATTCTGGTATGCCTTGCGGAAGAAGTCCATCAAACCGCTGGCAAACGCGGCAAGAGGCGTGCCGACTGCGTCAATCTTTGCTTGAGCTTCCGGCGTGCAAAGAGCCTGATGAGTTAAATCAAGGCCAACCATTGTAATAGGCCATGCCTCATTAAACACAACGTGTGCAGCTTCCGGATCCGTCTTAATATTAAACTCTGCAACCGCGCTCCAATTTCCAACGTGGTAGCCGCCGCCCATAAGCACGACTTCCTTAACGCGGCTAACAATTCTAGGCTCCATGCGCACAGCCATAGCAATATTCGTAAGCGGGCCGGTTGGAACGAGAGTAATTGTGCCTGGCTCGTGGCTCATAATCGTGTCAACGATCCAATTTACAGCGTGGCCTTCGTCCAATGGGCGCGTCGGTTCCGGAAGAGTTACGCCGTCCAAGCCAGTTTCGCCGTGGACTGCAGCCGCAACTTCCAGCGGACGAATCATAGGGCGATCGCAGCCTGCGTGCACAGGAATATTAGTAGCATGCGCCATTTCCAGCGTTGCGCGCGCATTATACGTGACTTTTTCGAGACTTTGGTTGCCGCCAACAGTTGTTACGCCAATCAAATCGATATTCGGATTGCCAAGTGCTAACAAAATAGCCATGGCATCATCATGACCAGGATCGCAATCCAGGATTATGGAAGTCATTATTACTCCTTTGTAAACTGATTCATTTTTTCAAGTGCGACACTATAAGTCACATAACATTTGTCTATACGCGTAAACAAATGACCAAGAATAAGTATAGTAGGACAACGCTTTATTGCAATAAAATTTCTACACAATACAAAAGTGACATAAACTACTCACAGCTGAGTCGTTTCTGTCGGGATCGCAAGAAATCTGACGCAAACGGCATGAAAAAAGGGCTTCTAGCGATTTACTAGAAGCCCTGCTTGCGGATGAGGCGAGATTCGAACTCGCGGTAGGTTTCCCTACAACGGTTTTCAAGACCGTCTCCTTAGACCGCTCGGACACCCATCCAATCTGTGCGCAAACGCAACTAATACGCTCTTAACGCACAGGGGTTAAGCATATCATTACGCGTGGAACGCGACTCTCACGCTTCCCACTTCGTAGGTTCAATAACTTCCTTACCGCCCATATAAGCCTGCATTGCCTTTGGAATATCAATCGAACCATCTTCATGCTGATGATTTTCCAAAATAGCCACAAGCCAGCGCGTAGTAGCCAAAGTGCCGTTCAAAGTGCTTACTGGACGAGTTCCGCCATCTTCCATGCGTTCGCGCACATTCAAGCGACGAGCCTGATACTCGGTGCAGTTAGAAGTAGAAGTAAGCTCACGGTAGCGACCCTGCGTTGGAACCCAAGCTTCGCAATCAAACTTGCGAGCCGCAGAAGAACCAAGATCGCCTGCAGCAGTATCAATAATGCGGTAAGGCACTTCCACCTTAGCCAGCATTTCCTGCTCCATGCCGAGCAACTTTTGATGCTCAGCGCGAGAATCTTCCTGCTTGCAGTAAACGAACATCTCGACCTTGTCGAATTGATGCACGCGAATAATTCCGGAAGTATCCTTACCAGCAGCGCCAGCCTCACGACGATAGCAGCTAGACCAGCCGCAGTAACGCAAAGCGCCGTTGCTTAAGTCAAGAATCTCATCCTCATGCATACCAGCCAAAGCAACTTCAGAAGTACCAACCAAATACTGATCATCTGGCTCGCGAAGGCGGTAAATCTCGTCCGCGTGAGAATTCAAGAAGCCAGTTCCGCGCATAACTTCCGGACGCACAAGCGTTGGAGTAATCGCAAGCGTAAAACCGTGCTCTTCTGCTTGGTCTACAGCCATAGTGAGCATTGCGATTTGCAAGCGAGCCACAGCGCCACGCAAGAAGTAGAAGCGAGAGCCTGCAACCTTTACACCGCGACGCATATCAATTCCAGCAACGCCGGTTCCAAGAGTTAAATGATCCTTTGGCTCGAAACCTTCAGCCGCAAAATCGCGAGGCGTACCAACCTTCTTAACGACCACGTAGTCGTCTTCGCCGCCTTCTGGAGCCTCATCTTCAACGATGTTAGAAAGCTTCCACATTGCGGTTGTGTAGTCGGCAGTAGCTTTTTCGGATTCAACCTTATACTCAGCCACCTTTTGAGCCAATTCCTTAGTTTCTGCAATAAGCGCGGCTTTTTCTTCCGCAGGAGCAGAAGCAACCTTCTTACCAATCGCCTTCTGCTCAGCGCGAGCAGCTTCAAAAGCCTTAAGAGCATCACGGCGCAAATCGTCATTGCGCAACACTTCATCAACGAGTTCAACGGACTCACCACGCTTGCGCTGCGATTCCTTAACTACGTCTGCATGTTCACGAATAAATTGAATATCAAGCATGCACTCTAGCCTAGTGCCGCAAGGCGACAGATAAATATACAGGCAAGTATGCAGATAAATATACAGATAAGTATGCAATAAATACATGGGGTATACTTATATAAACAGACTAAAGATAGGAGAAAAAATGGCAGTTATTCACGCAAGCCAGGAAGATTTTATGTCTATTATTAAGTCTAACGAAATCGTTTTCGTTGACTTTTGGGCAACATGGTGCGGTCCGTGCCGTTCATTTGGTCCAATTTTTGAATCTGTAAGCAATAATCATCCAGATATTGCTTTTGTTAAAATCGACATTGACGAAAATCAGCAAATAGCAGAAGAAGCAGAAATCCATTCTATTCCAACTATTCAGGTCATAAAAAATGGTGGATTGGTTTGGAATCACCAAGGTGCTATAACTGCTAACGAATTAGAGTTGGTAGTTTCAAAAGCAAAAGAACTTGTAACGGACGACGATTCAGAAGACTGAAATTAATAAACGTTGAAATAGCGCCCTTCTCTTTACGTGCTACTAGAATATTAATAACTTTGGTTATTTGCCAACTTGGTTATTCGCAGTCAAGCTCTCGATTGTGCTATTTATTTTGATTGCGTTTACTCAACAAAGGGAGATTTATGGCCACCAGTCACCGCAAGCATACCGTTACGCTTAGTTCGCTCAGTTTACGTCAGTGGGCTAAGTTTGGTGCGATTATTGTGAGCTCCGTATCTTTGGTGGCACTCGGCTTTACTTCTCGCGGCTTTTACACTTCATCTAAAGAGCACGCAGCACCTGTCACTTCGTATTCTGCAACTGATTCCACGCAAGTTTCTCGTGGCGCTGCTCGAGATGTTTTCACTAAAAGCGCAACTTCATATATAAACGTTGTTATAAACGGACATCATCGCACGATTTTAGGCACTAATTTTACCGACGTAAAATCAGTTTTAGACGCTGGCGATATTACTCTTGAGCCGCACGATGTTGTAACGCCTTCACTTAACACAAAAGTTGACGAATCAACCGTTATTACAATCAATCGCGCCGGAGCAAAGCTCGAAACTTCCGACGATCCGATTGCTTTTAACGTTGTGAAAAAAGAAACAGCAGCTCTTCCAAAAGGTACTGAAAAAGTGCAAAGCCAGGGCGCTGACGGCGTTATGGAAACAGCAAAAATAGTTACGCGCACAAAAGGTAAAGTTGTTTCTTCCAACGTTTTTGCTTCCTACGTAAAGAAAGCTCCAAAAGACAAGGTTATTCTTGTTGGAACTGGTGGCGCTTCGGCAAATCTTGGATTAGCTGCTTCTATTGGAACTACAGTTCCAGCTGGCGAAATGCAGCAATGGGCTCACGACTGGCTTATTTCCAACGGTTATAGCGAAGCAGACTTTACAGCTACAGTGTTCATTATTTCTCATGAATCAGGCTGGAGAGTAAATGCTATGAATCCTTCTGGAGCTTACGGCTTGCCTCAAGCTTTGCCGGGCGGAAAGATGGCTTCTGCGGGTGCTGACTGGGCCACGAATTACCAGACTCAGCTTCGCTGGTTCTGGAATTACTGCAACGGCCGCTACGGTTCTATTCAGGGAGCTTATCAGCACTGGCTTTCCTACCGCAGCTACTGATTTAAGCAATTTTAATTTTTAAATATAATTTGCGCTAAAACAAGTAGGTTCCGCAAGCCGGTTCCGCAAGGCAGTTCATTACGCTGACTACGCACGCTGACTACGTACTCTTGTTTAGCGCGTTGATTTTACACGTTGATTTTACACGCTTTCTAGCTTTAGAACAGAAAAGGATCTTATTGTGGCAATAGCAAATTGGCTATCTTCTGAAAGCCGTAATCTCAGCCATGCTTTGGCAGGAGAAGAAGCATACCGCAATAATCGTCTTACTAAACCTGCACTAATTTCCCTTGCAATTCTTACGTTTATTACCTTCATAGGCAATTTTGCGCAACTGCAACTTACGGCAGCTCTTCCAACGATCGTGCAAGAATTTGGCATAAGTGTTACAACAGGCCAGTGGCTAACCTCTATTTTCCAGCTGATTATGGCAATTATGGTGCCACTTACAGCGTTCTTAACTCGCCGCTTTTCAACGCGTCAAATTGTTATTACTTCCATGCTTCTTTTTACAATCGGCTCAGTTCTTGCGTGGCTAAGTAACGATTTTATGATGGCACTTATTGGCCGCGCTCTCGAAGCGATTGGCACTGGCGTAATGTGGCCTGTTTTGCAAATAACCGTCTTCTCCGTATTCCCTGTTACTAGACGCGGCATGGCTATGGGTAGTGTCGGTATGGCAATGAGCATTGCTCCAGCAATCGGCCCTACTATTGGCGGATTGCAAACTGATATTAACGGATGGCGATCAATCTTCTGCTCTCTTACAATTATCGGCGTAATTTCCGTGATTTTATCGCTTCTTTTCCTGCATAATTTTGGCGAACACGACCCTAACGCTCACGCCGACTTCTTCTCGGTTGGTCTTTCGATTATTGGTTTTGGCGGACTTATGTTCGGCTTCACTAATATTGAAGGATGCGGAATTACACACCCACTTTCTTGGGTTCCTATGCTTGTTGGAGCTTTGGGAATTGCGTGGTTTGTTATAAGACAGTTGCGAGCGCAAAAGCGCGGTCACACTCCCCTTCTTGGACTTAGCGTACTTAAAAACCGCTACTTTATGATCGGCACAATTTGCGCATGCTTAACTTTCTTCGCTTTTAGCTCGATTATGGTGCTTATTCCGCTTTATATTCAGTCCGACCGCGGTTTTTCTGCCACTATGAGCGGTCTGATTCTACTTCCGGGCGCTTTTGGAATGGCGATTTCGCAGTATTTTGGCGGACGCATGCTGGATCGTTTTGGAGTTAGACCAGTTGCAATGGCAGGCTCTATTATTCTGCTTTTTGGCACTGTAATGATGAGTCTTATTGACATGAATACTTGGATTTGGTGGATTTCTATTTGGCAATTCACTCGCCAAATTGGTATGGGATTCTTGCTTATGCCAATAACAACCTGGTCGCTTAATTGCTTGAAACCCGAAGAGCTTGGCGATGGATCGGCTGTAACTAATACTATGCGTCAGCTTTGGGGTGCGATTGGCGCTCCTGTGCTGGTAGTTACAATGACGGTTCTAACAACGTGGCATCATACCGTTACTGGAAGCGGTCACGCAGCAGATGTTGCTGCCAGTATTTTTGGCGTGCAGTGGACGCTACGCATTAGCGCGATTATTACCGCTGTTATGGCACTACTGGTCATTTTTGGTGTTAAAGGTGAAGGAGCAGGATCGGCTCATAATCTTGCACGCAGGGCGATTAATCGAATGCGCGTAATGCATATTCCTCACGCAACAGAGCACCACGATGTTATGCACGATCACACGCATCATCAATACTAAATAGCGTGCAACTAAATAGCGTGCAGGCGGCCAAAACTACTCAGCGTTGCGCTGTTTATGTCGACTTTCGTTTTAAGCACAGCATTTACTGCACAAATCCAAGATGATGCTGAGTCGCACCAGCGTCTTCGTTATCAAACTCCCCCGCATCTGCAGCATCAACTAACGCGAGCGCAGCATCCGCAAGATCCGGACGCAGAGCATCCAACCAATGAATGCGCGCATCTCGCCCAAACCAGCCCATCTGCTTTCGCGCAAGCCTACGAGTCTTCTGTGCAATATCCTCAAAAGCCTCATCCTCGCTCCACACGCCATCCAAATAATCCATAATCTGCTGGTAGCCGAGAGCACGAGCTGCAGTCACACCTAATCTACCGCGAATTGCGCGCACTTCGTTCACAAACCCCTGTTCTCGCATCAGCTGTGTACGCAAATCCACGCGCTTGTCTAAATCCTCGCGCTTTAAATCTAAACCAATTTGCAGGCAATCAATCACGTATTTATAGCGCGGAAGCGTTGCAGAATAAGGCTTTCCGGTAAGCTCAATCACTTCAAGCGCACGAATAGTACGTCGCGGATTGCGCGCATCCATATGAGCCGCGGCAACAGGATCCTTCTTTTGCAACTCATCAAACAGCGCACCCGCACCCTCTTTGCGCTCGCGCTCTTCTAAAGCTGCACGAATAGACGCATCCGTACCAGGGAATGTAATATCATCCACTGCAGCACGCGCATACAATCCCGAACCGCCAACTAAAATCGGTCTCACACCGCGCGACTGCAGCTCACGAATGCACTTTTGCGCAAGATCTTGAAAGCGCGCGACTGTCATAGTTTCCTCTGGATCGATAATATCCAGCAAATGATGCGGCACTTCCGCCTGCTCTTGAGTGCTCGCCTTCGCCGTACCAATATCCATGTAACGGTACATTTGATACGCATCTGCATTGATGATTTCCGCGCGCACGCCGCGTTCAGCTAGTTTTTTTGCCAGCGCAATACCAAGACCCGTTTTGCCGGAAGCTGTAGGTCCTACGATTGAAATCACTTTCGGCACGTGATTTTGCTTATTTTCCGCCACGTCACGCTCCTCAACTTACGCGCATACAAATCAGATTTATCTTAAATATTATAATCCCGAGGCTGCTGAAACTATTCTTACGCCCTGCTATTTGGTGCTTCTTCAGCGCGAGGAGCGCCGTTAATATCGCGGTGAATGCCCTGCATCTGCGCCTCAATATTTTGCAAACTGCGTGCGCAATCAAGCAAAGTCTGCGAGTGCTCGGCCAACTTTGCGTCCGGCAAGCCGGATTTATATCGCAAAGCATGTTCCAAACTAGCCCAATAATCCATTGCAATTGTGCGGAACTGCACTTCAACCGGCGTATAATGCGCGCCCGACGACAAGAATACAGGCACGGCGTAAATCACGTGCAAACTGCGGTATCCGTTCTGCTTAGGATTTTTAATATAATCCTTGACTCGCAGCACCTGAATATCTGTTTGTTTAGAAAGGTACTGCGCTACGGAGTATACGTCGTCGCAATAATTGCAGATGACGCGAATGCCAGCAACGTCGAAAAGATTGTCGCGTATAGAGCGCATAGAAATTTCCAGATTACGGCGCTGCAGCTTTTCAAAAATAGAGTGGACCGATTTAAGTCTGCGCTCCATGTGGTGAATTGGGTCATGAGAGAAGCGCACCTGGAATTCGCTGTCGAGAATCTCAAGCTTTGTGCTGATTTCGTACATTGCGCCTTCGTAAACTTGCATCATGTTTACGAATTCGTCGATTTGATCTTCCGGCAGCATTGGGGAGTTTGATTTGCCGCAGTTTGGGCAATTATGCGAAGCGTGCTCGTGTTCGTGCTGCTCGTGCGTATTTGTATTAGTGTTATTTTCAACGCCCTGCTCACTAATTGCTTCGTTGCTATGAAGGCGGGCGTACAATTCTGCTGCGTTTACGCGATTATGACGATCAAGTATCACGTCTTTCTATAATACTCGAGAAACTGCTAAACTGTAGGTTAATCTATAGTCTATTTGTGCAAAAGTACTAAATTACGTTACATTTTTTAGCATTTTTTAAGATGCATCAGCTAAAATATTATGAGAACGTTGTCTTGACAGCGTTTTATTTCACAGCTGTTAAGGAGAAATTATGACAAACTTTACGCAAGATTATTACGGAGCGAGCGCTCCTGAAGTAATCGACACTAATGCTACTTACGCTTTTGAAAAAGCAAAAAGAATTTCTGTAGGTCGCACTTACGGTGAAATGACGATTGGTCTTGCTGTGACTGCACTAGTTGCAATGTTTACGCAAACCAGTAATTTATTCTTGCAATTTATGCTTGCAACTCGCGGCTGGGGTTGGATTTTGCTAATCGGCGCGCAAATTATCATATCCGTTTTTATGGGCACTCGCATTATGAAAATGAGCACTACTACAGCGCGCGTTCTGTTTTACGTTTATTCTGCTCTAACCGGTTTTACGCTCAGCACTATTTTTATGGTGTTTAGCTTAGGTTCGATTGCGCTCGTATTTGCGTTAACTGCAGGATTCTTCCTTTGCTTGACTATGCTTGCGCTGACTACGAAGATGAATCTACTTAAAGCTGGACCAATTCTTATGGTTGCGCTTATTGCGTTAGTTATTACACAAGTTATTTTGATGTTCGTCGCTCCTGGTGCGGGCGTATTGCGAATTGTTGCGGCTATTGGAATCCTGATTTTTGCTGGTCTAACCGCTTACGATGCGCAAGCAACGCGTTCTCTTCTTGAACAGTACGCAAATCAGCCAGAAATGGTTAAGAAGCTGTCGATTTTCTGCGCTTTCCAGCTTTATTTGGACTTCATTAACATGTTCATTTATTTGCTGCAGCTGCTTGGGAATAACAGAGATTAGTAGTTCTGATTTTCTAAACATAAAAACCCTGCTGATTCGTTCGGCAGGGTTTTTATTATGCACTCTTTTATGCAATTGTTCCAGACAGTTACTAAAATAACAGTTAGCAGCTGGTGGCTGTACTTACGGACTAGTATTTATTTGAGATTGTTGAATAAGAAGGTTGAGTTTATGCCTGGGATTATTGGCATGTTAGTTAATCGTATTAAAAGTGGTTTAAATCTTAAAGTTTTTAAGCTAATTGTTGGTTCAATTATTTCTAGCTGCATGATTTTTGGCATGATACCTGCTTATGCGGCTTTTGCGCAAAATACGCTTGGGGGGGGGCTGCGTTAACTAAGCCTTCTGCATCTAGTACCGGTAGTGACAGTGTAGCCAAGCCAGAAGATCCAAACAATTTATTTGCTAATAACCCAAAACTTAAGAGAGACTTGTATAACAGCTTGTCTTACTCTCAAAACGATGGTTTTACTTTACCTGATTCTGTTGAAAAGTGGCATCCAACAAAAACAGATATGGAGAAAATCAAAAAGCTTGGTTTAAGCATTGAAGACATTAGTGACATCAGCTTTTTAAAGTATTTTCCAAATCTTGAAGAATTGAAATTAGATCACAATAATATTTCTGATTTAAAGCCGCTTTCTACTCTTACAAATCTTAAAACATTGGATTTGAGTGATAATAATATAAGTGATATTTCTAAATTAGCCAGTTTAACAAATCTTGAATCTTTGGACATAAGTATAAACAAAGTTAGTAATGTAGATAGTCTTGTTAGTCTTTGTAATGGCAAGCTTATAAGCATTAAGGCTGAAGAAAATAGTATTAGAAACGTTGATAAGATTTACGCTATTGCTGCTGTAAAAAGCGATAAATTGTTTGCTGATGCCAAAAAAGATCCGTATTCGTATGTGTTATATTCAAAATCCAAATACGATAGTTTGTATGATTTTTCTAACCAGCATATTGAAGAAAATATAACTACTCAGCAGGCTAAAGATGGGTATGAATATACTAAGCTTTTGGCGTCAACTATTAAAGATAAAGATTACAACTTTACTTATAAGTACGTTTATAGATATGTTCCCACTCCATTTATGCGGCCAACTTATATAAATGATAAAACTATTACAATAAACGAAAATGATGGAGTTAAATTAATAAATTTTGACCTAAATAAAACATTAGGATTTGAGTTCTATTCTCATACAGGTGGAGGAAATGTTCATGTTGGTCCTAATTTTTTGTTTAATGGAGAATTGTTGATTCGTCAACATAAGATACAAGATTTTAATATTGAACTTGGATTTGGTGAGGGAAGAGGGATTGATATATCATCTCTAAAATCCAAAGTTGTAATAGACGGATTTAAAAAGGGCACGGATTATTTTGATTTTTCATATTGGGATGCCTGGAATGAAAATATTAATACTGATGGTGCAATTAGCAGGAATGCATATCTGCCTGGCGAATACAATTTTGCTGCAGCTTTAAAATATACACAAGGAGAAGCAAAAGACAACAAGATAATCGGGTATGATTCTGTTGATAACTTTAATATTCACGTTAAAGTAAAAACAATGGCTGAAACGTGGCCTGCTAAAAGTAGTGATGTGAAAATTAATGATATTGATTCGTCTAGTGCTACGCAGTCTAGTAGCAAACCGACTGTGAAATCGATTAGTGATGATGTTAAAAATCAGGTTGAGGGATTATTTGTAACAGGTGGAAAACGTAAATATCCTGCAATTCCTGCTGGTTTAAAGCCTACTGCATGTGATTATTGTGATCCAGAGGATGATGATTGTAATAAGAGAAATTGTGGTAACGAAACAAGCGCTTATTCATTCTATTTGTATGGGCCAATGAATCCTGAACGGACTATTTTCAAAAAAGTAGGAGATTTTTGTGCATATACGAATGATGATGATGTTGATGTTGCATATTATTACAAGGCGCCTACGGTTACGATAGGTGATGATTTTAAAAAAATACCTGACGCAACTGATAAAGATCAAACTGTTAATGTTCCTGTTACGGTTACTTATCTTGATGGATCGCAGTGTAAGTTTTATGCGAGCTTTACTGTAAAGGCAAAGCCAAAGCCGAATCCTGATCCAACGCCGACTCCGCCAACGCCGCCGCAGCCGCAGCCAGAGCCTCAACCTCAACCTCAACCTCAGCCTCAGCCAGCTCCGCAGCCAACACCAACGCCTGTGCCAACGCCAGATTCGCAGGATCCGTCTGTCACGCCTACACCTGCGCCAATTCCAGATCAGCCTGGAACCCCTTCGAATCAATCGCACATGACGGAACCAGAGATATTACCTAAGCCGTATTTGAAAATAGACGTAACGCCTGATCCAAACATAGGCACAACGCCTAATACTGGTTCAGAAAATAGCAATACGCCTAATCCGTACATTAATAGAAAGCCAGATGCTGCTAAAAATGATACATCTCAAAATGGCGCATCTCAAAATAATGCATCTCAAAATGGCGCAAATTCCGCAAATACGTCTAACTCAGGCAACAACGCTAACACAGTCGACAACGCTAACACAGGCAAAACTGCAAACAAATCCAGCAATAAACGTCACAAGTTATCTAATACTGGAACGGATACATACTGCGCGATTATTGCATCCTTCGGTTTATTAGTGCTTGGATTGCTTGTTGCAATTTCAGCAAAATGCAAGAATGTTGGAATCTCAAGAATCTAACAAAATCTAACTAGCTAACACAAAAACCCTGCTGATTCGTCGGCAGGGTTTTTATTTATGTGTTCTACGCTCCAAACATGAGACCAGTCGCGCGCATTTGGAGCGACAAACAACCCCAAACTCTCCAAACGCCGGAAAAATACACGGCAAATGTGGTCAGCCAAGGCAAAAACGACAACAAATGCCAGAGAACTACACGTCGAATGTTTCCCAAACAGGCAACCAGAGACCCTAACGCAGTACGCAATCTGCACTAATGTCCAATAATCTACAATCAGAGAACCTAACGCAGTAACCCATCTGCACCAGTGCCCAAAAATGGGCAAAATGAGACACTCGCGCAGAAAACAGGTCATCGCTCGCAATGCATCGCTCAAGCAGGTCGTCGCGCCAACGTGAAACCAGTCGCGCGCGTTTGGAGCGCCAAACCAGACCAAACCCTCCAAAAGCGAGATGAATTACCCGCATTTGGAGCGATACGCCAGAGCAAACCCTCCAAAAGCGAGCATCAAATCCCGCATTTGGAGCACGCGCGAAACAACAAAAAGACCCCACGAGTTTCCTCGCGGGGTCTTTGTTAAGCCTTAGCTAATATTTTCAGTTAGAGAATACTAGGCAAGAATCTTGGTCACACGACCGGAACCAACGGTACGGCCACCTTCACGAACTGCGAAGGTCAAGCCCTCTTCCATTGCGATGGCCTGGATCAACTCAACAGTGAATGTTGCGTGATCGCCTGGCTGAACCATCTCAACGCCGTCTGGCAAGGTGATAACGCCGGTGACGTCGGTGGTGCGGAAGTAGAACTGTGGACGGTAGTTGGAGAAGAACGGCGAGTGACGGCCACCTTCGTCCTTGGTCAAGACGTAAACTTCGCCTTCGAACTTGGTGTGTGGGGTCACAGAACCTGGAGCAGCCACAACCTGGCCACGCTCAACGTCGGTACGGTTGATACCACGGAGAAGAAGACCAGTGTTATCGCCAGCTTCTGCCTCATCCATCTGCTTGTGGAAGGTCTCGATGGAGGTAACGGTGGTGGTCTGGGTTGGACGCAAGCCAACAATCTCCACTGGGGTGTTGATTGGGAGCTTACCACGCTCAACACGACCGGTAACCACGGTACCACGACCGGAGATGGTGAACACATCTTCGATTGGCATCAAGAATGGCTTGTCAAGATCGTGAACTGGGGTTGGGATGTACTCGTCAACAGCCTTCATGAGTTCCTTGACGGTCTCTACCCACTTGTCGTGATCTGGAGCGTCATCGTGCAAAGCACCGTAAGCAGAGGTGCGGATGACTGGGCAGTCGCGATCGAAGCCGTTTTCTTCGAGGAGGTCACGGACCTCTTCTTCAACGAGGTCAATAAGCTCTGGGTCATCAACCATATCGCACTTGTTCAAAGCAACGAGGATCTTCGGGACACCGACCTGCTTTGCGAGCAAAACGTGCTCACGGGTCTGAGCCATAGGACCATCGGTAGCAGCAACCACGAGGATTGCGCCATCCATCTGAGCAGCACCGGTGATCATGTTCTTAACGTAATCAGCGTGGCCTGGAGCGTCCACGTGAGCGTAGTGACGCTCAGCGGTCTGATACTCGATGTGTGCGATGTTGATGGTAATACCGCGTTCCTTCTCTTCTGGAGCGGCATCAATCTGATCGAAGTCATACTGAGGGTTCAAATCAGGATATTCGCTGTGCAGCACCTTGGAGATAGCCGCGGTCAGAGTAGTCTTGCCGTGATCAACGTGACCAATGGTACCAATGTTGACATGCGGCTTAGTACGCTCGTACTTTTCCTTTGCCATGTGTTTGTCCTCCTGGACGTCTCGTAGTTTGCTTTACACGAATGTGTAAAGTCTTTCGCTACATATTTACTGGGTTTCTGGGTTAGGTGCCACTTCGGTGCCAGAACCCAGTCAACGTAGAAATTCTAGCGTTGACCGGGGACAGAAAACACCGAAGTAGCGTGCGCTTTATTCGCCGCGCTGAGCCTTAATAATCTCGTCCGAAACAGCCTTCGGGACCTCTGCGTAAGAGTCCATCTGCATGGTGAACATTGCGCGGCCCTGAGTCTTGGAACGAAGATCGCCGATGTAGCCGAACATTTCGCTCAGCGGCACCTTTGCGTCAATAACCTTAACGCCGGTTGCATCAGTCATAGACTGGATGTTACCGCGGCGAGAGTTCAAATCGCCCATGACATCGCCCATGTACTCTTCTGGAGTACGGACTTCGACTGCCATAATTGGTTCGAGAATTACCGGATTAGCCTTTGGTGCAGCTTCCTTGAAGCACATGGAACCTGCAATCTTGAAGGCCATTTCCGAAGAATCGACATCGTGAGTCTGACCGTCGGTGACGGTTGCCTTTACGCCCACAACTGGGAAGCCAGCCAACACACCGGATTCCATAGCTTCCTGCACACCTGCGTCGATGGAAGGAATGAATTCCTTGGTAATGTGGCCGCCGGTAACTTCGTTGACGAACTGGTAAGTTTCGCCAGATTCTGTGTCGAGAGGCTCGAAGTTCATCAAAACCTTAGCGAACTGACCAGAACCACCGGTCTGCTTCTTGTGAGTGTATTCCTGGTTCATAACAGCCTTACGAATGGTTTCACGGTAAGCAACCTGTGGCTTACCAACATTCGCTTCGACCTTGAACTCGCGGCGCATACGATCAACGATAATGTCAAGCTGAAGCTCGCCCATACCGGAAATCAAAGTCTGGCCAGATTCCTCATCGGTCTTAACCTGGAAGGTAGGATCCTCGTCAGAAAGCTTAGCCAAAGCCAAGCTCATCTTTTCCTGATCAGCCTTCGTCTTTGGCTCCACAGCCACCTCGATAACAGGATCTGGGAAGGTCATGGATTCCAAGGAGATTGGGTTCTTTTCGTCGCACAAGGTATCACCAGTGCTGACGTTCTTCAAACCAACGAAGGTGTAGATGTTACCAGCTTCTGCGGAATCTACAGGATTTTCCTTATCAGCGTGCATCTGGAAGATCTTGCCAACGCGTTCCTTCTTGGACTTCGTGGAATCGTACACAGAATCGCCTGGCTTAACTTCGCCAGAGTAAACGCGCACGAATACGAGCTTGCCGTAGAACGGATGGGTGGAAATCTTGAAGACCAAAGCTGCGAATGGATCGGTGTTCACTGGCTTGCGGTCAATTTCAACGGATTCGTCGCCTGGCTTGAAGCCCTTAATGGATGGAACATCCTCTGGGCTTGGAAGGAAGTCAACAACAGCATCCAGCATTGGCTGAACACCCTTATCCTTGAATGCAGAACCGCAGGTTACAGGGAAGGCCTTGCGTTCGATTGTAAGCTTACGAATACCAGCGCGCATTTCTTCTTCAGTAAGTTCGCCAGTTTCGAGATACTTCTCAACCAATTCGTCGTCAGCTTCAGCAACCTGATCCATGAGTTCAGCACGATACTCTTCTGCACGATCCTGCAAATCTGCAGGAATGTCAACGGTGTCGTAGTGAGCACCCATATCGTCCTTAACGTCATTCCAGACGTAAGCCTTCATACGAATCAAGTCAACAACGCCAGTGAAGTCGTTTTCAGCGCCGATTGGAAGCTGAATAACGAGTGGAGTTGCGCCGAGCTTCTCCTTGATGGTCTTGACGGAGTAGTAGAAGTCTGCGCCAAGCTTATCCATCTTGTTGATGAAGCAAATACGTGGAACGCTGTACTTATCTGCCTGACGCCACACGGTTTCAGACTGAGGCTCCACGCCTTCCTTACCATCGAAGACTGCAACAGCACCGTCGAGAACACGAAGGGAACGTTCCACCTCAGCGGTGAAGTCCACGTGGCCTGGGGTATCGATGATGTTGATCTGATAGCGGTCATCAACGTCGTGAGTCTGACGCTTCCAGAAGCAGGTGGTTGCAGCAGACTGAATAGTAATACCGCGTTCCTGCTCCTGAGCCATGAAGTCCATGGTAGAAGCACCATCATGAGTTTCACCGATCTTGTAATTCTTACCAGTGTAGTAAAGAATACGTTCGGTTGTAGTAGTCTTACCAGCATCGATGTGCGCCATGATGCCGATGTTACGAACCATATTCAGGTCGTTAAGCACATCTTGTGCCATATTCTTATCCTTAGCTCTTTAAGATACCGATTATCTTGTGGATTACCAGCGATAGTGAGCAAAAGCCTTGTTTGCTTCTGCCATCTTGTGGGTATCCTCGCGGCGCTTCACGGAAGCACCCAAGCCATTGGAGGCATCGAGAATTTCGTTGGCCAAACGCTCAGCCATTGTCTTCTCACGACGAACGCGGGAGAAGTCAGTAAGCCAGCGAAGGGACAATGTGTTTGCACGAGCAGGCTTAACTTCGACTGGAACCTGGTAGGTTGCGCCACCAACGCGGCGGGAACGAACCTCGAGGCTTGGACGAATGTTATCGAGAGCGCGCTTCAAAACAGAAACTGGCTCCTGCTCGGTCTTAGCCTTCACCTGCTCAAGAGCGGTGTAGACGATGTTTTCTGCGATGGACTTCTTACCATCGAGAAGGATTTTGTTAATCAACTGAGCCACGACGGTCGAGCCGTAGATTGGATCAGGAAGCAACTGATGCTTTTTTGCAGGTCCTTTACGTGACATGTTTTACTTCGCCTTCTTTGCTCCATACAGGGAACGACCCTGCTTGCGGTCCTTGACACCCTGGGTATCGAGCGCGCCACGCACGATGTGGTAACGCACACCTGGGAGATCCTTCACACGGCCACCGCGCACAAGCACGATGGAGTGCTCCTGCAAGTTATGGCCTTCGCCTGGAATATAGGCGGTTACTTCAATACCCGAGCTGAGGCGCACACGAGCAACCTTACGAAGCGCGGAATTTGGCTTCTTAGGAGTGGTGGTGTACACACGGGTGCACACGCCACGACGCAACGGGCTACCTTTCAAGGCCAAAGTCTTTGACTTCTTAGGCTTGGCCTGACGTCCCTTACGGACGAGTTGTTCAATCGTAGGCAACTTAAGTTCTCCGATTCATTGATATGTTCTGTTTGGTGAAAACCGCCACACTGCAGCACACCTTAAACCTGAATCGGTTAAAAGAGTAAAAGCCACAGTCCACCGGCCCGATGGCCCTTGCGCCTCCAGTCACGCATTACTGCGCGCTATCTTTGGCACTTGGGATATCCCAACCTGCACGCCTATCACATAAGGCACGCCGTTGGCACACACGAATTACTATTATACACCAAAGTTTGACAATGCTTCTAACTAAATCACAAAAGCAAAATAAAACCCAACTCAAACCCAATTAAAACCAAAATCTACTTAAGAATTGGTCGCACAGGAGCGGAAACATCGAGCCTATGCTTATCTCCTATTTTGCTTGGATCGTCAATAATTTTAGCAACAATAGCCTTTTTTAATTCGATTTGCGAAGAATCGCCCCAAACAATAGTTCGCTTTACATCACCAAGTTCCGTTTCAACAGAATCCTGCGTTTTTGCACTAACTTTTGTAACTCTGGCACGCATTGATTCCGGCAGCGAGCTTACGATTTTCACAGCTTCAAGAACGGCTCTATTGTTTAGGCTTCGTTGAATATCCCCTACTTCGATTACCGGAATACCTTTAATAGACGCCTGTGCTACGGCATTTAAAACTCTACCCTTTGCATCCACAGCTGTGAGCTTACTGCTTTCGCGAGTTTTAAGCATTGCTGCAGGACGTTGAGCTCTAACCGTAATTTGTAAACTATGCGGGAAATTTTTAGTAACTTTTGCTTCAGTTACGCCAGGAATATCTTTAAGCTGACCAATTACTTCTTGCGAAGATACCAAAAACAGCGATTTGTCTACTTGAGTAGACGCTATCGATTCGATTTTCTGCTCACTCACCCATTCGTTAGAACCAGAAATAGTAATATCGTCTAGTTGAAGACGAAATGCCGGTGAGAAAAACAGAAGCCATAAAAGCGCTGCAAGAACTGCAATAACAGCTATAGCAGCTAAAACACGTTTAAGCGTAAACTTCAAATAAGCGGATTTACGTTCTTTTAAGCGCTCTTTGAAATTGACAATTCTAGGACGAGTCATCATTCCAAAAGATCCAGAAGTTTGACTTAGCGTTTTCTTTATGAAGTCAAGACCTGGCAAGCGCCTTGCATCAACAAATTTACCCTGATGCTTTTCTTCGCGATTAGGATTCGCATCTGCTAAATTAAGGCTTTTAACAGTGCGAGGATGCGGCTTATTTTCAGAAGAATCATTTGATTTACTAACAATCACGCGACCCATACCGCTCCTTTCCTCGTGAAGCTTAAGTTTCCTAAAGAATAGCAGATATTTCTTACTATTTTGTGAATATTTTTACAATGCTTCTAGCATAACAGACGTCATATCAGTAATACTTCCAGCACCAACAGTAAGAAGAACATCTCCGGATTTTGCGCGCGCAGTAAGTTTCAACGCAGCCTCACGCATATCTTCCACAGCCTCAATTTGCACATTGAGATTCTGCGTTTTTGCAGCCTCAACAATAGTTTCTGCGTGAATATTAGGAAAATCTTCCTGCTTTTCGCGAGCTGGAAAAATGCCAGTAACAATCACGTCGTCAGCCAAAGCCAAAGCCTTAGCAAACTCACTAGCAAAAGCGCGCGTTCTAGAGAACAAATGCGGCTGGAACAGCACACGCAATTTCGCTGAAGTATAGCGCCTTCTAGCAGCACGAAGTAAAGCTTCAATTTCCGTTGGATGATGCGCATAATCGTCAACAACAGTAACACCGCTAACGCATCCTCGAATATCAAATCTCCTAGATGCTCCCCTAAAACTTTGAGCACCACGAGCCGCATCTTCCGGCTTCATTCCAAGCAACACTGCAGCAATAATAGCAGCCGAAGCGTTACGCGCATTGTGCAATCCTGGAATTAGCAAACTAACTTCTAAGCTTAGTGAATCTTCTATTTTGCCAGCATTACCAGCATTACCAGCAATATCCCCAGGCAAAACAAGCGTAAATACTTCTCGCCCACTTACAGCCTGCTCGCTTTCATGCTTAATACCAGCAAACTGCGTCAAATTTTGCACGCGAGCGCTAGTTGAAGCCCACGAATCGTAAGCACCGTAGGCAATTGTTGCGCGCAAAGTTTCGTCCGACATTTTTTCAAGAACTTTTCTAGCACCTTCGTCATCAGCGCAAATTATTACGTGATCAATAGCGTGACTTACATGCTCAACAAAAGCTTCACGGTAGCGTTCGCTAGAACCGTAATGATCTAAGTGATCTGCTTCAGCATTTGTTACGATTGCAATACTTGGGCGATATTTTTCAAAGCTTCCGTCGGATTCGTCAGCTTCAGCAACCATAACGCTTCCCTTACCCGCGTGGCCGCCATCAATAACAGTGCCATCTTCAGACTGTATTGATCCGCCAATCGCGTAGCTTGGGTCTGCAAGTTCTCCAGTTCCAGCAACGCTTAGTATGTGAGAAAGAAGCGAGCTTGTAGTTGTTTTACCGTGAGCTCCTGCAACAGTAACACCAGTTTTTGAGGCAAGAAGTAGCGCAAGAATATCGCTTCTATGCACGAGTTTTACACCATTGGCGTAAGCTGCCACAATTTCTGGATTATTCGGCTTAATTGCGCTTGAATACACAAGCACATCTGCACTCTCAACATGAGAAGCGTTTTGGCCAATTTCTACTGAAATACCTAATTCTTCCAAACGCTTTGTGTGATCGTTTTCTTCGCGGTCGCATCCGCTAACACTTACGCCTTCTTCGTGAAGCATTTCTGCAAGAACACTCATTCCTGCTCCACCAATGCCAATAAAATGCACTCTTCCAAGAGTGGATGCGTTTTTAGAATCTTCAAATGCAGCTTTTATTGGATTTAGAGTGATTTTATAGCATAGCAAATCCGCATTATTATTAACATTCGACATTATTTTCTGCTTCCTTTTGCGATTTCAAGAATACGCTTTGCCATAACGTCTGCCGCGTTACGAATACCATAATTCCATGATTCTTTTCGCATATTTTGCAAACGCTTACTATCCTCTAATAAAGCTATTCCTTCAAGATTTAACCATTGAGCGCTAAAATCGCAGTCGTTTACCATAACTGCACCGCCAGCTTTTACAACCGGCTCAGCATTAAAACGCTGCTCGCCGTTACCAATAGGAAGCGGCACATAAACTGCAGGCAATCCTAAAGCGGAAATTTCGGCAACAGTTCCAGCTCCAGCCCTGCAAATAACCAAGTCTGCACAAGCAAAAGCCCAGTCAATACGCTCTAAATATTCCGCAATATGATAATCACCTAATCCAGCATGATTTGGATTAATATCGTTTATTTGCGATTCACCTACTTGCTTTGCAACTATGCTTCGCACTTCTTCCGCTTTTGCGCGACCAGTTAAATGTATGACTTGCGCATGCTGCAAAATTTCTTTAGAAGCTTGAGCCACAGCCAGATTGATGCTTTTTGCTCCTAAAGAGCCTCCAGTTACCAAAATAATTGGTCGCTTTGGATCTAATCCAAGCTTGCAAGCTCCTTCAACTGCAGCCGAGCCCCTATCTTCTTCCAGTTTTTTGCACAATGTAGAAATAGCAGGGCGAAGCGGCAATCCTACTCTTTTTGCTTCAGAACCGTTTTTTGCGCGCAAACCAGTGGTATTGTACACAGTTCCTATTTCTTCAGCCCATTTAGCGCCTAATTTATTTGCCATTCCGGCTTTAGCATTCTGCTCATGAATAACAATCGGAATATGCTTCGAATGAGCTTTAAAATAAACTGGAGCAGAAGCGTAGCCGCCGAAGCCAACTACAATATCTGCCTTTCGTTTTAATAAAATATTTTGAACTTTGCGCGTTTCTTTAATCCAACGCAAAGGGAATTTTAGTGCGTCAAGATTTGGTTTTCTAGGAAAAGGCACTTTTTCTATAGTGTCAAGTTCGTATCCTGCTTCTGGAACAAGATCTTTTTCCAATCCAACAGCCGTACCAATTACGCTAATATGAGCGTTTGGCTCAATACGTTTTAATGCGTCTGCAACAGAAAGTAGTGGATTAACATGTCCTGCAGTTCCCCCTCCTGCAAGCACAATATGCACTTCTTTCTGATTAGCATTAGTCTGATTCATTATTTCCCCGATTCTTCAATTACGCTACTATTTTTCCATTTTAAGCTGTGGGTTTGCTCGCATAAGACCGTCAGCGACTCCTACTGCAACCAAACACATAACAAGCGAAGATCCGCCTGCAGACACAAACGGCATAGGAACTCCCATAACCGGCAATAGTTGCACTACTACAAGAATATTAACTAAGCCCTGGCCTACAATCCAGGTTGCTATGCACATTAAAGTTATTGAAATAAACTTAGATTTTGCTTGAAGTGCGGAAGAAAGAATGCACCAGCCGATTATTATGTACAAAATAACTACTGCAGACGCAACCAAAAATCCCATTTCTTCGCCAATAATTGCGAAAATAAAATCGTTATGAGCGTAAGGTAAATAATTCCATTTTTCGCGCGAGTTACCAATACCAACGCCTAAAAGTCCTCCGGAAGCCATTGCGTATTGTGCGTGAATTGCTTGGAAGCACACGCCTTTAGCTGCTTTAGCATCGCAGCCGTGCAATGTTGCGAGAATTCTTCGCATACGATTTTGACTTGTTAAAACCAAAAGAGCAACCATTATGCAAGCAATAAATATGCTTCCAACAAGCCATTTGGTTGGAAATCCACCTAAATAGAAAGCTATAAGAGCAATAAGAATAATAATTAAAGCAGTACCAAGATCTTTACCGGCAATAACTAGAAGCAAAGATACGCCTAATCCGGATGCGGCGGGAATATAGGCTCGCATTTGAACACGCTTATAAGCTTCTTTTGCGGCAAGAAGTGCGATTGGAAGCCAAATACACAAAGATAGTTTTGTGATTTCTGCAGGTTGCAAAGTAATAGGGCCAACAGCAATCCAGCCCGCGTTACCATTAACCTCTCGGCGCAAACCTGGCACAAAAGTTAAAAACTGCGCTACGGCCGCAACAGCATAAATAATCGCAACATATTTTCTGTAGTACGAAACAGGCACGCGAGAAGCAAAAATATAGCCAATCATGCCCAAAATGCAGTAAAGAGTTTGGTTTACGCCCTGCCCCCAAGGTGCAACTCCGTAAGTAATCATTGTTACTGAGGAGCTAGAAAACACCATAAATAAGCCAAATATCGATAAAATAATTACCGATATTCTCATTCCGTATAAGCACCACAGAGGATTTGTTAAACTTTTCCACCCAAGATAATGCTTAAGCGCTAAATCTTGACCCTGCTCTTCACCACTTTTTTTGTGCACTAATGAGCGCAACCACTTAATCGGCTTATTGTTGTTTAATACCATGATTGTGTACCCATCGTTGAGATTCTTCAGCAAAGCGATTTCCACGATCAGCATACGAAACGAATTGATCCATAGAAGCACATGCTGGAGCAAGAAGCACAACATCACCAGGCTTAGCGTAACGCCCGGCAGCTTCTACAGTTTGTTGCATAACAGCTTCGCCGAATGAAGAATCAGCATTTATAAGCGAATTATGCTCAATCCGCGCGCAAACCGCATCGTCAATACCATTATACGATTCAGCACTAGAACCGTCTGGAGCAACAATAGTTACAGGAATATTTGGAGCAGAATTATGAAGAGCTTCAACAATCGGACGCTGGTCTACGCCAATAACAACAACAGCTTTAATCACATGAAGCTGATTTGCTACTAAATCTTCAAAACAACCGCCTTTTGCCAAGCCGCCAGCAATCCAAACTACCGAATTATTAGCAAAACTTGCTAAAGACGCGGCTGCAGCGTGAGCATTAGTTGCTTTAGAATCATCAACGAATCGAATAGAATGCGAAGGATTGCAATCTTGAGCCGGCAAAGTTGCAACAGTTTGAATTCGATGACCGCCTGGAGCAAACTCGCATAAAGCACGAACTGCAGCATCAACGTTTCCAGTTAAGCCAAGAGCCAAAGCCAATGCCGTAAGAGCGTCAGCCAACAAATGCGGGTAAACTGTGCCATCTGGCTCGCATAAATGACGCAAATCACGCAAAGCAACAATACGCTTCAATACTCCAGGATCTCCCCCAGCAACACCGCTGTTATCAACAATCCAACCGTCTTTAACACCAATTTCACCCAAAGAAGGCTCAGCTAAAGTAAAACCAATACGCTTGCAACCCGAAGCCACTTTTGCAGCTTGAGCTAATGCTTTAACTCTTTCATCTTGAGCATTGTAAACTAAAGCTTTGCGAACATTATTAAAAACTTTTGACTTGTCGTGAGCATAAGCTTCCATGCCACCATGCCAATCTAAATGGTCGGCAGCAATATTCGTAATAGCAGCACAATCAAGAGCTAAAGAATCAGTAAAATGCAGCTGGAAGGAGCTTAATTCAACACATAAAGCGTCGTGATTAGCTTCCAAAGCCGCATGAGAAACAGATTTTCCAATATTTCCCACAGCTGGAGCATCTAATCCGCAAGAGTTAAGCATTGCTGAAGTCATTTCTGTAGTGGAAGTTTTGCCGTTAGTTCCGGTAATACCAATCCAATAAGCAGGTTTATTTGTGCGCTTAGATGGAACGCGCAAACGCCACGCTAACTCAACTTCGCTCATTACTGGAATATTATGCGATTGAGCTTCTTGCAAAAATGGTGTGCGAGGATTAAAAACAGGAGAAGTAACTACAGCGTCGATTTTAGACCAGTTAATTTCTTCAAAATTATGAATATCGGCTTCAGGCTTTTTTTCGTCTGCAGTTATAGGATTAGATCCAACAGCGCGCAAAACTTCAGCAGCTCCACGTCCAGAAACACCAAGTCCTGCAACAAGAACATTTTTGAACGGGAATGTGCCACTGCACTCGCATGATGGTAGCGAAACAGACGAATCAGAACTCTTAAGAGTACTCATATTGAAGCCTTCCAACTTTTATATTAAATAAGCAATCCAGAACGGCCTGCCCAATCCGCGTAGAACATCATAAGCGCAGAAAGAACAAACATAAGCTCAATCATCCAAAAACGCACAACAACCTTTGTTTCCGTCCAGCCGAGCAATTCAAAATGATGATGAATAGGAGCCATTTTGAAAACGCGTTTATGCGTTGCTTTAAAGAAGCCAACCTGAATAACGTCACTTGCAGCTTCCATTACAAAGAGTCCGCCCAAAATTACTGCCAAAAACTCTGTGTGCGTAGCAATAGAAATAGCAGCAAACAAGCCGCCCAACGCAAGAGAACCAGTGTCTCCCATAAATACTTGAGCAGGATTGGAATTAAACCACAAGAAACCGAAGCAGGCAACAGCCGCGCAAACGGAAATAATGGTTAAATCAAGAGGATCAGAAACAGCGTAAGAGAAGCCAAAATGACCGCCGCCGCGCACATGGTAGCTTTCCCAAAAAGCAATCAAAGCGTAACCTGCAAAAGCAATCATAGAAGAGCCAGAAGCTAAGCCGTCAAGACCATCGGTCAAATTTACAGCATTAGACCATGCAGCAATTAGGAAATTCACCCAAATAATAAACACAACAATTCCAACACCCTTACCGAGTATTGAAAAATCAAAGAATGGTCGCTCAATAAAACTCATTCCAGGCTGAGCACTAGCAATACCAGATTGCGTTGGAAGAAGCAGCGCAAGAAGAGCGTAAATGCTTGCAAAAACAATCTGCCCAATGAATTTAGCGTGCACAGAAAGACCAAGATTCTGCTTTTTTCTCACTTTAGCAAAATCGTCAATAAAGCCAAGCAAACCCATAGAAAGCATGGCAAAAAGCACTAAAACAGCAGACCAGGAAGGTGCTCTTCCAACAGCCATGTAGCGGTAAAGTGCAGAAGCAGCCCAACCTGCAACAACGGCAAGATTAATAACAACACCGCCCATAGTTGGAGTTCCGCGCTTTACTAAATGAGATTGCGGACCATCCTGACGAATGTACTGCCCATAATGCAAGCGGTGCACCAAACGAATAAGCAGAGGCGTGCCTATAATCGTCACAACTAGCGACACAACAATTCCGATAATAAGCGCAATCACCGCTTAACCTCCGTTTTATATTCCGTTTGCACTACTTATTAATACTGGCCCAACGTTCAGCCAACACACTTAAACCTGACGCATGCGAACCTTTCAATAACACAACACTACTCGGATGGTCGGCCACAATCTTCCAAACAAGTTCATTAGCCTCATAAGAGCTATGTGCTAAATGTACTGCGTCATTGGCTGAAAGCTTTTTATTTTCCCAAGAATTGCGAGCGCCATGCGCAATACACTGGGCTAAATTGTCTAAATCAGAATCCGTTTTTGAACCAACAGCTATAACAGCATCAACATTTGACTTAGCAGCATACGAACCAATATTTTCGTGCAATTCGCACTCATTTTTGCCAAGTTCAAGCATTGAACCTAAAACAGCAATTCTAAAAACATTAGACTTATTTGCATTGTCTTTACTTTCGTAAGCACATAAGCCGTCAAGTCCAGCTTTCATAGAATCAGGGTTAGCGTTAAAAGAATCGTCAATAAGCGTAAACTCTTTGCCCTCATAAGAAACGGTACTAAGCTGCATGCGATGCGGGCTAATATGCGAAACTTTGCCAAGCACATCCGCAATATTTTCTAAAGGCATACCAAAATAGCGAGCAACATTTGCTGCAGCAAGAGCATTCATAACATTATGCTCACCCTGTATAGCAAGATGAACTTGCGTTTTATTCGTTATTTCAGAAGAATCTTCAGAAGATTTTTCGTATTCGCTAAGCGTAAAAGTTGGCTTTCCAAAAGAATCAAGTTCTACGCAACTCGCACAAAGTTGATACTCGCTTTTAGGAGCTGATTCAAGCAAACCATTTTTAAGATTTCTGCCAAAGTAGCGAACATGATTTTTATCTGCAAGATTGCTCATTGCAAAAACCCTAGAATCATCCGCGTTTAACACTGCAATACCATGCGGCACAAGCCCTTGCACAATCTCACTTTTTGCCTGAGCAATGCGCTCAACTGAACCAAACTCTCCTAAGTGAGCAACACCAACTTTAAGCACAACCGCAATATCTGGCGGAGCAATTTTTGTTAAATTCGCAATTTCTCCAACATGGTTAGCACCCATTTCTGCTACTAAGAATCTAGTAGATGGGCCAACTTTTAAAGAGGTTAAAGGCAAGCCGATTTCGTTATTAAAAGACCCAACAGGAGCAACAGTTTCGCCCAAAGTGCTAAGCAATGCCTTAAGCATATCTTTAGTTGTTGTTTTTCCAACAGAACCAGTAATCCCAACAATTGTAAACGGCTGCTGTAATTCGCGTCTACGCTGCAAATTATGTTTAGCGAGCAAGCCTAAAGCTTCAACGGAATTTTTAACAACAATCTGAGTAATATAAACGTCTTTTACAAAATGCTCAACAATTGCTAATACAGCCCCAGATTTTTCAGCACTTTCTACATAGTCGTGACCGTCAACATGTTCACCAGCAATTGCAACAAAAACGGATCCTTCACGAACTTCACGAGAATCAGTAAAAACGGATGTAACAGTAGTGTTTTCGCGCTTTGTATTAGAAGAATTATTTTGATTGCTAACGTGCACAGTGCCATTTACTACAGAAGCAATTTCAAAAACACTCATAGGCATCATGTTATTTTGCGTCTTCGCTTCACTAATTGCCTCATGGTTTTGATTACAACTCATAAAATCCTCCTAAATGCTCCGCATGCTTAAAAACACTCAAAGCCCAAATCCAAAGTCCAAAATCCAAGTCTAAATCATTTGCTTAAAGTAGTTTGCACAGCTAAAACACACGCGCAAATTACCTATTTAACGCAATTCGTGAGAAACACGCAATGCGCTTTTAATAGTTCCACGACGCACTCCAGCAGCCAACACCATTGCAATTGCTAGTGAAAGATGACGCTTAATATTTTGTCCGCCAATTTCGTCTGCTAATTGCGCTAATTCGTCCGATTCAGTAGATCTTGTAACGCAATACGAGTGATCTCTGCTACTAAAACCGTAACGTTGTCGCAAAGAATAAAAACTTATATTGGTAGTTGTAGTTGTAGTGGCATTGTTAGTTGCATTAGTAGTGGCATTGTCAGTTGATTTAGAGTCGTCGTCTACTTGAGATTTCTCTGCACCCAAAACGTCAATATTTACCGACTGCAACGCATTTTTCGACAAAGTCGCGCTATTAAGTGCAATAACTACTGCAGCAGCACCATCTTCTGCACAAACTGACAGCGTATGCTGAACATCAGCTATATTTAACGGATATTCCAGCGAAAGTTCGCGCTGCAAAGAAGACGATCCAGCGTCACTAATCACACCAACAGGATTACCAAGCATGTGTAAAAAGTCTGCCAATCGCAAAACATTAGCATGAATTTCGTCATCGTCGTCGCCTGCAACAGCAAAAGTTGCAACGCAAGAAGAAGGATCACAATTAATATCGCAAGCAAGTTTTCCAAGAGCAACAGGATTAGCAGAAGATACAAGTAGCGGTATTCCTAAATCTACAGCTTCATTACGAAACTCTGGTGGAACTAGTGCAGCGTACGCTCCAGCATCTCTAGCAGCTTCAAGTTGACGGCGATCAACGTGGCCGAGCGGCACAAACAGGCAGCCAGGATGCACTTGTCGCACGTCATGAGCAATAGAAGTAACAGTTACTTCAGATGCAAACGCTGGCACAACTTCAAAACCGTAGTTTTTTGCAGCGAAACCTAAAGTAACTCTTACTCTTGAATATTCATCAACCACATTCATTGCACACCCTACTTAGTATTAAACAACATTGTAATGCGCTCATTACCAATTTACCGCAACAGGGTTCGTGCGTGCAGCAGAAGTTGGAACATCGTACTTTTGCATAAGGAATTCACCAATTGTTTTGAACAATGGGCCTGCAGTCATACCACCGTAAACACCTTGTGGATCTTTTAGCACAACGGTTACGATGAAGCGAGGATTATCCGCCGGAATAGCGCCAGACCAGTCGCTAATTGTGGAGCTAAGACGGCCATCAGGTCCCGCAACTTCTGCAGTACCACTCTTTGCAGCAACACGGTAGCCATCAACACCTGCAAAACGGTGATAATGCTCGCCTGAGTTTTCAAGAGCGTTCATCATTTGAGCTGCAACATTCTCATCAATAACTCGCGTTCCTTGAGCACGCCCAGCTTTAGTCACATGACCGTTAGAATCAATAACAGACTTAATCAAAGTTTGACGCAACTTCACGCCTTTATTAGCAATAGTTGCCATAGCGTTAGTAAGCTGCAAAGCGTTCACAGCATAACCTTGGCCGAATAGAACAGTATCTTTCTTACGACCATCCCAAGATTGCATGCTAGGAAGCAAGCCGCGAGATTCACCCTGCAAATTCAATCCGGTATACTGACCGAGACCAAACTTATAAAGGTATTCGTAGCGCTTATCTAATGGATACTTTTCGCCGGCCATAACCATACCAACGTTTGAAGATTCAGCAAGAATACCAGCCAAAGTCCAATGTTCAACACCATGATCAACAGCATCGTGATATGTTTGGCCATTCTTATTAATGCTGTTAGGAACAGCAAACTGATCGCTAAGCTTGTGAGCGCCGGTTTGCAACATACCAGACATTGCAAAAGCTTTACCAATAGAACCAGGTTCAAATGTTTGGCTTACTGCGCGAGACACGTTTACTTTGGATTGCGTGCTACCAGCTTTAATATCGTCAGTATCTTCCAAAGCTAGAATTTCGCCAGTTCGAACATCCTGAACTACTGCAACCCCCCATGCTGCACGATATTGTTTCTTTCCGTCAAGAAGAACCTTCTTAACATACCAATCAACATCGCTATCAATCGTAAGCTTAATATCGCTGCCGTTTACAGCAGGCTTAGATTCTGTTACAGTTCCTGGAATCTTCTCATTTCCAACGTTATTTCCTTGGTAACGCTGGTAACCGTCTACACCGTTTAAGGTGGAGTCATGAGTTAGCTCAAGTCCAGAAACACCAACTTCACCCTTGCGATCCTTTAAATCTTTACGATTAACTTCATCCGCATTCGAAACTGCACCAATTACAGAACCAAGAATTGGGCCGCTAGAATACACTCGCTCACTACTATTTTCTGCATAAATGCATCCAGAAAGATTAAGATTGTCAATAGCGCGCTTAACTGCAGGAGTTACGTTACGCTTCAACAAAACGTAACGACCAACGCCAGCTAATTTTCCGCCAAGCTCTACAGAACTCATGTGAAGAATCGGAGCGAGCAAACGAGCAACCGCCACAGCGCCCGTGCCCTCTACCGGTTTACCATTTAGCATATGGCAATTATCTTCAGTCTGCTTAGTGCATGGCGTAGGCTTAAAAGCCTGAGCGTTAAGAGGGTCTCCAATAATATTGAATCGCTCAACGCTTTGTGCAAGAACAGCACCATTTGCATCCAAAATTTTGCCACGACGAGCAAGAATTGGGCGCACTCTGCTGCGTTCTGCTTGAGCTGCCTGTGCAGTAGAGCGTGCGTTAATTAGCTGAATATAGCTAAGCTTTGCAATGGCACAAATGCCTATGAAAGCGAAAACTATAGCAATAACAGCGCATTTACGAACAAAGTTTTGTTCTTTGGCGAAACGTTGTTTAAAAATGTGGCGCATCAATGTTTCTCCTGTTTTGTTTGTTGTGACTGTTGTTTTTGTTGCTGTTCTTTAGTTTTGTTTTTAGGTTTATTTTTAGTTTTGTTTTTAGCTTTATCCTGCGTATTATTTTGCGAATTATTATTTTTTGGAACTTCTTTTTTGTTCTTTTGATTATGCTTTCGTTTAGCCGCATAATCACTTAAATCAATCGCAATAGAACCTTGCTGCGGAATCATCCCCATGCGTTGCGCTTTCGAAGGAAGCTCAGCATCCAAAGTATCGAGCTTTGCTTGCTTAGCTTCAACATCTTGACGCAAGCGTGAAATACGAGATTGCGTAGCAGTCTGCTCAAAAGAAAGCTCAGCCATTTGCGTACGAAGCATAAGCGAAGTAGACAAAGTCACAACCATGAAAATCACAATAATCATGAAATTTATGATTGGAACTTTGCGCGTATTACTCCAGTTCATAACTTTCTGCAAACGATTAAGAACCACGGAAGTTTGACGCTTAGCAGCACCAAATACTGCTGTGGAAGAATTTCGCGAATAATCTTTACGAGTTGACGCATCTTTAACACGACCTGCAGGAGCGGAAGTAGAAGAAGCCGAACGCAATACGCGATTTTTAGTATTCAATACCATTTTTATCGGCCTCCTTTACGAGGCTCTAAGCCATAAGCTTCATCTTCAAGCCTGTTGAGCCAACGCTCAGGAATAGGACGGCACAATTCAACAGCGCGCAAACGAACTGAAGAAGAGCGAGTATTATGCTCAATCTCCTCTTTAGATGCTTTCATTGCGCCTCTTGTAAGAGACTTAAAGAAAGGCTGAGCATCTTCAGGAATAACAGGCATATTCGCTGGAACGTCAACTGTTAAGCCCTTATTCATAAAGCGCTTAACAGTTGTGTCTTCCAAAGAATGGTAAGACTCAACTACAAGACGACCACGTTCACGAAGACGCAAAGCAATCTTTGGAAGCGTACGCTGAAGCTTATCTAACTCACCATTTACTTCAATACGCAAAGCTTGGAACACGCGCTTAGCTGGATTTCCGGCAGCACGGTGAGCCTTAGGAATCGCATCGTCAACTAAACGAACAAGCTGTAGGGAAGTTAAAAGAGGCTTATCTTCGCGAGTTTCAACAATTCGACGCGCAATAAGAGACGCAAAACGTTCTTCGCCATACTCGCGGAAAATTTTAGTTAATTCGCGAGCATCATATGTTGCTAAAATCGTTGCAGCAGTAGTTGATTGCGTAGTATCCATGCGCATATCAAGAGCGGTGTCGTGAGAGTAGGAGAAGCCGCGATCCGCTTCGTCAATTTGCAGGCTAGAAAGACCCAAATCCATAAAAGCTGCGTCAATTTTGTCAATATTATGCGCGCTTAAGACTGAGTCAATTTCGTCAAAAGCTGCGTGAGCTGGAATAAAACGATTTTCCAAACCTTCGTTACGCATGCGCTCTGTAGCTAAAGACAGCGCCTCAGAATCTCGATCAATTCCAATAAGAGTTGCAAAAGGTGCTGCTTTAAGAAAAGCTGTAGCGTGGCCGGCAAGACCTAGTGTGCAATCTACTACAATCGCGTCTTTATGCTGCAAAGCAGGAGTTACTAAATCGACGCAATCTTGCAATAAAACCGGTGCGTGTATGGCTGTAATATCTTGCATCACATCACCGCCGGAAGTACGTCGTCAGCAATATCGGCATAACCTTGCTCACGATCAGCAAGATAAGCTTCCCAAGCCGACTTATTCCAAATTTCAGCACGCGTACCAACACCAATAACAACGATTTCGTTGCCTAAACTGGCGTAATCCCTAAGCATTGGCGGCACAACAATACGACCTTGCTTATCTGGCTCTTCGTCAACAGCGCCAGAAAGAAAGACACGCAAATAATCACGAGCAGACTTATTGCTCATAGAAGTGCGCTGAATTTGCGTGGTCATGCGCTGAAACTCAGTCATTGGAAGCACGTAAACGCAACGCTCTTGGCCACGAGCCATAACAAAACCGCTTCCAAGTTGAGCGCGGAATTTTGCAGGAAGAGCCACGCGACCTTTATCGTCGATTTTCGGCGTGTAAGTTCCAAGCAAAATAGGAGCTAATGGCGAGGCCGCAGGATTTTGCGCATACTGAACAGGCTGCTGCATTGGCTGCTGTATTGGCTGAACTGGCTGCTGCATTGGCTGCTGAACATTAGAGAACGGTGCAATTGGCATAGCTGCAGCTTGAGTAGCTGAATTATAAGCGCCGGATGGAGTGGAGGTGAATGTCGGCGCCTGAATTGCTTGCTGAACAGCTGGCATAGAAGTTGAAGGCACTCCGTAAGAGTCCTGAGCGTGCTGCGAATGCTGAGGTTGAACAGGCTGAACATATGACGTAAGAATCTGCGGGGCTTCAGCTTGCAGTGGCATCTGCGTTTGCTGAGACATATCAGATTCAGTGGAGAAACCAGCCTGATTTACGGAATACCCAGAGGCAGAATTGGCTTTATTCCGCGGTTGCTTATTAGCAGCACGACGTGCCATACTCCACCTCCTAACTCAACGCACACTATGCCATTTGCACGTTAGTCACCATTTTACCCCATTCCTCCCCAAAAATCCCCACTTTTTTGCAAAATTTTTGATTTTTTTTCAAAAAAGCACCACCGGAAATAAAAAACGTTACTTGCATAGAAGCAGCTACAAACACCTAAATATCTCCGGCAAATGTTTCAAAGCAACGCCAAAGTGACAACAAACGCCGGAAAAATACACGGCATTTGTGGTCAGACGCTGCCAAAACGACTACAAACGCCAGGTAGATTCCCGGCAAATGTGGTCAAAAACAAACAAAACGACAACAAACGCAGGAAAAATACACGGCAAATGTTTCCCAAAACAGCAAATAAAAGACCCTCACGCAGTTTGCGCTCGCGCGGATTACGCGCTCGCTGCTGAGCTTGCGCGGAAAGTCCACTGGACTTTCCGCCTGAGCAAGCTCACGCTCCGAGTTGCTTTCGCGCTAAATGGCAGCGCTCAAGCAGGTCGTCGCGCCGCATGAGGGCCTTAACAACTACAAATGCCGGAGAAAAAACTCCGGCAAATGTTTCATAAAAGCGTCAAAGTCGCTTGCGCTACAAGCGCGGCAAGTACTTCTCCAGCTCAAAAGGCGTAACCTGGCGGCGGTATTCTTCCCACTCCTGGTGCTTATTACGCAAGAAATACTCAAAAGCATGCTCGCCTAATACGCTTGCCACAAAGTCCGAGCGCTCCATAATCTTCAAAGCCTCGTCCAATGATTCTGGCAACGGCTGAATACCCATTGCTTGACGCTCAGCATCAGTAAGCTCCCACACGTCGTCACTAGTTGGATCGCACAAAGTCATCTGCTTTTCAATACCATCCAAGCCTGCAGCCAAAAGCACAGAGTAAGCAAGATACGGATTCGCCACAGGATCTAGCGCGCGGAATTCCATCCTGCAAGAATTTCCCTTTCCAGGCTTGTACTGCGGCACGCGAAGAAGCGCGGAACGGTTGCTATGACCCCAGCACACGTAGCTAGGAGCTTCCGCACCACCCCACAAGCGCTTATAAGAGTTCACATACTGATCGGTTACAGCGCAAATTTCCGAAGCGTGATGCAAAATACCAGCCGCAAACTGACGCGCAATAAGCGACATATTAAACTCTTGACCAGCCTCATAGAAAGCGTTCGTATCTCCCTCAAACAAGCTCAAATGCGTGTGCATGCCAGATCCCGGCTGATCCGTTAGCGGCTTTGGCATAAAGCTTGCGTATATTCCGCGCTCAAGCGAAATTTCCTTGACTACAGTGCGGAAAGTCATAATATTATCCGCTGTAGTAAGCGCATCTGCGTAACGCAAATCGATTTCGTTTTGACCAGGTCCGCCTTCGTGATGCGAGTATTCAACAGAAATACCCATCTGCTCAAGCATACTTACAGCATTCCTACGAAAGTCCATTGCCGAGCTTCTAGGAACGTGATCAAAGTAGCCACCTTCGTCAATCGGCACAGGAGCTTTAGACCAATCATCTTGAGCTTCGAACAAATAAAACTCAATTTCAGGATGCACGTAGAAAGTAAAGCCCTTTTCCTTCGCTTTTGCGAGCGCAGTCTTTAAAACGTGGCGAGGGTCTCCCAGCGAAGGCTCACCGTCAGGAGTTAAAACATCACAGAACATGCGCGCTGTTCCTTCCGGGCCTCCGTGCCATGGAAGAATTTGGAAGGTTGATGGATCCGGCTTAACAATCATGTCGTCTTCCAAAACGCGCGTCATGCCTTCTATTGCCGAGCCGTCGAATCCAATACCCTCTTCAAAAGCTGCCTCTAATTCAGCAGGGGCAATAGCAACGGATTTAAGCGTGCCAAGAACATCCGTAAACCAGAGTCGAATAAAACGCACGTCTCGCTCTTCAACAGTACGTAGAGCAAACTCTTGTTGTCTATCCATAAATCAGCCCCTTGGGTAGCATTTACCGCGCTAATGTTGGCTTAAGCCAATTTGCACAGTAATATTTATAAGCCCTATAAAATCTATAAGCTCGTTATGTATATTGTAGTGTATTCTTGCAAAATATTCTGCACAAATCTAAGCTATGCGCAATGAATTTACGTAATCGTAATGAATTGCGAATTATATGCTCATATTTATTAGCTAGTTTATTTTGCCGTATTTTTGGAATATTTTGTATGCTTCTAAGTCACTTAAGTCGTCACTGTTGAACATTTCTAATCCACGTTTTTCAAGACTATCGGCGTTTTCCATGCAAATAGCAAGATCTTCAACATCTCTTGACCAAACAGCTAGTGCCATTGGTGCAACGATTTCTTGAGGTTCTTTTACAGCCTGGTAGATTTTTGCAGTTATTTTATCCGCACGATTTGTAATAAGCATTACGTCCATACCGAAGAAGAATTCTACAAATTTTTTCACGTCTTCTTCTGGGCCGTTTCCTTCAAGATTTTTCAGTACTGCAACAGAACCCTGTTCTTCCGAAAAGCATCTGGCGCTAACATTTGCCATTTTGCAGAAGGCCGCAAGTAATTTCGCCGGCTCAACGTATGCGATTATCATTGCAACTTTTGCTTTGTTGCCAAGCAAACCTTGTAAATCTTCTTCAAAATTTGCTTCTTCGATTCCGCGCATTGCTTCTTCGATAGAATTATTTTCTTGATTATTGCTATTGGAATCTTCTAATAAATCTTCGTTATTTGAGTTGCTTAGATTTTCTTTTTCTTGGAATTCTTTTTCAAAGCCTGCGAGCGCGTTATCTAATTCAGCATCTGTAAAAGAAGCGCGTACTGAATTGTCATCGTTAGCTTCGTTATTTTTACAATCGTTATTTTTACGCTCGTTATTATTTTTACTCTCGTCGTCATTATTTAACATTTTTATTACTTTCTCCCCTTTAAATATAAATTATTTAAACACAGCTTCTTAAAATCATATTTTACCAAATTAATACTGCATATTTTTTACGCGCTCGGCAAGCAATTGGATCCAAATACGATTTTCATTTCCGCAAACAGCGAAGTGTCACGCTTAACGCGGAAACGGTCACCAAAAGTAAGAACTTGCGCACGTCCAGAATCGTCAAGTAAAGCCAAACGCACTTGGCAGCACCCAGGGTGACGGCTCAAAATATTGCTCAATTCTTCCACATGACCTTTATCTAAAGCTTTGCGCGGAACCACAATAGTTATTGGTCTTTCGTCCACTGATTCCAACGTTGGCACTTCAAATTCGGTTGCGCGCATAGACACAGTTTCATCACGCACTTCAACTTGTCCGCGAATACGCACAACCTGGTCAATTGCAAGCTCCTGAGCCGAAGCTTCGTAAACTTTGCCAAAGAACATGCATTGTATTGAGCTTTCCATGTCTTCAACTGTGACTATTGCCCAAGCGTTACCTTTTCGAGACACTCGCCTATCTACGCTTGTAACAAGACCAGCGATAGTTACTTGTTGGCCGTCGCTCATAGTTCTTGCGCGGTCAATCAGTTGAGCAATTGACATTTCTCGTAAATCTGCCAAAACTGCAGACAATCCGCTTAGTGGATGATCAGAAACGTACAATCCTAACATTTCTCGCTCAAAATTAAGCTTCGTTTTTTTATCCCACTCTTCAACATCAGGCACAGTGATTTGCATATCTCCCAAACCAGTATCGTCCGATGAGTCAGAAGACGAGTCAATGTCGGCAAATAAATCAAACTGACCTTCTGCCTGCTTGCGTTTAAGCGCAATCACAGAGTCTATTGCAGGGTCGCAAATTTGCAGCAACGCACGACGGTTTGGATCAATCGAATCAAAAGCACCAGCTTTAATAAGAGATTCCACTAGGCGACGATTAAGTGCGCTAATTGGCACACGCTTTACAAAGTCCATAAAGTTTACGAAACGTCCGCGTCCAGCTTCACGCTCAGAAATAATATCGTTTACAGCCTTGTCTCCAACGTTACGAATAGCGCCCAAACCAAAGCGTACAACATCTCCAACTGCAGAATACTCAAGAACGGACTCGTTAACATCCGGCTGCAAAACTTGAATACCCATGCGGCGCGCTTCACCTAAATAAAGCGCTGTTTTATCTTTATTAGTACGCTCGTTTTGCAATAATGCAGCCATAAATTCAACAGGATAATGCGTTTTTAAGTATGCCGTCCAGTAAGAAATTAATCCGTAAGCTGCAGAGTGAGCTTTGTTAAACGCGTAGCCGGAGAACGGAACCAAAACATCCCACACAGCTTGTGCAGCTTCTTCAGAATATCCGTGCGCTTTCATACCTTCAAAGAACGGAACCTGCTCTTTTGCCAGCACTTCCGGCTTCTTCTTGCCCATTGCTCGACGCAAAACGTCTGCCTTACCAAGACTGTAGCCCGCTAAAATACGCGCAGCAGACTGCACCTGCTCCTGGTAAACAATAAGACCGTAAGTTTCGTCCAAAACTTCCTTAAGAGGCTTTTCAACTTCCGGATGGATTGGAATAATATCTTGCAAACCGTTCTTGCGCTTAGCGTAATTCGTATGCGAATCCATATCCATAGGACCTGGACGGTAAAGTGCAATCAAAGCCGAAATATCGTTGAAATTATCCGGCTTTAGGGTGCGAAGAAGAGCGCGCATACCGTCGGAATCAAGCTGGAAAACGCCTAAAGTATCTCCCCTAGAAAGCAGCTGATAAGTAGCTTTATCGTCCAAAGGAATTTTCGTATAGTCGATCGAATCCTTTCCATTATTTTTAATATTTCGCAAAGTATCGCGAATAACTGTCAAATTGGAAAGCCCCAAAAAGTCCATTTTTACAAGACCGAGTGTTTCGCAAGTGTGATACTCAAATGTTGTTGTAATCGTACCGTCAGTGCGCTCAAGAAGCGGCGAGGTGTTTGTGATTGGCTCCGAGCCCATGATTGTTGCACAAGCATGCACACCAGTTTGACGAATCAAACCTTCAATACCTTTTGCTTCTTCCGTAATACGATGCGTATCTGGATCCGTATCGTACATTTCGCGAAACTCGCGCGCTTCAGCGTAACGCTTGCTTTTTTCGTCGAAAATATCGTGCAAGCTCATATCTTTGCCGTTTTTTGCAGGCGGAAGAACTTTCGTAATTTTTTCGCCTACTGAAAACTCGTATCCCATAATACGTGCGGAATCTTTAAGAGCCTGCTTAGTTTTAATCGTTCCGTAAATAACGCACTGAGCAACTTTATCCCTACCGTATTTTTCGCCAACGTATTCAAGAACTTTTGCTCTACCATCCGGGTCAAAATCAACGTCAATATCAGGCAAGGATACGCGCTCTGGATTTAAGAAGCGTTCGAAAATAAGGCCATGCTTCATAGGATCAAGCTCAGTAATGCCCATTGCGTACGCAACCATAGCGCCTGCAGCAGAACCACGACCAGGGCCTACCATTACACCATGCGCTTTAGCCCAGTTAATATAGTCTGCAACAACCAAAAAGTAGCCGCAGAATTGCATTTGGCAAATCACACCGCACTCGTAGTCAGCCTGCTTTAAAACTTCCATTGGAATGTTGTTGTTGTAACGACGCTCCAAACCTTCCTCAACTTTTTTAAGGAATAGCGAAGTCTCATCCCAACCTTCCGGGCAGTCAAATTGCGGCATAAAAGCGCCATCTTCGCCGTCGTCGAACATAACATTGCAGCGTCGAGCAATCTCAAGCGTATTGTCACAAGCCTCTGGAAACTCTTTAAAAAGCTCGCGCATTTGCTCAGCGGACTTCAAATAGTATCCTGAACCGTCAAACTTAAAACGGTCAGGATCGTCAAGCCTAGAGCCTGAATTAATACAAAGCATAGCATCTTGAGCTTCGCGATCCTCCTCGTGAACGTAGTGCAAATCGTTCGTAGCAAGAAGAGGAGCGTTAAGCTTTTTTGCAATCTCAAGCAAGTCTTTAGTTACGCGCGTTTCGATTGAAAGCCCGTGATTCATAAGTTCAATAAAGAAATTGTCGCGACCAAAAATATCCTGAAACTCTCCGGCTGCGCGCAAAGCCTCATTGAACTGGCCTAATCGAAGACGCGTTTGAATAATTCCAGAAGGACATCCTGAAGACGCAATTACGCCTTTTGAGTAGGTTGAAAGCACATCTTTATCCATACGCGGGTAGCGCATTACACGGCCTTCAAGATTTGCAACAGACGAAGCTTTAAGAAGATTTGTTAAGCCGGTATCGTTTTCCGCCCACAAAGTCATGTGTGTAATTAAGCCGCCGCCCGAAACATCGTCTGCACGCTGATCTTCCGTACCCCAATGCACGCGGCTTTTATCTTGTCTTGCGGTTTCAGGAGTAACATACGCTTCAATGCCAATAATCGGCTTAATTCCGGCTTTTACAGCGGTGCTCCACATTTCGTACGCGCCGTGCATGTTTCCGTGATCTGTAATAGCCACAGCCGGCATGCCCAACTCTTTAGCACGATTAACTAAATCAGGGATTTTTGACGCACCGTCAAGAAGCGAATAGTGCGTGTGATTATGCAAATGTACGAAGTTGGTTTCCGGCTGAGTCATAAATGATATTCTATAAGCGAAAGCTGACCGAAAAATGCAAAAACGCTACTTTGATAATTCTCGCATAGCTTCTAAAGCGTGTTGTAAATCAGAAGGATAATTCGACTCTACTCTAATAATTTTGCCCGTTCTAGGATGCGTAAAAATAAGCTCCATAGAGTGAAGCCACTGTCTTGTTAAACCAAGCTTTTTAGCCAAAACTGGGTTCGCTCCATACATTGAATCCCCTACCAAAGGATGACCAATAGACGTAAAATGCACGCGGATTTGATGAGTGCGCCCAGTTTCCAAGTTAACACTTGCTAAAGTTACTTGACCGAAGCGTTCAAGAACATCCCAATGCGTAACAGCAGGTTTTCCATCTGGCGTGATTGTGAAACGAAAATCCGAAACTTTTGCGCGACCAATAGGAGCTTCAATTGTTGCTTTATTTTGCGTCAAGTCGCCTTGTACTAGCGCATGATAAGTTTTTTTAACAGTGTGATTAGCAAACTGCTTTTTCATTTCTTCATACGCTAAATCTGTTCTGCAAACAAGCATTAGGCCGCTTGTGCCAGCATCAAGACGACTTACAATACCACGGCGATTTTCGTCTCCAGCAGTATGCGAAATACTAATTCCGCGCTTTTCTAAAGCCTCTCCCACTGTTGGACCACACCAGCCTTGAGCTTGGTGAGCAGCCATTCCAACAGGCTTATCTACAACCACAATATCTTCGTCTTTATAAGCGATTTTCATGCTTTGTTCGATTGACTGATTTTGTAGCTGTAGCTCTATTTGATTATTTTGCTGGTTTTCGTCTTGAAGCGCATCATTTTTGCAACTATTTTCAGCAAAATCTTCGCCAACTAAATCATCGAATATTATTTCATCGCCACAATCGAGCAGCGAAGATTTATTTGCTTTACGATTAGCAATACGCACGGTTCCGTTAGAAACAAGATCGCTTGCTTTTGAACGCGAAATATTGCGTAATTTTGAAACTGCAACGTCAAAACGGCAACCAACTAAATCTTCAGGAACCGGCATACTGCTTTGCATAATTAATTGTTGCTTTCGGAAGTATTTTCGGCAGCGCCTTCGGAAGCATTTTCGGAAGTATTTTCGGAAGTATTTTCGTCAGTGCTTTCGTCATCACTTTTGCCAGGCTTAAACGGCGTTTCAAACAAAATCAAACCAACAAACCAAATGCCAGCAATAGCAAGAATAATATCCGCAACGTTACCAACTGACCAACCGTAGTTAATAAAGTCAACAACTTTGCCGTCCAAAAAATGCTCGGCATAAATTGCGCGATCAATCAAATTGCCAAAAGCGCCGGAAAATGCTAAAGACAGCACAATCGTCCACTGCAAAGATTTTGTGCGACGAACTGCAGCAAGCATAGCTACACAAGCCAAAATCGCCACTATGCTAATAAAACTAGTTAATCCAGAGCCTAGACCAAACGAAGCACCGCCATTTCGCACAAGCGAAAGCATTAAGGAATTAGGAATACAAACAATCTGCTTTCCGTACTGTAAAGCGCTAAGAGCCCACAGTTTGCTAAGGCGATCCACAACAAGCCCAACAATAACAACAAGTGCAAAAACGGCTGCGCGAGTACGCAGCCGTTTCACACGCACATCTCTATGCGTCAATTTTTATCCGATCTGTAAATAAAAACAGCATCTGCTTAAAGCGCACAAACATTCAAAAGTTACGCCATTTAAAAGTTACGCGCTTTAAGAAGAAAACTACTCTTGCTTATCCTCATTGGAAGCTTGCTTCTGACCAAGAGCAGCATACGCGTTTTCGTCAGAAACCTGAGCAACCAACTGACCAAGGAAGTCAGTCAAGCGAGTGCGATACTCAGTCTCAAACTGCTTGAGGCTCTGAATATTGCCTTCAATAACCTGAGTCTGCTTCTCAAGATTCTCGCGCACCTGACGAGCATAAGCGTCGGCAGCTGTGCGTGTTGTAGAATCATAGTCTGCAGCGCGGTGCTGTACTTCGGACTCGTACTGATCAGCCTGATCGTGAGTCTGCTTAGCATAATCGTCAGCAGCCTGACGAACCTTACCAGAGTAAGCATCAGCCTCATTGTGAGCACGTGCAGAATAATCATCAGCATCGCCACGAGTCTGCTTATTGTACTCATCTGCCTCAGAACGAGTACGCTCAGAATACTCATCAGCTTTAGCAACTGTTTCGTTATAACGAGCCTGGCTCTCTTCAACAATCTGCTGAGCCTTAGCCTTGCCCTTATCAACGTACTGATCGTGCAATTGCATTGCAAGAGTCAACATAGCAGTTGCGCGCTCTGGCTCAGAACCCTGGGCATCAGCACCAGCGCCAGCAATCTTCTGCAAGCTACCAGTTTCAGTATTTGGCTCCATCTTAGAAACTTGTTGACGAAGCTGCTCTTCACGCTGACGAGATTCTTCAAGCTGCTTAGAAAGCTCCTGAACCTTAGCGTTTTCCTGCTGGGTAACAACAAGCTGCTGACGAACAGTTTCAAGCTCACGACCCAAGTTTTCGCTATTTGCACGGAAGTCATCACGCTCGCGAGTAACAGCTTCAAGTTCCTTCTGAACCTGATCCGCGTTATCCGCCTTAGCGGTTTGAGCAGTAAGCTGATCAACCTGAGCACCCAAGCCATCCAACTGCTCCTTAAGCTGTTGGTTTTGAGCGGTAAGAGCACGGTTGCTTTCTTCAGCTTCACGCAACTTAGTTTCAGTCGCCTCAAGCTTTTCAGCAGATTCATTAGATCCGCCCTGCTGCTTAGCAGCGTTACGCAACATTTCATTTTCTTGAGTTAAGGACTCAACTTTAGAAGTCAACTCAGCAATCTTGGTATTCAAGCCCGCAACATCGCGGCCGAGGGATTGTGTGGAAGCACCAAGTCCCTGCACTGCCTGCTGACCAAGCGCTTCTATTGTTTCTGTAACTTGATCGAGAAATTCGTCAACCTCGTCAACGTCATATCCTCCCTTGAAACGTACAATCTGGAAGGTATGCTCTCGAATGTCCTTAGGCGTCAACAGAGTCATATGCTTTACACCTCGCTTTTGGGACGCATCTCATTGATATATATCTATTCGATGCTATCACGTACGCAGAAAATTAGGGCAAATAATGCGAAAAATTTGTGCGCAAAACGCCGATTTTATAAAAAATGCGCATAAACCGCACGCAAATTTATAGTTTGTTTTAAATATTAGCTGTACGTCATTCAGTCGTGTGGATATTCGTGTGGTGAGATTTGAGATTTTTCGCACTGAGCGAGGCGAACGTCAGAGCCGAAGGCTGCTGATTCGTCGAGCGAAGAAGAAAAATCGAAAAATCTCTGCGATTAGCACGGTTATTAACGAATTAGCACGCAGAGTTTGGTGGATTTCTTTACGAGCACTAAAAGAGGACTGAGAAGCTACATTCTTTAAGAAAGGCGAACACAATAAGCGCCCTTAGCAGCCAGAGCGCCCGAAGGACGGGACGTGCGAGGAGAGAAATCCACCAAAACTCGCGCCACAGCAATCAATATGTAAAATAACCTATAGTTCAGTTTGGCGAGATATAATTGCAGAGATTATACAAAGATACAAAATATTAGGAAAGGTCAATAATGACTGTTCTTGTTACAGGCGGATGCGGTTACATTGGAGCACACGTAGTTCACGCCTTACATAAAATAAATCAGAATGTTGTTGTAGTAGACGATTTAAGCTACGGAAAGCCTACTAGAATCGAAGGCGCTCGACTTTATGGCATGGATATTGCATCTCCAGATGCCGGGGCACGTCTTGCGCAAATTATGAAGGACGAGAATGTTGATTCCGTAATTCATTTTGCTGCTAGAAAGCAGGTTGGCGAATCCGTTGAAAAGCCGCTTTGGTATTACCAGCAGAATATTAACGGTATGCTGAATGTTCTTGAGGGCATGAAAGATAGCGGAGTGAAGAAGCTCGTATTCTCGTCTTCCGCAGCAACTTACGGCGTTCCACCTGTTGATGTTGTGCCAGAAGACGTTGTTCCTATGATTCCAATCAACCCTTACGGACAGACTAAGCTTTTTGGCGAGTGGATGGCGCGCGCTTGCGAGCACACTTACGGCATTCGCTTCTGCGCACTGCGTTATTTCAATGTTGCAGGCTGCGGTCCGGTGGAATTAGAAGATCCTGCAATTTTGAACCTGATTCCTATGCTTTTTGAACGCTTGCAGCGCGGTAAAGCTCCTGCTATTTTTGGCGACGACTACCCTACTGCAGATGGCACTTGCATTCGTGACTACATTCACGTTTCAGATTTGGCAGACGCTCATCTTGAAGCGCTTAAGTATTTGGATTTGGACAATCGCAAGTACGACGCTTTTAATGTTGGAACTGGTAAAGGCACTTCCGTTCGAGAAATTGTTGAAGAAGTGCGAAAAGTTACAGGCCTTCCATTTAAGGAAACTGTGCTGGATCGCCGAGCAGGAGACCCTCCTCAGCTTATTGGCAGCCCGAAGCGCATTAATGAGGAAATGGGCTGGCATGCTCGCTACGATGTAAAAGATATTGTGGAATCTGCTTGGGCAGCTTGGCAAGCAAATCCTGAACATCATATTGACGTTGAATCGTGGAAGCAGATTGACTAGTAGACTGACTAGATAAAGCAAAACGCGCGACAAAACTGCCGCGCGTTTTTTGTTTGTGGCTCCGAGCGGGATCGATCCGCTGACCTAGCGATTTTCAGTCGCTCGCTCTACCAACTGAGCTACAGAGCCATGATGAATAAAAAACCCGGCGAACCGGGCCTTTACTAATCGCGACCCCGGCCGGACTTGAACCGGTGACCTCCGCCGTGACAGGGCGGCGCTCTAACCAACTGAGCTACGGGGCCGTGGCTTATTCTCTCGAACAGCCGAGTCACTATCTTACAGAATCCTCGCCAAAAAGCAAGTGCTCAGCTCTTTCGGCGTGTTGCCCACAAATAAAACGCTACTCAAGCTCAATCGCGCCAGTGCAAAGCTGATAATATTCACCGCGCTTAGCTAACAACTCCTCGTGAGAACCACGCTCAATAATTTGGCCGTGATTCAAAACCATAATCACATCCGCATTGCGGACCGTAGAAAGCCTGTGCGCAATTACAAACACAGTGCGCCCTTCCATAAGCGAATCCATGCCGTGCTGCACTAAGGCCTCAGTATGAGTATCGATTGAAGAAGTTGCCTCATCCAAAATAAGCACCGGCGGATTTGCAACAGCCGCGCGAGCAATCGCAATAAGCTGCTTTTGACCTTGCGAAAGATCTTCTCCTCCGCCAGTAAGCTCCGTATTATAACCATCTTTAAGTTTAGAAATAAAAGCATCGGCATGAGCTAATTTTGCAGCATTAACACAATCTTCATCGCTAGCCTCTAGGTTTCCGTAGCGAATATTATCCATTATTGTGCCTGTAAATAAGTTCACGTCCTGAAGAACTGTGCCAATAGCGTAACGCAAATCCGTTTTTAGAATATCTCGCACGTCAATTCCGTCGTACAAAATCTGACCGTCGTCAATATCGTAAAAACGCGTAAGCAAATTAGCAATAGTAGTTTTGCCAGCACCCGTAGCACCAACTAAAGCAACTTTTTGCCCCGGCTTTGCAAACCAAGTAATATCATGCAAAACAGGTTTTTTGGAATCGTAGCCAAACACAACATCTGTAAAGCGCACGTCGCCTCGAAGCAAAGTATAGCGGCCATCCTTAGAAGTGCGAGCATCTCGCTTTGCATGGCACACAATCTCTTGAGCCATTTCACTTAAGTTTTGAGCGCGCTTTTTAGCTTTAGTGCCATTATCTTGCTTTGACCTTTTCCAAGCCCAATAAATATTGCTTCCTTCAGATTGTTCGTCTACTTCTTCAAGCACATCAAATGCTGATTTTTCTCCAAGATCTTCAGCAGACTGAAGTACACGCACTTTAACTAATTGCACACTGCCAGAATCAAGTTCTGGCTTTTCATCAAGTAACTCAAAAATACGAGAAGCTCCTGCAAGAGCCATCATAAGTGCGTTAGCTTGCATTGTAATTTCGCCAATAGGGTTAATAAATGCGCGCGAAAGTGCCAGCAAAGATATAAGCGTACCCAATGTAAGAGTACTAGATCCAGATAATCCCAGCGTTGGCAAACCAGCTGAAGCAGCCCACGCACCAAGTAAAGCAATTAATACATAAAGCAAATAGCTTGCATTACTAATAACAGGCATTACGTTATTTGCATAAGAATTCGCACTTGCAGAAATTTTTTGCACTTTTTCTATGCAATTATCTAATTTTTCAATAGAATCTGTCTCATGATTAAAAATTTTAATCACTTTGCTGCCTGTTGCAGATTCTTCAACAAACTCATTTAACTCGCCTAATGCATGCTGGAATTGCTCAAATAAACTGCCAGATTTCTTTAGCATAAAACGCACTAAATAAAGCAACATTGCAGTAAATATAGCTACAAAAACTGCAACCGGAAGCGATAAGCACATAATAGATATAAACGCTGCCAAAATCGACATTAATGCAGAAAAAGAGTCCGGAAAAGCCCACGAAATTGCCTCACGAAGAACCTCAGTATCGTTTGTGTAACGGCTCATAATATCGCCGTAACCTTGAGAATCTAAGTAACGCAATGAAAGCTTCTGCTGATGCTTAAACATAGAATCTCGCAAATCACGCATAACACTTTCAGATATATTCGCAACAAGCCTGCTCCAAAGCCAAGAACAAAACACACCAACAGCGTAAACACTTGCCATCAGAATAATCATGCGAACAAGAGGCGTCCAATCCTGATTATGCTTACCGACAAGCGGAAGAATATACGAGTCAACAAGAGATTGCAAAAACACTGCACTTACAGCTTGCACGATTGCGCTAACTATTATTGATGCAATAATTACGCAAATTTTAACTCGATACACAAGCACATAAGAGGCAAGTCTGCTAAGAGTTTTCCAACTAATAGCTGAATCATTTTTAGAAGAGTGAGCCGTTTTATTATTAGCCATTGTTATTTAGCTCCTTCTTCTTTAGTTGCGCTAGTTATTCGACTTTTTTCTTGAGAAACCGCCATATTTCTGTAAATTTCACAAGATTTAAATAATTCATCATGCGAACCGTTAGCAACAACACGACCATCTTTAAGAACAACAATAATATCCGCATGTTCGATTGAAGATATGCGCTGAGCAACGATAATTTGCGTAGAATCAGGCATAAACTTTTTCAAGCCATCGCGAATTTTACTATCCGTTTTCATATCAACCGCACTCATCGAGTCGTCGAGGATTAAAATTTTCGGCTTCCTCAAAAGTGCGCGCGCAATGCACAAACGCTGTCGCTGACCACCGGAAACATTCTTACCACCCTGGTCAATATGCGTATTGTAGCCGTCTGGTAAATCTTTAATAAACTCATCAGCACAAGCAATTTCGCAAGCTTGACGCAAATCATTATCGCTTGCTTCCGCCCTACCCCAGCGAAGATTTTCTGCAATTGTGCCACTAAACAAAATATTTTTTTGTAGAACAACACCAACTTCTTCACGCAAACTAGAAGAATCATAATCGCGAATATCTTTTCCGCCTACAAAAAGAGCGCCAGAAGTTACGTCATAAAGTCTTGCAATTAATTGCACTAAACTTGATTTTCCAGATCCCGTTGCACCAACAATACCAACAGTTGCTCCAGAAGGAATAGATATATTTATATCATGTAAAATTTCCTGTTCTGCTGGAGTGGATTCATCTGTATTATCTGATTGAGGATAGCGTAACGAAACATTTTCAAAACGCACAGAAGCGTCAGAAAGCTTTGTAAGTGGATGCTTGGAAACAACTTCAGTATTTCGAGATTGCAAAACATGTGAAATACGATGCATCGAAGCTCGAGCTGTTAACGACATTACAAAAACTGCAACTAAATTCGCTAAAGCAAACAAAATTTGCAAAGCATACACTACTAATGCAGCAAGATTTCCCGTTGTTAAACCAAAAGCAGGATTATTTCCTGAAGCCACAATTTCGTGCGAAGCCAACCATGCAATAAGCAGCATGCCAGAATAAAAACATAAGTTAAATAAAGGAATACTACAATTTAACACATACTCAGCTTTAATAAAATAATCATAGATTTTATGTGAAATACGCGTAAAACGACTTATTTCATAATCAGAACGCACATAAGACTTTACGACGCGAATATTATGCAAATTCTCACCAACTCTATTATTCATCTCGTCAATCATTCGATAAATTCGAGAAAATGCTGGAGCAACTATACTAGCTCCAACAGCGCCAATTGCACCAATAATAGGCACAAATGAAAGAAAAACCCACGAGATGGCAGGGCTAATTGAAAAAGTAAACCACCAAGCAGTGATGATAATCATAACGCTGCGAATACCAGAGCGAATAATCATTTGGTAAGCAAATTGCACATTTGACACATCGCTAGTCATACGCGTAACAACAGTACCGCTAGAAAACTTATCTAAATCAGAAAAACTTAAACTTTGCAAGCGTGAAAACATGTTGTGGCGCAAATTTTTACCAAAACCAGCACTAGAATGAGCGCAACAAATACCAGAAATAACGCCTGCAATCATTGCGATTGCAGCAAAAATAAGCAATTGCAAACCATAATATTGCACAGATTCTTGAGAACGTGACATAATACCAAAATCAATAAGATTTGACATTACTGTAGGGATCTCAATTTGCATAGCAGCTTCAACGAGAATAGTAACAGCTGTTAAAACGCCAAGAAAACGATACCTTTTTAAAGAACCTAGTATCGTTCGAAGTGCTCGAGGGGCATAATCTTTTTTATGAGAATCTTTTTTTGATTCATCAAACTTACTTGGCTTCTCAGACTTCTCTGCCATTCTTCCCCTACTCTAAATTAAATACTTATTCTTTAATGATATCACTTTTGAATATAAGGCAGGCAGGGGTTAAGTGAACCAAGCAGCAAGAAAAGCCTGGTAAATTCCCCGCGTTTGGAGCGTTCAACACACAACAACACTCCAAACACGAGAAACTTTGCTCACATTTGTGGTTAAATTTAGGGATTTATGAAGCATCGCCTTCGCCTTGTACGCGATCTTTTCCGTAAATCGACGGAATAAAACGCTCCTGATCGTGAAGCTTTTCCCAAATTACAGGAGGATTTTGCGGATTTTCCAAAGACTTTGGAACGTCAATAATTCGCTGATTGCTAGAGCCGCGAAATTGCAGAAGCGAATCGTGCAAATTCTTCATATAGCGGCCGTCAACAAGAATATCAATGTAACGTAGCAACTCAAGCTTATCCGGAGTCTCCCCCGGGCGCATAAGCTCTTCCCACGTGTATCCAGTCCAACTCCAAATATCTTTAGTATGACCAAATTCGCTTCTAATACGCTTGCAAAGAGGCAGCAAAATACCAGTATTAAGCAGCGGCTCACCACCCAACAAAGTCAAACCTTGCACATAAGGCTGCGCCAAATCTTCCATAATCTGATCTTCAAGCTTTTGAGTATAAGGGTGACCTGCGCGAAAATCCCAAATCGACTCGTTATAACACTCAACGCAGTGAAAAGGACATCCCGAAACGTAAAGCGAGCAGCGAATACCCTCGCCGTCTGTCATCAAAAAACGCTTGTAATCGGCAATCATGCCCTGGCTCATGCGCTCGCTAGACCATTGGCCAGCGCGAGGATTATTAGAAAGTGAGGTAGGAATCCACGGACCACGATTCACATCTGCAGGCGCAAAATCATGCAAAGTAATGCGAGCCATATCCAACCCCCTTCAAAACCAAACAAACGACCAAAATTTGCGAAAATAAAATAAATCCAGCCGCTAGAAATTGTAATCACAAAATGCAATCATTTCTAACGGCTAGATTATCACCAAACAACAAACACAAGAAAAGCTATTTATCTATCTTAATTATCTATTCAACTTATTTTACTAAGTTTCAACATAGTTAATTAGCTAAGATTATTTTGCTTCCTCGTACCATTCACGAGATTCGCCATTATCCAGCGTAACGTGACCAGTTTCGCCAGACATGTGCTTTACGCGGTGCGCAATCTCCTCGTGGCGGCCGTGAACCATTGGGCGTTGAACAGGATTGCCCAAGTAGCCGCAAGTGCGCTTAGTAACATTGCACTTATCTGGGTCGCTGTTGCCGCACTCTGGGCAACGGAAGCCTTCCTTCGTTGGCTCAAAATCGCCCTGGAATCCACAAACGAAGCAGTGATCAATAGGCGTATTCGTACCCAAGTAGCCAATGCCAATCTTATAAGCGTAATCCCAAACAGCTTCCAAAGCCTTAGGATTCGCCTGCAAGCATGGGAACTCGCAGTAGTTAATAAAGCCGCCGGAAGCAAGATACGGGAAGTCAACCTCGTAACGAAGCTTCTCCATAGGAGTTGGCTGCAACCAAACCGGGTAATGGAAGGAATTAGTGTAGAAGTCGTGATCGGTAACGCCTTCAATGCGGCCGAACTTCTGACGATCCATGCGGTTAAAGCGGTCAGTCAAAGACTCTGCAGGAGTTGAGTAAACGGAATAGTGGTAGCCTTCCGCCTTCGACCACTGCTGGCAAAGCTTATTCATGCGGCGAACCAAAGAAAGCGCAAACTGCTTGCCATCCTCATTCCAGCTGTGATCCTTCATCCAATCCTTGCCAAAGAACACTGCCGTAGTTTCATACAAACCAATGTAACCAAGCGAAACAGTTGCGCGCTCATTACGGAACAGCTGATCAACACTCTCATTAGCTTCCAAACGACCAAAAGCACCGTAGCGGAACAGCGTTGGAGCGTTCACAGGAGTTGCCTGCTTGCAACGCATAATGCGGAATCGCAAAGCCTGGTGAGCAACTTCCATACGCTCGTCAAAAAGCTTCCAGAAGCGAGTCACATCGCCGTGAGATTCAAGAGCAATACGCGGCATGTTAACCGTTACAACGCCAAGATTCATACGGCCGTCTTCAACATCCTTACCAGTCTTTGGATCAATCCAACCCTGAAGGAAGGAGCGGCAGCCCATAGGAGCCTTGAAGGAGCCAGTAATCTTAACAATGTTCTCGTAGAACACAACATCTGGATACATGCGCTTAGTAGAGCACTCAAGAGCCAGCTGCTTCAAATCGTAGTTCGGGTCACCTGCGTCGGCGTTTACACCGTGCTTAATAGTAAACACAAGCTTAGGGAAGATAGCAGTGTGACGATCCTTGCCGAGGCCGCGAATACGATTCAGCAAAATAGCGCGCTGAATTTCGCGAGCAAACCAAGAAGTACCCAAGCCAAAGCCAACGGTTACAAACGGAGTCTGGCCATTAGAAACGCGGTTGGAATTAATCTGATATTCCATCGTCTGCATAGCATCGTAAATAGCTTTACGCGTCATAATCTTTGCATAAACTTCGCGAAGCTGATCAAGCTCACTCAATTTCTCATCAAAAGGAGTGTCAGCAGGAAGCGGATCTCTGTCTGAGCAGTGAAGATTCTTAGGCTCCTGAGCCTTCAAACCGTCAATCATATCCTTCGCAACTTCAATCGGCGTAGAATCTGGAATCATAGCGTGGGCCATTGCCAAATTCTTCTCATAATCGCACTTAGCGTAAGGCTCAAGCATTTCGTCAGCGCGATTAACAGTCTGACCACCGTATTGCGCGCCAGCAATATCCTTAATAATCTGCGTAACCTGAGTTGCGGCAGTGCCAATAGACTTTGGACTATCCATCATTGCGTTACCAAGCGCAAATCCCTTAGCAAGCATATCGCCAAAATCAGGAAGCGAGCAGTTGCTCATGCAAGTAAATGGCGAATAATCAGCGTCGTGGAAGTGAATATCACCCTTCATATGCGCGTTAGAAACCGCGTGAGGAAGCATAGAGAAGGCAGAAGCCTTAGAAACAGCGCCTGCAAGAAGATCACGCTGAGTGGCGTAAACGTTGGAATCCTTATTTGCATTTTCGCGCACAAGCGTTTCGTCACGATTCACAAGGCGATTAACAGCTTCGTTAATATCGGTAGCCTTTGCACGATCAATATCTCGGTTCAAACGGTAGCTTGTGTAGCAGCGGGCAACCTCGTAAAGATGATTTTCAATAAGGCCGTGCTCAACCAGGGTCTGAATATCCTCAATTTTTGCTGGACCATTGTAACGATCTTGAATTTCAGCCTCAATACGATCCGAAATACCGCGAATCATCTGCTCTTCCTGAGGACCAACTTCCTTACCTAAGTCCTTAAAAGCAGCCTTAATAGCCATAATGATATTCATCGAATCGAAATCAACTACGCGACCATCGCGCTTTTCGACCTGCACGCGGGAAACTGGAGCTGCAACTAAGTCATCATCCATGCGAATTGCTGCGCTCTTGGCGTCAGTTTCTTCCAAAACCTGCATCGGTACAGACCTTTCTCATAACACTGTTCTTCTAACCGTTCTCTCGCTGCAAAAGCATTATATTCGCAACGACTTGCTCTACTATAACTCAACTCATGCCCAATATCTAGGGAGAAACGCAAAGATAACAAACTATATATAGTGATTTATTTCACATTCGCGATTTTTGAGGCGTGTCGAGGATGAGGTAGGCTTGATTGCTGGCGTGTTAAGTTTCTTTGGCAAAATGTGAGCAATGGGAATTACTTATCTCGCAGCGCTACGCTCGTGTTTGCTGTTGCGCGAGTTTTGGGGGATTTCTTTCCTCGCATGCGCGACGACCTGCTTGAGCGCAGCATTGTGCGCGCGAAAGCAACTCGGAGCGTGAGCTTGCTCAAGTTGAAAGCACAGTGTGCTTTCAACGCAAGCTCAGTAGCGAGCGCGCCTAGACCGCGCGAGCGTTCCTTCGGGCGCTTTATTCTTAAACGTTTTTAACGATACGCTCGCGTTTTACTACGCTCGCTTGCGAAACTCGCGTTGGAAGTCCACTGGACTTCCAACCTAAGCGAGTTTCCGCATTGAAGTACCTCCGCGCGCTACGCTTTAAGCGCTCCGGCAAGTCAATGCGCCCAGTCCTCTTTTAGTGCTCGTAAAGAAATCCCCCAAACTCTGCATGCTAATTCGTTAATAACCGTGCTAATCGCAGAGATTTTTCGATTTTTCTTCTTCGCTCGACGAATCAGCAGCCTTCGGCTCTGACGTTCGCCTCGCTCAGTGCGAAAAATCTCAAATCTCACCACACGAATATTCCTACACTAAAGTATCGCAATTAATCTGCGGTGGTGTGCGTAGGTATGAGTGCCTGGTGTAGTGTGTGCGGCAGCATGAATGCTAGTGTTCTCTGATTAACAAAAATAAGCACAAATATAATACACGCCGTTATGGGCGCTCACTTCGTGACGCTTTGATATATTGAGTCACGTGGAACAGATAGCTTTTCAGCATGCACAGGAATTCGGATTCCAACCAGGAGACATTGTGCAACAATGGCTCTGGGACGACGATGTTGACGAAACAATTTGCGAAAGTATCGAACAGCTTACCGGCGAAGAATTGGTAGACGAAGATTACGATGCTGCTGTTGATGGCGTAATTATTTGGTGGCGTGACGGCGACGATGAAGACGAGCTTGCGGACACCATTATGGATGCCACAAATATGCTTGACGACGACGCTCCTATGTGGGTTCTAACACCTAAGCCTGGTCGCGAAGGTTCCCCAAGTTCTAGCACCGTACAATCTGCAGCAAAGACGGCCGGAATGAACGCCGCAACGCCTTTAACTGTAAGCGCAGATTGGAACGGAATTCAGTTGCGCGCCTTCGGCAAAGGTCAAAGCAAGTAAGCAAGCAGTAAGCAGTCAGCAAGTAAAGCGACGACAGTTTCTTTACACTCACGTAGGGCAATTGTCGATATTTGGCGAGATTGCGTTATTTTTTATACAAGCACGTAAAGTAATTGTCACTTTCGCGCTTTTATGAAACAAATGCCGGAAAATTCACGGCATTTGTTGTCGTTTTGGCTGCATTTGACCACATTTGCCGTGTTTTTTCTCTGGCGTTTGTTGTCGTTTTCATCATTCTTGACCACATTTGCCGGAAAATTCCCGGCAAATGTAGCTACTTCCTCGCCGCCCGTTCTCTTCCGCCACGATTGCCACGATCTCGACTTCTTCCACCGTGTCCGCGCCCTCGCCCGCGACCTTTGCGCTTCTGCTGCTCAGGCTCCGGCATGCTCCAGCCTTCCTGAAGCTCAGCCGCATCTCCCACAATCTCATCTAAAACAGGCGACGCAGGATTTACGTCTTCCGCCTTAGCGTTAATTCCGGCTCGACGAAGCATAGTGTGCGCCGCGCGCTTCTGATTAGGCAGCACAAGAGTAACAACATCGCCTTCCTCACCTGCACGAGCGGTACGACCCGAACGGTGCAAGAACGACTTCGGGTCTTCCGGCGGTTCAGTTTGCACAACCAACGCAACGTCACTAATATCAATGCCTCGCGCCGCAACGTCCGTCGCAACCAGCACACGCACTAAGCCTTCCGAGAATACAGCCAAATGCCTATCTCGCTGATTTTGCGACAAATTACCTTGCAAATCAACCGCAGGAATGCCCTGCTGCACGAACTTTTTCGCCATATTCTTCGCCTGATACTTCGTGCGCGTAAAGAATATGGAACGCTTGCATCCGGAAGCCAGCTTGCGCAAAACCTCGTACTTATCTCCCGAAGACACAGCAAAAATGTGGTGAGTCATAGTGTCAACTTGCGAATCAGCATCGTCAACCGCATGAATCACAGCGTTAGGAAGGAATCGATTTACAAGAGTTGAAACTTGCTTGTCGAGCGTGGCAGAAAACAGCATGCGCTGACCGTTAGAATCCACCTGCTCAAGAAGTCGCGTAACAGCCGGCAAAAAGCCCATATCAGCCATTTCATCAGCCTCGTCAAGCACGCTAACCATCACTTTTTCAAGAGTTAACGCGCCCTGCCGAATCAAATCTTCCAAACGACCAGGGCAAGCGAGCACGATTTGCGCACCCTTCTTAAGCTGCGACACCTGACGCTGGTATCTAACTCCGCCGTACACCGTCACCGTGCGCATGCCGTAAGCCGCTGCAAGAGGAGCGATTACATCATCAATTTGATGCACAAGTTCGCGCGTTGGCGCCAAAATCATTGCGCGAGGAGCTGGAATATCGCCACTTTCGTTTTTACGACTATTTTTTCCGTGGTTGATTAAATCAACGAAATTTTCTGCCAATCGCGCAACCAACGGAATCGAAAATGCTAAGGTTTTGCCGCTTCCTGTGCGACCGCGGCCTAGAATATTCGCGCCTTGCAAAGAATCCGGAAGCGTGGCCTGCTGAATTGGGAAGGCTGTGGTTTTGCCATCTGCGCGCAAGACTTCTACAAGAGGATCTGGCACGCCAAGCTGCGTAAAAGTTACGTCGTCTCTGTAATTTTCGCGCGATTCAATTGCGGAATCCGGAATAATTACTGAATTTTGAGAAGATTTATTGTTTTTAGCGAAATCTTTTTTATTATTTTCTTTTTTAGCGAAATCTTTTTTAGCAAAACCTTTTTTAGCGAAACCTTTTTTACTATTTTCTTTCTTAGCGAAATCCTGCTCAGCCTCGCGAATTGCAGTCTCCTCGTAGCGCAAAGCTTTCTGACGCGCCTTTTCACGAGCCTTTTCTGCCTTACGATTGCGCTCTCTACGCGCATTAAATTCGTGATGATTATTCTTCGCGCCTCGCTTTTGACGAGACGCAGCATTATGAGTATGCGGCACAATAGCCTTTCGTAAAAAATGTGATTCAAATAAATTTCAAACCGTGAACTAACTGAGCCTAGCACACGCGCCGCACAATCACGGCGTTTGTGGTCAAATGCGGCCGAAACGAAAACAAATGCAAGAGAAAAAACACGGCAAATGTGGTCAAACACAGCCAAAACGACAACAAACGCCGAATAATTACACGGCAAATGTGGTCAAAAATGATGAAAACGACAACAAATGCCGGAGAAAAAACACGGCAAATGTGGTCAAATGCAGCCAAAACGACAACAAACGCCGAGTGAAAACACGGCAAATGTTTCCGGCAATGAAGGAAAGCAAAAAGCCCCACCGTAAAGAATCACAGGCGGGGCTTTATTTTTACTTATGCGATTAAGTAAGCTTGCTAAACGCACGCCAGCTTACGAAAATCGCGCGAATTTAGCAGCTTGACTAAGAGCTTTGCAGGATTTGCAGCCTCTCGCCTAGTTGTTGCTATGGCGAGAGATTCCGCGGCGCTTGCTCACGAAGAACGCAGCACCAGCAGCAGCAACCGTAGCAAGCAAGCCAATCACAGACACGTTGCTACCAGTCTTACTAAGCTGAGACACACCACTCTTCAACACCTGAGCGCGCACAGAAGCACGCACCTGAGCCGCATGAGCCTTAGCAGACGCCAAAGCCTTACGAGCAGCAGAAAGCTTCTGAGCTGCAGCATCAACCTGAGCCTGAGTTGCGTTAGGATCAGCAGCCACCTTCTTAGCCTCAGCCAAAGCAGAGTCCAAAGCCGCCTGAGCTTTAGCAACTTGAGCATCAGCCTGCTTCACAGCCGGCGAATTTTCAACCGCAGCATTCACAGCAGCAGAATTTGCAGCATTAGCAGCATTATTGTTGGCGTTAGCAGCGTTGGCGTTTGCGTTGCCAGCATTACCAGAGTTTGCACCAGCACCAGCGTTTGTGTTGCCAGCGTTACCGTTACCAGCGTTACCGTTGCCAGCATTACCAGGCTGAGAATCAGATTCAGCACTATCAATCTGAACGTTCAACTCACCCTTATCCACAGTAGTAGGCGCATTATCATTCACACCAAAACCAGCGCCACCAGGGACTGGGCTTGGAGTTGGAAGCGGGTTCACATCATTATCAACAGAACCATAACCACTCAAAGCTCGAGCCGCAGCACGCAAAGCCTCAACAGCAGCATTAACATCATCCTGCATGGCAGACGGGTCAGCATACACTGCACGAGCCTTAGAAAGAGCCCTATCGTACGCGAGCTGCTTATCCGAAGGCGAAACAGTGTAAGACATGCGACGGCCAATAGTACTATCCAAAGCAATCTCAGCAGCCAAAGCAGTCTTATCAACAGCAGCAGGAGTTGGGGTCGGCGCTGGAGTTGGAGCTACGCCGTTTAGCTCGTTATAAGCCTTCTGCAAAGCCTTCAAAGCCTCATCCAAAGCCTTCTGCTTATTATCCTTGTTGTTCAATGTGATATCACCATACTGAGGTGTAGAGGCACCAGCAGCGCTAGGAGTAGTCAAATCAGTTATGAGCTTCTTAGCAGCTGCAAGAGCATCATCGTACGCCTGCTTCTTATCAGCATCAGCATTGGTGTACTTCACATTGCTCTTAACATCGTTTTCCTTACCAATCTCATCTTGCAACGGCTTGGTGTTAACACCATCCAAAGCAAGGCGAGCCCTAATAAGCTTGTCAAGAGCATCGTCAATAGCCTTCTGAGCAGTTGCTTCATTCTCAGCAGTAGACACGTCAGCATTCTTGGCATTGTTCAAAGCAGTTTGAGCCTCATTCAAAGCCTGATCAAACGCAGTCTTCTTATCTGCAGAAGCGGTGGTATAAACCGAATCGCCTGGAGTCTTAGTATCAGAAGTTGTATCTGGCTTCAAGCCCTTATCTGACTTAATCTCAGCAGCAAGAGCATCGGTGTTAACACCAGCGCCCTTTGCGTTCGTATCAATCGCCTGCATTGCCTTAAGAAGATCCTTGTACAAAGTATTAACGCCATCTGCGCTCTTGGCGTCACCCTTGGCCTTATCAAGAACATCCTTAGCAGCTTTGTAAGCGGCGTCAAACGCATCCTTCTTAGTTTGATCGGCGAAATTCTTGTATGTCTTTCCGTTGGAGAAATCATCAGCTGTCTTTTTCAGCTTCTCAAGGCGAGACATAGCAGTATCGGTTGCAGTGGCATTTGCGAGCGCGTCGTCGATGTCGTCAGAAGTTGTACCGTCATCATTGGTGTGATTACCAGCATCAGTGCCATTGATGATCGCCTTGAAAGCATCCTTTTGAGCCTTGTTTAAATGCTTAAATTCATCAATCTTCTTTAGAGCATCTTCAATCTTCTGGGCCTTCAGCACGCGATTAGCGATAGCAGTTGGGTCGCCAAGCTTAGTGGCAGCATTGATATCATCAATAGCCTTCTGCTTTTCGGCTTCTGGAAGATCACTATCGTTAATGCGTTTCTCCTGAGCTTTCTTTTCTTTTTCGAGCTCAGACTGATTTTCAGTATTTTGATTGGAGCTATTGCCTTTTTGAGTGGTGCTCACCTGAGTGTTGATTGCATCTTTTGCATCCTTGATGGTTGCGTCGATGTTCAGCGCATTCTTAATCTGAGAAGGCTTTGTTGCTTTGTTAACAGCAGATTCAGCATTAGTGATTGCAGTAATAGCAGCGTTGTACTTATCATTGACTTTCGCTTTCTGCTCATCATTCAATGCATTATATGCTGCATCAAGTTCTGCCTTCTTAGCTTCAAGCTTCGCAATACCAGCATTCTTGGCGTTAGCCTCATTGATAGTGTTCTGGCGCTTGGCGGCGTCAAGAGCAGTCTTAATATCTTCTGCAGTGGCAGCTGAGCCAGCCTTTATCTTTTCTTCCAAAGTTGTAAGGACGGAATCTTTAGCAGATTTAGAACCAAGAATGTCATTGAGAGCTTTATCTTCACCATTACCAGTGCCGTGATCAAGGAACGGAAGCTCCCCAACCTTAACAAGCTTGTGCGCTTCGTTAAGATTCTTAGCGTCATCCAAAATCTTCTGAACTTCCTCAGGTGTGGCAACGCCAGTTAGATTTTCGGTAGTACCATTACCGTTAATCTGATCTTTAAGCTTCTGCTTTTCGTCACTAGTTAGATTATCGAGCTTATCAATCTCCTCAGAAGCTTTCTTTTTCTTATCCTCTAGCTCTTGCTTCTTCTGATCCTCCTGCTTTTTATCTTCCTCTTTTTTCTGCTCCTTTTCCTTCTCTTTCTTGGCGTTACCACCATTCTTGTTGTCGGTTATAGTTTGCTTCTTTGACGGATCGTTTTGATTCTCTTTGCCCTTATCAGCAGCATTCTTGAGAATTGTCTTAATCGCATCGGGAGTTTGAGCTTGATCAATCTGATCCTCGAACTGCTTCTTCTGTTCAGGCGTAAGGTTTGGATTGCGCTCAATCGCTTCTTTCGCCTTTTTCTTCATTTCAGGAAGCTTGTCTTTATCTCCAGACGGCTTTGATTCAGTCTTCTTCTTAAAGAGCTGCTCTTTAGATACGGTGAACAGTGTCGTTTCGCCATTCTTGAATATAAGGCTCTTGCCGTCATCACCCATGGCCAGAGAAGAAATGCCATACGGTGCCGACGTAGACTTAAGCTCCATGTCGGAAGTGCCAGTCTTTGGCGTCCATCCCTTACTATCAAGCGTCAAGCTATTGTTGCTAATTTCGATATTATCAATCTTATTATTGCTGTTTGTGTCGTCGTAATTAGCTTTCAGGAAGTTCTTAACGGCATCTTTGAACTGATTATCGTTCGGACCAAAACCTGAATCGTTAGGGTCATTTTCAATTTCGAGCGGATTTGTATTGTACTTATACACAGCCTTTGCGGCATCGGTAAGCTGGCGGATGAGCTTGCGAAGCTCCTTTTCGTCATTCATGCTGTCAATCTTGCTATCATTAAGCTGATCAGCATTTGCAATACCAGCACGCTCGAGATCATTGTTGCTCAGCTTGTCAGTATCACGCTTCTGTTGAAGAAGAGCTTTTGCTTGCTTCTTCAAATCCGCAATCGTGGTATCAGCACCACCCGTTTGACCTTGATTCTTTTCATACGGATCACTAATGGTAATTACAGCATTGCCTGATTTGTCATAAACTTTTATGTCGGTATCGCTTGCCTGAACATAACTAAGCCCCGAATTACCATTTAAAGTAAGACCTGATGTTGAACCAGTCTTAGGGGTAAGTCCTTGGTTAAGAACGTACTTTCCATTACTACAGTCATTTACCTGGCCATCATAGTTATCACGCACAAATTGTTTAACAGCAGCATTTTTCTCTGCTGGAGTTGGTGTTGTACCCTGAATCTTAAATTTTGTATAATTCCACTTATAGCCTTTTTTGTTTGTGTTGCTAGTGGTAGTAGTACCCGTTTGAGGCAGCACCTTATTATTGGAATTCTGCTTAAAGAACGCACCCATCGGATACTTAGCTGGTTTGTAGTCCTTCGCCTTAAAGGTGATGTATCCTACACCGTTTTCAACGCTATATTCAACGTCAGTAATAGTTACTTCTTTGGTGTTATCCTTAGAATCTTTACCCTTTAGTTTCTTTAATGTGTCTTTAAGACCATCAAGCTGAGTTTTAACATTGCCCGTAGTTATTTCTGCACTCGTTGTTTTGAATGGATCAAAAGTAACCACTATTGGCTTATCAGAACTTTCGACGATGAAGGTTTTTTCTTCACTCGTTGGAGTTTGTGGTTCTTGAGTTTGATTCTTCTTTTCCTTAAGGAACTGCCATGCGTCAATAACTGTTGTAGAGCCGTCTTTCCAGGTTATAGTTACGTCACCAGTCTCAGAAACCGTTACAGGTGCTTTATTACCGTTTTGAGTCTTTGACGCATCATAAGGAGTAATACCAGTGTTGGCATCATCAAAAGCCTTGATAATTTGGTTTATTTCGTCTTGCTTAAGCTTCTTAAGGTCATCAACCTCAATCGTGTCTGGCACAACGTAAGGCGCCCAATCGGCAATGGTTGCTCCCTGATACACAAGTTCAGAGGCAGAAATTTCAAGCTTTGAGCCATCTTTGTAAGTCACAACAAGGTTTTCGCCCTTATCATCAAACTTAATTCCATCGGAATCAGCAAGATGACTGTTAAAATCTGTATTATTTTCGTTCGCCTTCTTAAACGCCTTAATAACTGCTTCTTTATCCTCTTTTGTCAGCTTAGACGGCTTCACCACTGGTATGCGATCAGGCATCTTTGGCTTGTACTTATCACTATCGGATTCGCCCTTTGCAACAAGAATGTTTGCAGGAATTGTGCGAGTTGTCTTGTCCTTAAAGGTAATAGTTGCTACACCCTTATCAGACACCTCTACTTTATCTACTAATTTCGAATAGTACTTAGTATCTTTATTAGCGTCCTCAATAGCCTTCTTAACGGCCTTGTTCTCGTCTTCGCTAAGCTTGCTAGGATTCTTAACAAGTGTTACAGCAGGATACTTAAGCGTCAAATGATCCGCAATCTTTGGCGTATTGTGCTTTTGACCAGCCGCATAATGCCAGTTACCAGCAAAACGGTAAACGCCAGCAGCAAAACGAAGCGGATGCTCATCGCGATTCTCCCAAGCTTCCTTGGTCATCTCGCCAACGTAAGTCATGTCATAGTAGCGCGTACCTGCAGACTCCCAGTCTACGAAAATGCTTTTAAGACCGGAAGAATCTTGTTGATACGTTGTCCACTTGTCCTTCGTTTTACCAGTATCGTCGTATTGGCCGCCATTAACGCCAACAAATTTCTTCCATGCTTCACTGTTAATTTTATTACTATCGCTCAAGTAGAAATTAGAAATACCGTTCCATTCTTTTGCAGTTGCATAATAACGATCAGACACTACGCCGTATCCGTTTTCGTCAGTATCAACATATTGAGAAGAACCAGCAGGCTTAACCTGCGTATTGCCTTTATCTGTTAACTTTTCAGTACGCTTAAAATGAATATATTGCGGCTCTTTTAATCCAGCAGGAACACCGAACCACCACATTGGACGGAATCGCCAGTCGTCGGCTGTACCGTCCTTTTGGTCGCAATTAGAAAGATAATGAACGCGTACAAACTTGCCAAGCGGGTTTTTGCCTGTCGTACCGCCCACCTTAGCATGCTCAAGTGTGTCGTAATAATCCACCTCAATGTGGAAACGAGCTTCGCTATAACTTGCGTCTGTTTTATAACCGTAATAAATGTTGTTTCCAGTACCGTCTACATAACCGTCAGCGTATGCAGGAGTAGAAACGAATACCCCCCCCCCGAGCACCATAGCACCTGCAAGCATAGCCGCACACACGCTCTTAGAAATAGGTGCATACTTAGCATTTTGAGCAGACTTTACTAAAGCAGCAAAATTATTCGCTTCATTAATCTTCTTCATTTTTTCTTCACTCCGTTTATTCGACTATCACTGCTTAATGCGTATTTCGGCAGCAGTAGAAAAATTAGCGTTTATAACAATAGTCTTCAACCGCAGTATAAATGCTTTGGTTATAACAGTTATAACATTGGTTATAACTTTGAATATAAGCCAAATGACTTAATACTGCGGTTGAAATAGTACAGTGTGTATAATACTCAAAATTTTATACATTTCAAGTATTACAATTTTGTGACTTTCGTCACTTTATGCGCAAATCAGCAAATCAGCAAATCAGATAGTAAGCAACCCGACGAGTACATAACACGCCGCGTAAGCAAAATCAGCAAATCAGCAAATCAGCGCGTAAGCTTTCTGTGCAAACGATGCGGACGAGCAGCTTCCTCGCCCAAGCGCGCAATCTTGTTCTCTTCGTAAGCCTGGAAGTTACCTTCGAACCAGTACCATTTTGCAGGATTCTCGTCGTCGCCTTCCCACGCAAGAATATGCGTAGCAACTCGGTCAAGGAACCAGCGATCGTGCGAAACCACAACAGCGCAGCCTGGGAACTCAATCAGAGCATTTTCCAAGCTTTCCAAAGTCTCAACATCCAAATCGTTCGTAGGCTCATCGAGAAGAAGTAAGTTTCCACCCTGCTTAAGCGTCAAAGCCAAGTTCAAACGGTTACGTTCACCGCCGGAAAGCACGCCAGTAAGCTTCTGCTGATCCGAACCTTTAAAACCAAAGCTTGCAACGTATGCGCGCGTAGGAATTTCAACGCCTGCAACTTCAATAAAATCAAGTCCGCCGGAAACAGCTTCCCACAAGTTCTTGCTTGGATCCAATCCTGCACGATTCTGGTCAACGTAAGAAATCTTCACCGTATCGCCAACAATAAGCTCGCCGCCGGAAAGCGGCTCCAAGCCAACAATCGTCTTAAACAGCGTAGACTTACCAACACCGTTCGGGCCAATCACGCCAACAATACCGTTACGCGGCAAAGTAAACGACAAGTCGTCGATTAACACACGGTCGCCAAAAGCCTTGTGAATATGCTTCGCTTCCAAAACTTGCGAACCCAAGCGTGGGCCTGCTGGAATCTGGATTTCGGAAAAATCAAGCTTCTTAGAATTGCGTGCTTCCTGCTCCATTTGATCGTAGCGTTCCAAACGAGCCTTGTTCTTTGCTTGGCGAGCCTTCGGCGAACTACGCACCCAGTCAAGTTCGTTCTTCAAACGCTTAGCAAGCTTGGCATCCTTAGCGCCCTGAATTTCCATACGCTTGGCCTTGGTTTCCAAGTACGTGGAATAGTTGCCCTTGTACGGGTAAAGCTGGCCGCGGTCAACTTCGCAAATCCACTCTGCAACGTTGTCCATAAAGTAACGGTCGTGGGTAACAGCAATAACAGCGCCCTCGTACTTGTGCAAGAACTGTTCCAGCCAAAGAATTGACTCTGCATCCAAATGGTTCGTAGGCTCGTCCAAAAGCAGCAAGTCTGGAGCTTCAAGCAGAAGCTTGCACAATGCCACTCGCCTGCGCTCACCACCAGAGCACACAGAAACGGGAGAATCCGGATCCGGGCATTGCAAAGCATCCATTGCCTGCTCAAGCTGCGAATCCAAATCCCAGCCGTTTGCAGCATCAATTTCAGTCTGCAACTTGCCCATTTCTTCCATTAACGCATCAAAATCAGCGTCAGGATTGGCCATTTCTTCGCCGATTTGGTTAAAGCGCGCTACTTTTTGCGCAATCTCACCAAACGCCATCTTAATATTTTCGCCAACTGTCTTAGTATCGTCCAACGGCGGCTCCTGCTGCAAAATACCTACCGTATAGCCCGGAGTCAAAGAAGCTTCGCCGTTTGTAACATTTTCCAAGCCGGCCATAATTTTCAGCAGCGTAGACTTACCCATGCCGTTCGGGCCAACAACACCAATTTTTGCGCCCGGAAGGAAGCTTAAAGTAACGTCGTCGAGAATTACGCGATCTCCATAAGACTTACGCGCTTTAATCATCTGATAGATAAATTCAGCCAAAGTAATATACCATCCTTATAAACGTTGAAATTCCAGCGTTTACTGCTTTATGCAAAGCAATAAGTTATTGAGCGAAACTAAACAGCATTACGCAAAACTAAATAGCATTACGTAAAACTAGCATGTTGCCGGAGTGCGGTCAGACTTTTTTGTAGACTCTGCACCATCTTCCGGTGGCAACTGACAAAGAAATTCGCCCAAAATGCCAACAAGCATATCTACAAAGCAAACGAATCCTGCAATAGAACACTCGCGCACAACAACAGAATTATAAAATACCATTTCACTGTGCGGCAAACTCATTAGCAACTGGCCTATATACCAGCCAGCCAAAATAGATCCAGCCATTCCCAATGACTTCGACAACATCAAAGCGGCAACAGCAAACTGCGGGCTTGTATGCTTATTGTTTTTCTTAGCTTTTTCACTAACACTTAAGTGAGTTTGCAAAGCCATAACAAATGTTGCAACACCGGCAACTACCATAATTGATATAACAACCCACGGAGCTCCGGCAAGAGACATAGCACTAGACTCTGTTGACGACACAAGAAATGCGCCTAGTACAAAGCCAAACAGCAGACCTAATACCAGATACCACCAAGGTGTGCGATACGCTTTCATTAATAATCATCCCCTAAAAGCCATTGATCTGAGTATATACCAACAGTTTGAGTATCCAAAGCAAGAGCTAAAGAATACGAAAGCGGGTTGTGATCCAAAGCAGCGTCCGACTCAATTTGCATCCATGGCATAAGTTCAGGTGATTTAGGATCCACTGTTACCATTTGCGCAATTTCTTGCGGCAGCCCTTCCGGATTTATTGATTCAGTTTCCGTAGCAGGTGCTCCGTATGAACGAGAGCCTAGAACGCGAAGAGTTATTTTGTCTTTATCTGAACAAGAAACAATACGAACTAAACGCAACATTTCATACTCGTCGACAGTTGAGGAAAGAAGGAAAACGCAGGTGTAGTAGTCAGCATCAAGCGCATTTGCAACATATAACGCAGATATGCCGTCTACACGAGTTTTTCCATCTTGCTCAAGAAGTGCAACTATTTTCAGCATAGCAGAACGCGTAGCATGATTAGCGACACCCCTCATTGAGATTACCAAAGTTGTGCGCATTTGAAGCGGGTCTACGTCGAAAAATCGGTGTCTTTCTTCGCCCGCAGCCATTTCGTTTCCCGGATTATTTAATTGGTTTTCGTACAGGTTTTCGTACAGTTTTTCGTACAGTTTTTCGCCCAGGTTTTCGCAAGTATTTTCGCCGTCATTCTCGCAAGTCTTCTCGCATGCATTTTCGCAAGAATTCTCAACTTTTTCAGCCTCGCCATCAGCATTGCAAGACTTATTAGCAGCGTCACCTTCTGCAGAATTACCCATATAATCTTCAGCAGCAGCATTCGCAATATCTATAGCTGCTTGAGCCGCTGCAGCAGCTTCTGCATCTTCAATACGCTTATTTTCTTCTTCGTTCTGTTCTATAAGCTTACGGAAGTAGTCTGCATTCGGACTATCTTCTAAATCATCAATATCAACTTTTCCACTTCTAACAGCAACATGCGCAATACTTTCGGGAACTGCTCTGTTAGACATGTCGTACTCTCTTTTAGCAACACGATGCACAGTAATAGCAACGTCGTCAACTTCGCTTTGCAAACCGTAGTAGTTGCTGCGAACCGAAGCGCGAACAGTAACATCTGCTTCCACAACCTGCCATGTGCGCATAACAGAATCCGCAACCTTATTGGTTATAAGCTCCAAGGCGATTGATGGATTATCTTCAATTTCGTCATCGTGCTCGCACTGCCTTAACGAAAAAGCAAGACGATCCGTCAATTGCGGAATATCAATTGCGTGAGTATCGTTACCAGCAAACGCTCTGCTCAAATCAACTTTTAGAACCGCGTCAATGCGAATATTCGTGTATAAGCCAATAACAATGTCGTTAACATTAGGCCTCACACCGTTAAGCCGTATAAGGCTATAACTATTTTCTTCCACTGCTTTTCTCCCCGCCTATACGAGAAAGCGCACAATAGCAATATTTACGATTGCTGTTGTGCTGCTTTCTCAGTTTTAATATTCGATTTTTACTTTTTGGTTTTATTTTTGATTTGCGCTTTTGTTTTTGACTTTGTTTGCGCAAACCAGCGTTTTGTTACATTCTACTAGATGCAAAATGAAAATACCTAATTTTACTCAGATTTTCCTTCTACATTTCGTCTTAAACTTTCCGGAATTTCCACAGGCGGAATATCTGAATCCGGACGCTGGTCGTTAGAAAGCCAAAGAGTACGCTCCGGAGCCTTGCGAATCTTACTAAAGATTTCCTTAAGCTCCTTCTCGTTAAGCGTTTCTTTTTCAAGAAGCTGACGAACCAGCTCGTCTAAAACGTCGCGATTATTGTTAATAATCTCCCACGCTTCAGTATGAGCAGTTTCAATAAGCTTATGAACTTCCTCATCAATAACTTCAGCCGTGCGGTTCGAGAACTTGCGTGGCTGCAAAGAGTCAAGAGATCCGGAAGCGTCATCGTCCGCGTCCATCCACTTAACTGCTCCAAGCTTTGCAGAGAAACCAAACTCCACAACCATCTTGCGAGCAATAGCCGTAGCTTTTTCAATATCGTTAGAAGCTCCGGTTGTTGGATCGTGGAACACAACTTCCTCAGCCGTACGACCGCCCATAGCATAAGCCATTTGATCAAGAAGCTCGTTTCGCGACTGGGAATAACGATCCGCAGTTGGCATAACAGCCGTGTAGCCAAGTGCGTGGCCTCGTGGCAAAATAGTCACCTTTGTAACAGGATCCGTATTATGCAAAGCCGCAGCAACCAAAGCGTGACCACCCTCGTGGTAAGCGGTATTACGCAACTCGTCCAAAGCCATGCCCTTAGACTTCCTGCGAGGACCCGCCTGAACGCGGTCAATTGCCTCATCAATAGCGCGATTATCAATGTATTGCGCGCCAGAGCGAGCACAAAGCAAAGCAGCCTCGTTAAGAACGTTAGCCAAATCTGCACCTGTAAAACCAGGAGTGCGCACAGCAACCATATGAAGATCAACGTCTGGAACGAAAGGCTTACCCTTTGCGTGAACCTTCAAAATTGCTTCGCGGCCTTCCAAATCAGGAGCTTCAACAGCAACCTGACGGTCAAAGCGGCCAGGGCGAAGAAGTGCAGAATCGAGCACATCCGGACGGTTAGTTGCGGCAATAATAATCAAATTAGTGTCGTTGTCAAAGCCATCCATTTCCACAAGCAGCTGATTAAGTGTCTGCTCACGCTCATCGTGGCCGCCAGTCATGCCGCTTCCGCGACGACGACCAACAGCATCAATCTCATCAATAAAGATGATTGCAGGAGCATTCTTCTTAGCCTCGTCAAAAAGCTCACGAACACGAGACGCACCCAAGCCTACGAACATTTCCACGAAGTCAGAACCTGCCATTGCGTAGAACGGCACTCCAGCTTCGCCTGCAATAGCGCGCGCAAGCAATGTTTTACCAGTTCCTGGAGGGCCGTAAAGAAGAACGCCTCGAGGAATACGCGCACCCAAAGCCTTGTATCGTGAAGGATCCTTTAAGAAGTCCTTAATTTCCTCAACTTCTTCAACAGCAGCCTGCTCGCCAGCAACATCTGCAAACTTAGTCTTAGGAGTTTGACCTTCAACAAGCTTTCCGCGGCCGCGACCGCCGCCCATTCCAAGCATTCCGCCGCCGGCGCCACCAATGCGACTAAACATGAACCAAATCATGCCAAGGAAGAAAAGAATAGGCACAAGCGAAGTTACAAGATAGGAGAAAATTCCGGAAGATTGCAAGTTTGCAGTCCAACCATTAGACGGCTTAGCTTTTTCAACTTCCTGAATAATCGACTTACCTTGAGCAATAGTGTAGTAGAATTGCACATCCTTGCCGTAATCATGCTTCTGCTTATCTCGCTTATTATACTTACTAAACTTTTTGTCGAGAGTAAGCTTCACAAGCTGCTTGTTATCAATAATTTCGGCATAGTTTGCTTTATGCGAGCGCAATAACTCAATACCGTCTTGGGTATCAATAGTTTGCGAACCTGTTTTTGCAAACATTTGGAAGCCGACTACAGCAAGAAGTACTAGCAGAACAATCCACGTCCATGGAGACTGCCAGATTGGGCGACGAGACTTATTGTTGCCATCATTGCCGTCATTGCCGTCATTATTGCCTTTATTGTTGTTACGCTGGCCGTTATTTCGAGAATTCCTAGGATTTAGCGGGGTTAAGAACGGATTATTTCCGTTATTTCCGCGCCCAGGACCACCCATTGGGCCTTGCGGTGTCATAGGAGAAGCGCCCATGTAATAAGGCTCCTTTCAAACTCCCTAATTTCTATAAAAATTCAGGTAAGAATTTTGAATAAAGAATAAAGTAAGCTCTATACACAAAGCTTAATTGCCATAAACAGATGGCTTTAATACTGCAATACTATTGAGATTGCGGTAACGTTCGTCATAGTCCATGCCAAAGCCGACGACGAAAGCATCCGGAATTTCAAATCCCGTGTAGTCGATTTTAACGTCAACTTCGCGGCGAGCTGGTTTGCTTAGCAGCGCAAAAACTTTAACGCTGTTAGCTCCGCGACCCTTCAACTCGTTTACCAACCAATCGAGAGTTCGACCGGAATCAACAATATCTTCAACAATAAGAATATCTTTGCCGCGAACATCCGTACTTAAATCTTCACGAACCTTAATCTGCCCGCTAGTTTGAGTACCACTGCCGTAGCTTGACAAACTCATAAAGTCCATTGGCGCATTAACGCTCAGCTCTTGAGAAAAAACAGCAAGCGTATTAACAGCGCCTTTAAGCACTGCTACGAGCAAAATATTACGATTTTTGTAATCTTCGCTCACTTGCTTTGCAACCTCACGAATACGCTTCATAAGGTCTTCGTGGCTGATTAATTCATAGTCAATGTCATCTCGTATATCTGCAACTTGCATGTTCACTATCTTGGCATAAACGAATGACGATATTACGAGCGTGCCGCAACGCTTCATAATGATTCGGTAACGAAATAGGCTTTTGTCCGTGCCAATTTACACTAAGTTCGTCGATTGCTTTTATGTGACTTGAAGAAAAACGCAGTAAAAGCGCTGTTAAAGCTCTTGCTATAACACGACGGCGAATTGAAGGATGATACTGTGCTAATTTTTTTGCGTCCAAAACTATTTCTTGAGATTTTTCGTTAGCTTGCAAAATAGTTTCATAAGCTTCGTCAACTTTAGAATTTATGTAGTCAAGATCATCTTGAGCAAAATCGGCGCCTCGGGAAAGTATAGTCACCATATCTGCTTGTAAAAAGCGAGAAATATAAGGCATAAGAGTGTGTCTAATCCTAGAGCGCAAAGGGTAATTTTCGCAAAGTTCAAGATTTTGTGCAGACGTGTCTCCATTAGTAGGATCATCCCACCAAGAAATTCCCAAATCTTCGCAAATTCCAGTAGTTTGATTGCGAGTAAGCTCAATAAGCGGACGCGCAAAACGCACGTTTTGGCGCAAAGTTACAGCTTTCATACCAGCAACTGCTTCTAATCCTGCAGAATCTTTTAATCCAATAAGCACTGTTTCTGCTTGATCGTTAGCAGTATGAGCTAGTAGAACTACGGCTGCTTTATGAATTTTTGCGACTTCAATAATAGCTTCGTAACGCGCAAACCTTGCTGCAGATTCTTCACCTTCGCCAGAATCTTTTACTTGAACAGACTTAATAAAAACGTATTTTTCGTTTATTCCAGCCTGAATACAGCGTTTAGCAGCTTCGCCGGCAACTTGTGTTGAATTAGGCTGAATATGGTGGTCAACAATTACTACGCCACAACGAAGCCCTCGAGACGCGCAAACAATAGAACTAAGCGCTGTAAGAGCGAGCGAATCCCTGCCTCCGGAGCAAGCGACAAGAACTAAAGGAGCATCGAGTGCAGTCTCATGCGTGCCGTGCTCATTAAAACACGAATCTTGGCTTTGAAGCGAAAGCTTGTCGAAGCAACGATTTATTGCGCCGATTCCTGCGCGCATACAAGACGAGTAAACCATATCGTCTAGTGTAGCGCGATTAGTAGCAGAAAATAACCAAGAAAAATATTAAATATTAGAGGTTTGGAAGCTGAGCCATGAACTTGTTAATCGCAACAAAAGCTCCCCAAAAATCGTAGGGTTGATTTGCAACAACAGCGAAAGTTAAAACGCCACCGCTTTTTCGAGATACGTTTCCAGACATGGAACTTACTTCGCTTAAGGAACCGGTTTTTACGCGCAAAAGTCCTGCAGCGGACTCATCCGCCAAACGCTTTCGAGAAGTGCCAACTAAGCCCGGCAAGGACAATCCTTCAGAAGAAGCAGCTCCCCCAGAATCTGCATTAATATTTAGCACCTGAACTTTTGCCAAAGTTGTAACAAGAACATGAGATTTTGGAGATAATCCCGAACAATCAGACATATTCAATCCGCGCGTGCTGATTTTAAGCTTACGCAAGCCTTCTTCTACCGCTTGAACCGCACCTTTCGGAGAATTGCTTTTATGAGCCGCAATAGCAGTTAAACGGCCAAATTCTTCCGCCAACGTGTTATCTGAAAGTCTAAGCATATAAGACATAACTTCATTAAGAGGCGCTGAAGAAACTTGCGCAAGAAGACGCGAATTTTCGGATATTAGCGGGCGTGTTTCACTTACTTCAATTTCAGGATTTTGAGAATCTTCCGACTTATTTTCATCTTCGGAATTTTTGCTACTATCCAAGGAGTTTTCAGTAGAATTTTCCGCCTTTTTATCTGTTTTATCGGAATAATTTCGTACTTCAATTCCTTGCTTAATAAGCAACCTTGCAAAAACTTGGCCTACGCTTAAAGCAGGATGGGGATCCGAAAGCGGAAAATCTGTTATTGCATCGGCATCAATACCAAGAATTTGAAGATCACGCTGACGAGCATCGTCAATAGCCATAGACGAAGTTTCGGCATAAAACCGGCGTTCAGTATCCGTTTCGTAAACGAGAGCAGGAGCGCGCTTTGCACCAAAAAGCGAATCATCAAGCGAAAGAGAAACTTCGTGAATATTATCGAGCTTTAAGGCGGCTGCAGTTCTTTTAGCTAAAGTTGTTAAACCAGCCCTACCGTTTACGTGAGACCAATCGTTTTCACCAACCCCAAGAAGCATATCACCATTGCCGCGAAGCACAATTTTACGTAAGTTTGAGCCTAACTTTGAGACTGACTTTGAGCCGGAAGATTGCTCAGAATCTTTAACTGATTTAGGCAGCAAAAATACTTGAGTATCAAGAGTTGAACCCATATCCAAAGTTCTTGAAGCAACGGCTGCAGTTAGGGTTTTAAGAGTTGACGCAGGTTCTCGAGGAGTATTCGCTTCGTGAGAAGCAATCACACTTCCATTAGCATCCATGATTACTACAGAAGTATTATCACTTATTGAAGGATCAGCAATTAAAGCGTCAATAAGCTTCTGAGATTGCTCGCGATTAATAGGCTTTCCGTAAGTTGCACCTTTTGCTAAAGAAGGAACACTAAGCAAAGCGCGCGGAGAAGACACAACAGTTGATTTGTGTTGCAAGCGCAAAGTTAACGGACCTGGCAAAATATCGCATACGTCAAGCGAAACATAAGTAACCATAATCACAAGGCTAAGTATTGCAGACAAACTTGCAATAAGAAAACGCCAACGAGATGGATACTGGCTTCTTAAAACCATAGCAGCATATTTGCTTGGTTTTTTAGAATCGATTTGTTCTAAAGAATCGCTCGATTTTGGTGCACTCGCATTAAGAGTATTTAAGGCATCATTTGAGCCTTTACCACTTTCCATGCGAGCACACCTTTAAATCGATTGCAAATACCGCGCTTAACTATACATTGCGCTTGCAACAAAGCGTGCGTAAATTACGCAGTAATCGAAGCGAATCTGCGCAAGTTTTCTACAATGCGAATTATGCGCTTATCCATTACTTTGCCGCCAAGAATCACGCCAACAACTAGAACAACCAAGCCGTTTACTACAAACAAAATGCTTGCAATCCACAGCAGTTGCGGCGCAAGAATCATAAACGCAATCGCAGCCGCAACCGAAGGAATCATGCATACTGCAGCAAGAAGCGTAAAACCTATTGGAGCAACGGATCTAGCGCCTGCAGAACCTTGCGGCCTAGAAAATGGCTTTTCGATTGACGCTACAGGGTACATTGCAATGCACGAAGAAACTGAGCCAATACCTATGGAAGCAAAAGCTACTCCGATTGGCGAAAGAGTCTGGAAGATAACCGCATTTACACTTTGTTGAATATTTGCTACAAGGAAAAGGAAAACGTAAAATCCTAATCCAAGAAGAGCAAAATACACAACGCAAATCACGGACCAAACTATTGTATGCGCTAATCGATCGTGCACGCCTTTTACGCCAATAATAGCGTGCATAGTAAAAGCTGTGCCGTCGTAAGCAATATTGTTTCCAACAACCATGCCAATCATCAAAGCAGCATACGTAAGCCAGCCAGATACGCCTAAACCATCTGCCAAACTCTCAAAGCCTATGCCACCAGCAACACTCGCAGTTGGAATTACCAGCATAAAAAGAGGCATAAGAAGCAAAAATAGCTGGCGCATATCTCTTCTCATAACGCTAATAATTCGCGCAATAATCGCACCGACTGTGTTGTCTGGAACTGCTGCAAATAAGCCAATTCCCTTAGTTTTAACAACTGTTTTTTGCTCACCACGAAGCAACTTCGGCTCTAATTTTGCACAAAATACAGAGATTGCAAAGCAAACAGCAATGGTTACAACGCAAATAAGGAAGCGAGTAGCAAGGGCAAGCCAATTTCCATTAATAGCATCGAGCGGCAAAGCCATAGCTGCACTTAATGGCGTAAAAGCAGATACAGAGCACAAACTTGAGCTGATCAAAATTTTATTTTGTGAACTACCATGCCCGTTCATTGATGCAACAAAAATCATGTACGCTATAAAAATAGCAAAGTAAAAAATGTTTCTTGAATGCTTGTTTATTAAAATAGTGTCTAAAAGTTCAATAAGCATTTTGCTTAAAGACACGATTGTTGCAACGTAAAGCGGAGCCGCGATTACGCTTACTAAAACTGGCACAATTCCAAAGCTTCTGTACGCTAAAGACCACAAAACAAGCGCGATTGTGCTGCTTATAGAAAGCGCTCCAAAAAGAGAGCCAAGAAGCATACCTGCTTGCTGCTTTACGTAAGGAATACCGTAAAGCGCAAAACTACGCGACTTTAGTGTTGTGTCACTTCCAAACATAAACAGGTTTATAAAAAGCGTAAAAATTGACACAATAGACGCAACCATTATTGGAAGAGCTTGGAATTCCTGCCAATTTTTAGTATCTGGAAGCATGCCTGGATCAAGATACTTTCCTGCTTCCCAGCCTGCAAAGCCAAGAGCGCATATAAGCGCAAGTCCAAAAACAATTGCTATACCAAAGCCGATTTTTTGCCAAATAGACTTTCGCATAACAGAAAAAGTAAGCGCCCAGCGAAGGCGAACCATTGTAAAAATCATAGACATGATTACTTACCGCCTTTCGCTCACGCGTTGTAATTACTTGCGATTGGTGTTGCGCTATTGCCGCCGTTAAGCCAGTCGATGCGCGCAGCAGCGTGACGTCCGCCAACAAGCTCCATGAATCGATCTTCAAGATTCTTGCCCTGAGCCACCTCTTCAAGAGTGCCAGCAGCTGCAACATGACCTTCGTTAATAATTGCCACGTGCGAGCACATTTTTTCAACCAATTCCATAACGTGCGAAGAAATAATCACCGTTCCGCCAGTAGAAACATATTCGGCGAGAATATCCTTCAAATTTGCGCTAGAAACAGGGTCCACTGCCTCAAAAGGCTCATCGAGCACAAGCACGCGAGGGCTATGAATCATAGCTGTTGCAAGGCAAATCTTCTTAGTCATACCAGTTGAATAGTCAGAAACCATAGTGTTTGCAGCTTCTGTTAAGTCGAAAGCAGAAAGCAAGTCGTTTGCGCGACGAACAGCCTCAGCGCGGCTCATCTCGCGAAGCATGCCAGCGTAAGTTAAAAGCTGAAGGCCGGTAATCGTCTTAAAAATCTCGTCTGCTTGAGGCATTAAACCGATTGTGCGCTTAGCGCTATTTACATCGCTCCAAACATCGTTGCCAAAAATCGAAGCCGAGCCAGCATCTGGCATAAGCAAGCCTGTAAGCATTTTAATCGTAGTGGTTTTGCCAGCACCATTAGGGCCTACTAATCCGTAGAAGGATCCTGCTGGAATGCTCAACGAAAGATTATCTACAGCAACTTTCTTGCCGAAAGTTTTAACAAATCCGCGAATAGAAACTGCTTGAACTTCTTCGCTGTCAGCGGCGTAAGTGTTTGCGCCAAAAACTGGAATGCTACCAGCAGAAGCACTTTCTGAAGCACTGCCAGCAGGATTTGCATAAGGAACAGAATCTACCATAGAAACCTCGCAAGATACAGATAAACGCACGCATTGCGCCACATTAATTGCGCAATCGCACGTTTACACCAGGACTTCTATTATCTCACACTCGCAATTTTTGCGCAATCGCGCCACAGCAAGCAAGAAACTCGCGCCACACTAGAGAATTTGATTCTTTCGCTCAGTGACCGGTGTGCTGAATCGGCTTCCACTCGCTCTTGGAGAAAATAGCTTGGAACGCAATCGGCACGTACGAAAGCATAAAAATCGGGAAGCTAAGAGCGTACGCAAACAGCTCCTTATTCGTGGCCCCAAGTTTATCGTGCTCAACTAAAATCGTAAGCGACACGAACACCATCATTCCAAAAACGCTTGTAACAGTAGTGGTTATAAGGTTTAGCGAAGACTCTATTTGACTCGTCCACGTTACGAAGCCGAAGGCAGCAAACACGAATCCCAAAATTAATCGCACAATCGCCAACACCATAAACGGGCAAAGCATAAGAGTAAAGTCCACGGAAGAAAAATCACGCTCACGAATACCGTGGCGAATAAGAGCTGCTCCATAGTAGCGGAAGACTTGCAAAAAGCCTTTACTCCAGCGAAGGCGCTGTCTCCAACTTTGCCTAAACGACACTGGCTGCTCGTCGTAAAGCACAGCAGAACCGCAGTAGCCAACCTTGTCTCCGTGAAGAATTGAATCCATTGTAAACTCAAGATCTTCGGTAAGAAGATGGAATTTCCATCCGCGATTTCTGTGCATAATTTCACGCGAGAACATGAAGCCAGTGCCACCTGCGTGGCAGCTTGATCCAAAAAGCATGCGCGAGTTGTTAGTAAAGCGCGACTCTCGAATAAACCAAAGCGCAGATCCGGAAGAAACCCAGTTGTCGGAAAGATTTACGGAATTTCGGTAGCTGGTTAAAATCTGGTAGCCAGCGTGGAATCCCTTATTCATCTCCTCAAAATAGTGAGGATCTAGCTTATTGTCCGCGTCAAAAACAAAATACGCGTCATAAACCTTATCCGCACCAATTTTCATAATGTGGTCAAGCAAATAGCTGAGCGCAAAACCCTTGCCAATATGCTCCTTATCGAAGCGCTCGATTACATTGCAGCCGGCGTCTCGCCCAACTTTAGCGGTTTCGTCTGTGCAATTGTCGGCCACAAGCCAAATATCAATTAGATTATGCGGGTAGGTTTGCGTTTGAATACAGTGAATAAGATTTCCTATTACAGCTTCCTCATTTCGGGCAGAAATAAGAACTGCGTAATGCTTATCCATTGGAGCGTCTGGAAAAACAATAGGCTTAGCAAATAGCGACGCCACAGCACACACACCCTGGTAAACAACGCTGCTTATGCCGATAATTATTACTAATACGTCAAATATTGATAGAAAAATCATTGCTTCCAACCGCTCCGTGGATTATTTTTTACGTTATTTTTTACGTTTTTAGTATTTTTTTCGCTACTAGCACGCTGCTGACCACTAGTTCGCTGCTGGCTACCAGCTCGTTTCTTGTGATTCACGCGCTTCCTACTATTCAAAGCAACATCTTTATTTACTTGATCTAATATTTCGCGCGAAATCGGCATCGTTTCTAACGCATCAAGCTGATCCGAATCAGAAGAAGTTGCGTTATCGTCATTCACATCTTCCGAATCAGCAACATACGCTTGCTTGTACCAGTACAAAATATCTTCATTCATAGAAACGCGCGAACTTGTGCCCTTCATAACGCGCTGAACACTATCGCTTACAGGCTTCATGAAGTTGCGTCTAATAGATTCAAAGCACTTTACCATAATCGACTTATGCTCAGGCTTTGGATCGTCCATAAGAGGCGAAGAAACCAAATGATACTGCTTCGTGCAAACCTTAAAAATCGCCTGCAAACTTGCAGTAACCGGCAAAGCCAAGAACGCTCCAAGAGCACCAAAAACAGCGCCCAATATAAGAACAGAAAGAAACGCAACAGCAGGATTCAAATCCATAGTTTTTTCGGAAATCTTAGGAGAAATCACCATATTTTCAATCTGCTGATAAATCGTAATAAAAATTAACGTTGCAAGAGCTGCACCAAAACCTTTAGAACCCCAAGCAAAAAGAATCGGCAACGCTCCACCAAGATAAGTACCAACAGTTGGTACAAATTGCGAAACAATTCCGCAGAACAAAGACAAAGGCAGCCAGTAAGGAACGCCCATTATTACGAGGAAAATTGCGGTTCCAGCTGCGTTGATTGCGGCTAAAATAATTCGCGAAAACAGGAAGCTGGAAATCTGCTCCTGCACAACCGACCAAATAAATAGGAATCTGCGCTGAGACTGAGGATTCATCCAGCGGCACATGCTTCTGCGCATTTTAGGGCCGGCTGCAGAAATGTAATAAGTCACCATAAGAATTGTGAGCAAATCAAGCAAGAAGGTAAGCACACCCCAAGTGGTATTCAAAGCTTGACCAGCAAAATCAACAACCCAAGAAGTCTGCACATGCTTCAAAATTTCCATACCAAGCTGCTCAATATTCGGCATTCTAAAACCAGTGGAATGAAGCACAAATCCAGCAAACTGATTGTATAAATCTGGCAAACCCAAAGCCATAGAAACAGCCTGCTGGGCAAACAAATTACCAAACAAGCCCAAAAGTAAGCCAATAATAGCAAGAAGACCTGTTAGCGTAAAACCGGAAGCAACACCACGACGCCAACCATGCCTAACTAATTTGATTACAAGAGGCTCCATTGCGAGCGCTATAAAAATCGAAATAATAACGTCGAAAACAATGAAGGAAATGCTTCCCCATGCAAACCATAAGAAAATAGACACAAAAGCAACAATCGCAACGTAAATAAGCGCGCGGCCAAGCCAGTCCGGCGGACGCCTATCGTCACCTTTTGCAGGGAAAAGCGAAGCTAAATCTAACTTATTCCCGCCATGCTCACTTGAATTATGCATTTCATGCTCACGCGGCGACTGAGATTGCGATTGCGACTGCGATTGCGGCTCTTGATACGTCATACGCACTATTGTACTTGTGCGAACTGATGAACAGTATTTACGGCATGTAACGGCGCGTACATAAAAACAACAGCATGTAACACAAACGTAACGAGATAGTCGAGTCGCTGAAATCCAAAAATAAATCTAAAGTTCTAAACTCGTTAATGAGTTTTAAGAAAGGAATGTGTTTCCATGACCACTTTGCAAACGAAAGAAGATGCAGCAGCCCTTATTGAAAAGGAAGGCATCGAGTATGTTTCTGTGCGATTTACTGATTTGATTGGCGTGCAGCAGCATTTTACAGTTCCAGCCGACGAGTTCTTGCACAGCGCATTTACTGACGGAATGGCTTTCGACGGCTCCTCAATGCAGGGCTTCCAAGCTATTAACGAATCCGATATGAAGCTTATTCCGGATGTTGATACTGCCTACATTGATCCATTCCGCAAGCATAAGACTTTGAACGTTGCTTTTTCGATTGTCGATCCTGTAACAGACGAGCCTTATTCTAGGGATCCTCGTCAGGTTGCTATTAAAGCTGAAGCTTATTTGAAGGCTACCGGAATTGCAGATACCGCAAGCTTTGCACCGGAAGCAGAGTTCTTTATTTTCGACAAGGTTCGTTTTGCAAACGACATGCAGCGTTCCTTCTACGAGGTGGACTCAAACGAAGCTCCTTGGAATTCGGGAATTGATACCGAAGACGATGGCAGCAACAACATTGGTTTTAAGAATCGCGTAAAGCACGGCTACTTCCCTGTGCCACCAGTAGATCACAATCAAGATTTGCGCGATGACATGGTTTATAACTTGCAAAAGGTCGGTTTGATTCTTGAGCGCTCTCACCACGAAGTTGGCGGCGCAGGTCAGCAGGAAATCAACTACCGTTACAATACGCTTGTTCACGCTGGCGACGATTTGATGAAGTACAAGTACGTTGTTCACGAAACTGCTGCTTTGGCTGGTAAGGCTGCAACCTTTATGCCTAAGCCAATTGCTGGAGATAACGGCACTGGTATGCACTGCCATCAGTCGCTTTGGAAGGATGGCAAGCCATTGTTCTATGCAGAAACCGGCTACGCTCAGCTTTCTGATATTGCGCGCTGGTACATTGGCGGCTTGATTAAGCACGCTTCTTCTGTGCTTGCTTTTACTAATCCTTCGCTTAACTCTTATCATCGTCTTGTTCCAGGCTACGAAGCTCCAGTCAACTTGGTTTACTCTGCTCGTAACCGTTCTGCAGCTATTCGTATTCCTCTTGCTGGAGATGCTCCTGCTGCTAAGCGTATTGAGTTCCGCGCTCCGGATCCTTCTTGCAACCCATTCTTGGCGTTCTCCGCTCAGCTGATGGCAGGCTTGGATGGCATTATGAACCACATTGAGCCTCCTGCCCCTGTTGATAAGGATTTGTACGAGCTTCCTCCAGAAGAGCACGACGGAATTAAGCAGGTTCCTTCTTCGCTTGGTGAAGCTTTGCAGGCTTTGGAAGAAGATCACGACTTCCTTATGCAAGGCGATGTGTTTACTAGCGATTTGATTGATACTTGGCTTGATTTGAAGCATGGTGAAATGGATATGGCTCGCTTGGCTCCAACGCCTTTGGAGTATGAGCTTTACTTCCACATCTGATTTGCAGTTAAGTTAAGATAAGCTAAGTTAATCTAAGCTAACGAAAAGCCGGCCCTACGATTTCGCGGGGTCGGCTTTTTTGCGCGACGCCTGCTTTGGCGATCAAGCAGATTGCTGCGTCAGCTTCTTATTTTCTAGCACGTATTTCACATCAGCTTCAGACGCAACTTTCGAATCGTGCGTAACAACAATCACACATTTGCCATGCTCGCTAGCAAGATTCTTTAATATTGAAATAACTTCTTTAGTCGTGGCAGGGTCAAGGCTGCCCGTAGGCTCATCCGCCAAAATTACCGGAGCAGAAGATACCAAAGCTCGCCCAATTGCAACGCGCTGCTGCTGACCGCCGGAAAGTTGCGTAATATTGCGATTTATTTCTTCCTCAATCAACCCAAGATCTACTAGTACTTGAGCATCCGCACGCGAATTTACTAATCGCAAATTTTCTAATGGTGTCAAATAGTCAATAAGATTAAAATTTTGAAAAACAAGCGAGATATGCTTTTTGCGATGCTCACAATACCCTGTTTTTGCAATATTTTCACCGTTAAAAAGCACTTCTCCACTATACGGAGTATCTAATCCAGCTAAAAGCGAAAGAATAGTAGACTTTCCAGCTCCAGAAGCTCCCATAATGCTGTACATTTTGCCAGTTTCGAACTCCGCATTAACGTCATTTAGTACAGCAATATTTGCAGGTCCGTAAGTGTACTTCACATTTTTTAATTGCAATAAATCCGACATAATAAGCTCCTTATTCTTACATAATTTAAATATGATTTATACGATTTGTTTCATTTATGCGATTGCGCTTTTAGTAGAAAATTCGCATACGCAACTACATTTCTGCTAACTCATAGCACTTAGTATTTGCCGAGGCTTCTTTATAAACATAGGTATTACAGAAATAATTAACGCCACTATTGAAATAAACAAACCAATAACAAAAGCAGTAAATGTTTGAGTCAATGGCAATACTGGAACACCATCCGCAATAAATGACGAATTTACACTATGCAAAATCGCAGAACCAATAACGCCAGAAAAAGCAGCACCCAAGCCCAGCGAAATAACGAATGACACAATATTGAGTATCACTATTTCAACAAGCAATTGGCTAACTATTACTGCTTTCGACAATCCAATAGACATAAGTACGCCAATCTCGTGCATACGCGCCCTAACCCAGAACACTAGTACAAGCCCAAGCACTAAAACGCCAACAAAACTTAGCGCAACAAAAATCATTCGCACAAGTTGTTGCACAGAATTAACTGAAGTTATTACACCAGACAATTGCGAAGCGTTCTGCTCTACATCCGCCCACTTTCCAGCAACACTTTTAGCATCGCGTATTGAGCTAGCTAACGAATCAGAACGCTCAACAGCACAGCGCAAAACACTTCGCTTAGCAGAGCCAGCCAAAGACAACGCCGAACTTAAGTCAGTAAATATGCGATTTTCTGAAGTATCCGAAGGAAGCGCTCCCTTAGTTTGCAATTTGCCAGCAAAAATGCCAACAACACGAACTTTTACATTAAACCCCTGCTTAAGAGTTATAGTAGAGCCAATCTTAAGATTATTCTTCTTAGCAAAATCGCGATGCACTATTGCACTACCCGCAGAACGATTAGTAATATGCTCACCCTGCACTAAACGGTACAATCCTTCTTGAAAACCCTGAGATAATCGAGAATCCGTTGTACCAGTAATTCCTGCAGCATGAGCCAAAACATCATCGTCTAATCTTGGACCTTGCAAAGGAAGCACAAGTTGCTTCCCAACAGGCGTAGCTAAAACATCGCGCTCTTCCACTACAGTTTTTACGCCCGAAATCGCAGCAAATTTACGAATTTGACTAGAGTCAATTCCTTCATTCGCGCCCAAATCTTGCGGAATTGGAGAATTAGACGTAGCAACAGAATTAGAATTTGCATTACTTTTCTCTGGAAGAGTTTCACCTCGAGTTTTTGCTCGTACAGTAAAGCCTAAAGTAATACTGGATTGAAGACGATTTCTAGCATCATCAACAGAAGCACTAATACCAGCTTGTGAGACTAGCGCGCTTAAAACAAGAGTCATAATCAGCACAATTATTGCGTTGCGCCGAGGCTTGCGAGATATTGCAAGCCATGCTCTAGAGCATAGAGAAATTACATCAACACTCATAATCACTCCAAATAAACTTTTATAAACTTTGCTAAAACTAGCTAAAACTTGCTAAAAAATACGCAATAGTTTTACTTCTGCAATCCAAGCAGTTCTCGAGGAGATTTGCACATCATTGGCAAATAAGACAGCACTACCGAAACAACAACTACCGCGCATACTATTGCCGAAACTCCAACAAAGCATTGCAAGTCTACTTGCACAATAAGTTTGTCCAAAGTTCTGGTTGCCAACGTTGATTCAAGATTCCCACCAGCTTGACCCATAGTGCTCAAATCATTAGCAGCTGCAGATTTTACGGATCCGAGCGCAGCAGTACCCATCCATGGAGCTATGATTTTTGCAAAAAGGTATCCAACAACTAGCGCAGGTATTGCAATAAGCAAAATCTCAGTAACATACTGACCAGCTATAGACAACTTGCTTTTGCCAATCGCCGTAAATACACCAATCTCACGACGCCGCTCATTCATCCACAACAAAAGCACCAATCCAAGCACAATAATAGCGAAAGATATTACAGCAATCGTCGTAATAGTCATCATTAAATGAACGCCTTTGGCGACTCTCAATAAGCCAGCAACGAACTGATCGTCACGAGTTAGCTGATAATTTTGCAAATCAATAGGCAATTTAGCAGCCTGCGCAATAATATTATCTGCATCCTCACCGCGCTTTACCTTAAAACTTGCATCCTGATATATTTCTTTTCCTGGCTTATATTTATACAATTCGCGCGTAGTCTGCAAATCTGTATATACAGTATTGGCAGTAAGTTCCGCCCTAGTTGCAACTTGACGCTTATTAGCTCCAGAATAAATTCCAACAATACGAGTTTTTACAGTTGCGGTCGATTGGTTAATATTGTCGGCATCGTAAGGGTTAGCGCGAAGCGTAAGAGTATCTCCTACATTCAATCCATTAGCTTTAGCGAGATCTTCATGAATAAGAGATGCATGAATATTACTAGTGATTAAATGCTTACCTTTAGACACAGTTATTGCTTTTGTTTTAAACGCATTAAGACCCGTAGAATTATTAGTGCCCTCAATATTAACTGCATTGCCAAACTGCTGCTCTCGCTTTTGATCATAATCCTGAACGCCTGGGATTCTTGCAGCTTTAGCATTAACTAAATCCGCTGTTACATTTTGGCGAACTACGTACGAGGAAACTCCCTGCAACTTTGCGATTGCTTGCACATCTTTAGGTTTTACAGTTCCAGCTCCTCTAGGAGTTCCAGGATTTACTTGCGGATTATTTGCAAGTACGAAACTAGATTCCGCTTGAGCTTCAACTTTTTGCCCCTCTTTATTAGCAGCACTCGAAACGGCAGAAATTGCAAATAATAATGTTGAAATAAGAAATAGAATAATGAAAACTATTAATGTTTTTATTCGTTTCCTCAGAATGTAGCGTATTGCACGAGAGATAAACGTCATCGACTACCTTTCCTCATTGAAAAAATAATTGTATATAGTATGAAAACATACAGTATGCCAGTATAACATATGCACACTTATAACTTCTATATGCAAAAAGCCGGCCCTACGATTTTGTGGGGTCGGCTTTTTACTTAAGCTAAAGCGTTAAGACATCATACTTCCTACTATTCCTGCAGTCATTACGTACAAAATAACGAAAATAACAACCACAGTAAATACGAAGATAATCCACATCCATCCGCGGTCCATCTTGCGCGTGTATCTCGAATGGCTTACAAACGAGAACGGCAGCAGAAGCAACAAAATTGAAGCAAAGCTCTGCACAAAAATAGAAGGAACTGCTAATGTAACAACGCTTAGAAGCACTGCGCAAATCTGAATTGCAACTATAGGAATCATCTTGTGTGCAAACTGCATATGCAAAATAGGAATAGGAATTTCGTCTCCAAACATTTTTGCACCCATAATCGCAACAGCGAAAGTTATGTATGTGAAAAGAATCGAAGACACAAGCTGAGCAATGAAGACGGAAATAGGAGGCATTCCGCTTGCAAAACTTGCTGACTGCGCAAACGAAGTTCCAAAATTGCCGCCTGAGCTAATCAAGGAACTTAATGCAGTCACACCATAGTGCGCTGTTAAATAGGACTGAATGCCAGACAGCAATGCGCTTACAGCAAAAACACAACCGGCATATAAAGTAGACACATTGTATTGGCGAGAAGGATTCTTCAAAACATTCATAACCCAAACGAAGAAGTTAATTTCTTGTCCTTGATGCGGCTGATTTGCAGGGAAACCAAATTGGCCCGGCATTGGATGCCCTGGCATAGGTTGTGGCATAGGTTGACCAGGCATTGGGCGACCAGGCATTGGTTGGCCAGGCATTGGACGACCCTGCATAGGATTACCTGGACGAGCTTGCATAGGCTGACCAGGACGGCCCTGCATTGGTTGGACTGGACGGCCCGGCATAGGATTTGCTTGCATAGGATGGCCAGGCATTGGTTGGCCAGGCATTGGTTGGCCAGGCATTGGTTGGCCAGGCATTGGACGACCCTGCATAGGATTTGCTGGACGAGCTTGCATTGGCTGACCCGGTCTTCCCATAGGCTGGCCAGGCATCTGGGCTGGTCGGCCCTGCATAGGATTTGCTGGCATAGGATTGCCATGCATAGGATTTTCAGGTGCAGGCTTACCATTCATAGGCTGACCCGGCATAGGCTGATGAATTTGCTGTTCGTTCGTTGGTTTAACATCCGCCTTAGCAGACTCATTTGGCTTAGAAGAATCTTCCGCCTTAGCAGACTCATTTGGCTTAGAAGAATCTTCCGGCTTAGCAGAAACTTCTGGTTTTACATCTTCAACCGGCTTAGTTTCAACCGGCTTAACTTCCTCAAAAGTCTTAGTTTCTTCAATCGGCTTATCAAGCTTATTTTCAGATTCTGCAACCAAATTTTGCAAGTTAGAAGCAGGCTCACTATTAGGTTGATTAAACTTCTGAGTCTGATCAACACTCATTGGATTAGGCTGAGTCGGAGCATGCATCGGACGCTGCACTGGGAACTGCGTAGTATACTGCTCTTGAGCTTGCATAGGAGCATTAATAGGAGCATGAGCTGGCTGCTGCATTGGAGCCTGATTAGGATGCTGATTAGGAGCCTGCATTTGCGCATTCATACTAGCTTGCATCGGCATATTATTTGGCATATTCATAGGTGCGCGCATTGGCTGATTAGTTGGACGCATACCTTGAGGCATCTGTGCACCTTGTGGCATCTGCATGCCTGCACCTTGCTGAGCTGGCGTACCTTGCGATGCCTCTAATTTATTACCGCATCCTTTGCAGAATTTTGCAGCATCAATATTTTGAGTACCGCATTTATTACATACTTTCACTCTTCAATCCTTCTTTAATAACGTAACAATCACGCGCGCATACCTTAAAAAGTAAAAACGCATACAAATATTCTATTACACTATTGCAATGAACAAACTTAATATCGCAAATAATTTTCTAAAATATAAAAAACGATATTCTAGCTACGACTATTACAAAAGAATAAAAGAATAAAAAATATTCAGATTGCAAAACCGAGCGTGCGAGCGGCAGCTACTGGAACTGCTTCATCTGCCCAATAATCTTCAAGGTTCTCGTCGGTAGAAAGCGAACGCATTTCTGCACGATCAATATAAAGTTCGCCGCGAAGATGATCAGTTTCATGCTGGAAAATACGCGCAGGCCAACCGTGCAAACGCTCGGAATGTTGTTTGCCGTCCTCATCCTGCCAAGTTGCCTGAACGTCAAGCCAACGCTGACGAACAGCCTGATAGCCGGAAACACTTAAGCAGCCTTCGTAAAAACTGCGAGTTTGAGTACCAATAGGCTCATAATGCGGGTTAATAATAGCTCTAAACGGAAGCTCTGCAATGTCTCGAGGATCGTCTTCATCGTCACGAACATGATCTTCAATAACGGCAATCGCAAGACCTAAACCAATCTGTGGAGCAGCCAAACCAACTCCCGGAGCTTCCAACATTGTGCTGTGCATTAACGAAATTAGCTTAGTAAGAGTTGCACGTGTAAGCTGGCCGTCATAAGCAACAGTGCGCTGACGAAGAACTGGCTCACCAGCTTGCACAATCGGCAAAATACCATCTTCTGTAGCGGAATCAAGCAAGCGCTCAACAGCGCGACTGAGCTTAGTATCGACACTTGCGTGATGCGTAAACATAGGACTCCTTTTCACCGTTTTAAGTAACGCGCACAGTAACGCGAAAATCTACAAAATTTACATGCCGCGAGCAGAATTTGAAAGCAGCACTAAAGATATAAGTGTATCAAAATTATTTGCGCACTGCTAGAGCCGAGTGGAATGTGAGCAAATAGCAGGCGCAAAAATAAGCAAACTTATAACTTCAGATTATCAACCACAACTTGAGCAAGACGAGCACAAACCTCATCTGCTTGAGTCTGAGTTGCAGCCTCGCACATAACGCGCACAAGCGGCTCAGTACCACTAGGACGAAGAAGAACGCGACCTGTATCTCCAAGAAGTTTCGACTCTTTCTCCACCGCCGCAAGAACAGCAGCGTTAGTTTTGGAAGCCATTTTGTCTACATTTGGAACGTTTACAAGAGCTTGCGGAAGCTGCGGGAAGTCTGCAGCCATTTGCGAAAGTTTCTTGCCCGAACGCACAACTTCACGGCACAAAGTTAAAGCCGTAAGAGTGCCATCGCCGGTGGTTGCAAATTCACGATTAATAACGTGACCAGACTGCTCGCCACCGAGCGAATAATCGTGCTTAAGCATTTCTTCCAAAACGTAGCGATCGCCTACGTTTGTTTGAACGGTTGCAATACCCATATCTTTAAGAGCAAGTTTTAAGCCGAGATTGCTCATTACTGTTACAACAAGCGTATCGTGATTCAGCTTACCTTCAGCCTGCTTTGCGCGCGCAAGAATGCCCATAATCTGATCACCATTAACCATATTGCCGTTCTCGTCAACAGCTAAGCAACGGTCGGCGTCACCGTCAAACGCAACACCTAAATCAGCCTTAGAAGCTTTAACCATGGCTTGCAACTGCTCGGGATGAGTCGAACCTGCGTGATCGTTAATATTGTATCCGTCAGGAGAAGCGTTAATTACGATTACTTCCGCGCCTGCTCTGCGAAGAGCTTCAGGAGCTACAACGGAAGTAGCGCCATTGGCACAATCTGCCACAACACGCAAACCTGCAAGAGGCTTTGGACGCGTAGTAGAACCATTACTTAAAGGCGCAACAGCAGAAACCAAGTGATCAATATAAAGGTTTGTTGCGGTAGTAGTATCGTGGCTGACTCGACCAACACCGGCGCCTGTTGGGCGCTCCCAATCTTGACCAAGAACAGCCTCAATCTCATCTTCCTTGCTATCTGGAAGCTTAAAACCGCCGCGCGCAAAGAATTTAATGCCGTTATCTGGCATCGGATTATGCGAGGCGGAAATAACCGCACCCATTTCAACGTTTAGCACGGAAGTTAAGAATGCAACGCCAGGAGTTGGAATAATTCCGGCATCAATAACATCAAAACCGCCAGCGCTCATGCCAGCAGCAAGAGCAGAAGCTAGAAAATCTCCGGAAACGCGCGTATCTCTGCCAATAAGTGCGCGGCGACGAGCGTGAGATGAAGTATCGCTTTCAGTAGCACTAGACGAAACCGGCGCATGCTTATCGCCTAAAACTCGAACTGCAGCGTCGCCTAAATCTAACGCAAGTTGCGCTGTTAAATCGCGATTTGCTAATCCACGCACGCCATCCGTACCAAACATCCTTGGCATAATAAAGCCTCTTTCGCAAAAATCACTTCATCCTGCGCGCAAGCAAACAACATTGCATACTAGCGCGTCACACACTGCTTGCAATCTTACTCGTAGCATTACATGACGCGCTAGCGCAAGGAAGCGTTGTAGCGCTGCACTTTAAGCGTGCGGCGAGAAGAATCGAGACCGCCGAGCACCATGCGACGCAAAGCCTGATCCGCATCCTTATGCTCCTCAAGCCACTTTTCACCGCGCTCAACCAGTTCCTCAACCGGTGCATACACAGGATACAAGCCCTCAATCAGAGCCTCAGCCATATGGAATGTGCGATTCTTCCAAATCCACTCAACTTCAGCAAAGTAGCGCTCAACATAAGGCTTAACCAAATCGCCTTTAGATGTGCTTGCAAATCCAGCAACCACAGCGCCCATCTGCATATTAGTCAAATCAAGATTGCGCAAAGCCTGTTCAAAAGCCCAATCCTTAGCTTCTGCAGTTGAGCGAGCTGCACGAGCCTGATATGCATACTCACGATTCTCAGTCGTGTCGCGCTTTTGAAGTTCCGCGTCAATTCCAGCTTCGTCCAAAGCATTCACGCCTGCGAGCGCAATAAGAATGCTCCAACGCAAGTCGTTGTCGATTTCCAAGCCTTCCAAACTCACGGAACCGTCGAGCAATCCGTTAGCTACGCGCACAAACTCAGCATCTCCCACTTCGCCGTATCCAAGATAAGCCTTGAGCAACTGGAACTGTTCATCCGAACCTGCGTTAGCCGCTAAAGCCAACTGCCACAATTCGTGAGCAACATGCTTTGCAACTTCTGCTTGACGCTCTGGAACAACGTAGTGGCTTGCAGTTACCTTTACTTGGCCAAGTGCGTAGCGGAAAGTAGTTGATTCGCGCTCAGTTGCCAAAGCTTTAAGGCTGAGTTCCACAAAGCGTTCTGCTGGGAATTCTGCGTCTCGAGTCATATCCCACAATGCGAGCCAAATAAGCGAGCGAGTCAAAGAATCCTTGAAACGATACAAGTTTTCTGCAGCAAATTCAAGCGACTTTTCGTCAAAACGCAGCTTCGTGTAAGTTAAATCGTCGTCGTTTACAAGAATAAGCGCTGGCATTTTTTCGCCGCGCGCCTCAACAACTTCCGTCACTTCGCCGTCAACGTCAAGTTCGATTCGCTTTGTGCGCTTAATTTCGCCAGTTGCTTCATCTACATTGTAGAATCCAACAGCCAAACGGTGTGCACGAAGAACAGGATGCTCAGCTGGAGCGCTCTGACGCAAACGCAAGGAAGCAATAGTACCGTCAGCTTCTTCTACTTCGGTAGAAATCGTGTTAATTCCAGCCTTTTCAAGCCATTGCGCACTCCAAGACTTAAGATCGCGTCCGCTTGTAAGCTCTAACTCGTGCAACAAATCAGCCAGAGTTGCGTTGCTATAAGCGTGCTTGCTCAAGTAGTTGTGAATTCCTTCAAAGAACTTTTCGCGACCAACATACGCCACAAGTTGCTTCAATACGGAAGCGCCCTTTGCGTAGGTGATGCCGTCGAAGTTGACGGAAGTGTCGTTCAAATCGTTGATTGGAGCCACGATTGGGTGCGTTGTTGGAAGCTGATCTTGATTAAGCGCCCAGCTTTTTTCGCCGGAATTGAAAGTGCTCCAAGCGTCATGCCATTCCGTTGCTTCAGCAGTCGCAAGAGTAGAAGTGAATTCTGCGAAGGATTCGTTAAGCCACAAGTCGTTCCACCACTTCATGGTCACGTAGTCGCCGAACCACATGTGCGCAAGCTCGTGCAAAACGGTTACAACGCGGCGCTCAGCATACGCGTCCGTAACTTTGGATTCAAACACGTATTGGTCGCGAATCGTAACCATACCAATGTTTTCCATAGCTCCAGCGTTGTATTCTGGCACGTAAATCTGATCGTACTTTGCGTACGGATACGGCACTCCCCAAGTCTTAGCGTAGAAAGCAAAGCCCTTCTTTGTAATATCGAACAAGTAGTCAACGTCTTTTGCAAAAGCGTCTTTAAGTGCCTGACGGCAGTACATTGCCATTGGCACTACGCGGCCATCCTCATTGTTGTAAGACGTGTGCCATTCGGCGTAAGGTCCTGCGCAAATAGCAGTTAGGTAGGAGCTCATCTTTGGAGTTGACTCAAATACCCAGCGCTTCATGCCTTCTACAGCGCCATTTTCCAAAGTGCCATCTTCCGTCTTGCGTCCTTCAATCGCAGTTTCGCTTTTAACTGGCATATTGGAAGTCACAATCCAGCTTTCTGGAGCGTCCACGCTAAAATCAAAAACAGCCTTTAAATCTGGCTGATCAAACACAGCATAAACGCGGCGAGCATCCGGCACTTCGAACTGAGTATACAAATAAACGTTTCCGTCGGAAGGATCCACGCTTCTGTGCAAACCTTCGCCCGTGTTGGAATACTGGCAGTTTGCTACAACTTCTACAGTATTGTGTTCAAGAAGATTTTTAAGCTCAATTCGGCTGTCTGCAAAAACTTTAGAAACGTCAAGAGAAGTGCCGTTTAACACTACGGATTCTACGCTGTTTGCAATCAAATCAAGGAAGCTTGTGCTACCAGCTTTAGCGTCGAACTCAATCTTCGTGCGCGAAGTAAAATCACTGCCACCCTTTCCTAAATCAAGCGCAACATCGTAATGAATTGGCATTTTGATAGCGTCGAAACGCTCTTTAGCTTCTACACGAGTCAGATTTGCTCCTGGCATATATACCTTCCTTATATTTTTCTTATTTTTGATTATATTTACGATTATTTTCAGCTATTTACGAATAATTGCGAATATTTTCTTTATTTTTGATATTTTTGATTATATTTGATTATTTTCTGCAATATCCGCAACTACCGGCACAAGCATTGGCTTCCTGCGCAAAGCGCGAGCAACCCAACTACCCAAAGTGCGTCGCATAATCTGCTGCAACTTATAAGTATCGTGCTCACCGCGCATCATCGCATCCTGCAACTGCTCAACAATCTGGTGACGAACCTTCTCAAAATCAGCCTCGTCTTCAGCAACAGCGTTCAAGAAGATCTTCGGGCCAGAAACCACATTCGCATTGGCGGTATCAACCACAACAAAGCTTGAAACAAAGCCTTCCGTGCCCAAAATCCTGCGCTTTTCAAGCTCCTCGTCTGTAAGCTCACCCACAGAATCGCCATCAACATAAACGTATCCGCAAGGCACAGAGCCAACAACTGCAGCGTTTCCGTGGTACAAATCAACCACGTCACCATCTTCTGCCAAAACAACATTCTTTGGATCAACGCCAGTTTTTACAGCAATCAATCCGTTTGCAACCAAGTGACGATGCTCGCCGTGAATTGGCATAGCGCACTTTGGTTTCACAATGTTGTACAAGTACAGCAACTCGCCTTCGTTGCAGTGACCAGACACGTGAATTGCAGCGTTATCTTTGTTGATTACGCGCGCACCCAACTGCACAAGCTTGTTAATAACCTTATAAACTTCGTGCTCGTTTCCTGGAATAAGCGAGCTTGCAAGAATAACAGTGTCAAACTCATTAACAGTAATATCTCGGTGATTTCCATCCGCAATACGCCCAAGAGCTGCCATTGGCTCTCCTTGAGAACCGGTGCACATGTAAACAAGCTTGTCGTCTTGAACATCCTTGGCCTGCTTTAAATCCACAACCGTGTTTTCAGGAATATGCAAGTAACCAAGGTCTGCTGCAATAGACATATTGCGAACCATTGAGCGGCCAACAAACACAACTTTTCTGCCAAACTTGTGAGCTGCGTCAACCACTTGCTGCACGCGATGCACGTGGCTTGAGAAGCTGGCAACAATAATTTTGCGCGTAGCTTCAGCAAAAGCGCGATCCAAAGCCGGACCAATCGAAGTTTCAGGCTTCACAAATCCCGGAACTTCAGCGTTTGTGGAATCAGCCATAAGTAAATCTATGCCCTGCTCGCCTAAACGCCCGAACTCAACTAAATCAGTAATGCGATGGTCAAGAGGAAGCTGATCTAGCTTAATGTCGCCAGTATCTATCAAAGTTCCAGCAGGCGTTTTAACACAAACAGCAAGAGCATCCGGAATCGAATGCGTCACCGTAATAAACTCAAGATTAAACGGACCTACTTTCATCTTATCTCGGCCTTCAACGCGAGTAAGTTTCGGCTCAATATGATGCTCCTGGCACTTTGCTTCAACAAAAGCCAAAGTAAGCTTAGAGCCAATCAGCGGAATATCCGGTCGCATCTTAAGAAGATACGGCACGCCACCAATATGATCTTCGTGACCGTGCGTCAAAACTAAAGCTTCAACTTTATCAAGACGATCTTGAATATAGTGGAAATCAGGCAAAATCAAATCAACGCCAGGCTGCTCTTCTTCCGGAAACAGCACACCGCAATCAATAAGAAGTATGTGGCCGTTATATTCAATTACGTTCATATTTCGGCCGATTTCACCCAAACCGCCAAGAGGTACGATTCGCATTGAACCTTTGCGATATTTTGGTGGAGCAATAAGCGCTCCTTCACGCTGATCGTTCACTACAGGAGGCAGCGCATTTGCATTTCGACGCGAGGAATTACCCTTTTCTTTGCGGGTTTCTGTATTCTTTTTTAATTCAGTTGTCATATTCATCTCACTACATCTTGCGCTATTGCGCACTTCTTTCTAGTGTACCGTTAGGACTCAACTCAGCTTTTACTTCTAAATCGGCATAAACTACTCACACTTGCGCAGTTTTAGGTCGTTTAAGCACAACCACAATAAACCAACCAAACGCGGCTATAGGAATTGCAACCAGAGTAGACATCCACGGAACCATCATTCCGCCGTGCGAATCCCATGCGTCAATTGCAGTACCTGCCGCCATCGACCCAAGAGATGCTCCTACCGCAGAAGCTGTCGGCAGCCACGAAAGACCTTCCGTAAGCGATTCTTCAGGTACGGTTGCCTTCACAATAAGATTTCCAGTTGCGAAAATTGGCGATACGCAAAGTCCAGAAAGCACCTCAAAAACGCTCATAAGCATAAGCCTGTCAATATTCAAGTTCATAAGCACGTAACCAATAGTCAGCACCGTCAAAAATACAATAAGATGCGACCAGTTAGATCCGCGGAATTTGTGCGATCCGAAAATTATTGCGCCCACAAGAGATCCGCACGCAAAAAGTGCAAGCTGCATGCCAATAAAATGATCAAGACCTTGCGATTTCATTGCAGCCGTCACTGACACGTCAAACGCGCTAAAGCTCATGTTGAACACAACAAACATGAGTACAAGAGGAATAATTCCACGGTATAAAAGCACGTTTTTACCGCTCTTTTTTGCATGATGATTATGCAATTGTTTAAGACTGAATTTGTCAATAAACTTGCGCTTAGGATTTTGTTTTTGCGATTCTGATTCGGCTGCAGAGATTTCGCTTTCTTTTTGAGATGCAATCATAACGTCTACATCTTCGGCTGCAGCCGTTGGCACTTCCACGATTTTAAGCACTGCAGGCTGAGTATTTTTTAACGAAAAGAACCAGGCTCCACCCAGTCCGCTCGCTAAAACTGGCACAAATAATTGCGAAACTGGGTGCACGGAAGTAGCCAGCCATGCTGCCAAAATAGGGCCTAGAATAAACACAATTTCATCAATTCCAGACTCAAGCGCATACGCAACATTTAATAGAGAATCGTCATCTTCCGCGCGCAGAGTGTAAGCCCAACGAGTACGCACCAACGCTCCAAAAGCAAATTGCGTCACACCCATCGCAATCGCAAGAACAAAAAGCAGCGCTAGCGGAACTCTAAACAAGGCCGCAAACGCAAACGAAATCATTGCAATAACCTGTGCACTAAGCGCAATAACACCAACTTTTCGCTGACCAAATCTGTCAAAAAGTTTTGCATAAACTGGCGTTACTGCAGCCTGCGCAAGAACGTAGGATGCGGCCATTGCTCCAGCTACAGTCCAATTGTTATACAAATGGTTTAATGCCAAAACAATTCCCAAACCGATCATTGACATTGGTAAGCGCGCAATTGCCCCCGAAATACAAAACGCTTTAGCGCCGCTCAATGAAAAAAGTCTAGAATATTTAGAAATTATTGAGGATTTCTCCATGTCTTCTTTAGACTTTGCTTTTTCTTTAGACTTTGCTGCCGCTTTAAACGACATAAATTTTATTACTCCTTTTTAATTACCCAACTGTTACTTTTACATTCGCAAATAAACTCGCAAATAAACTTACGAATAAGCTTCTCGAAGTTACGTTTACGCTCTAGTTTGAGATCTAGCGGTTGCCATTTTTGCGCGCTTTGAACGAATCATTGGCTCACCAGAGTAAATGTACAAATCATCTACCAAAGATTTCATATTCTTCGCTTCTAGCATATGATCCTCGCGCTTCCAAGAAGCATCTTTTCTAAGACCGTGATAATCGTAAAAACTTACGTCACATGCCGAATCTGTGTGCAAATAGTAGCGATTTACACCATTATTTCTAAGCAAATGCATTGTATGCTTCCACAATCCGCCGCCAACACCGTGCCCTCGAGCATCTGGAGATACAAGGAAAAGCTCCAATTCTGCTTGAGTTAAATCATTAATATGCGATTTCGCTTCAAGTTTTGTTTCCAAAGCGCGCATGCCATGAGCTTCTTCTAAAGCGCGAGCGTAATTTTTGTCTGTCTTCGCTTTCATAAAAGAATCCTGCTCTAAAAGCATTTGACTTACTTCTGGGAACAAAACTGGAGCGTCGAAAACGCGTGCCAAAAGCAGACCCATAAACTTTCCGTCGAGTTGTGCAATAGTACCGTGAGTTGAAGGCTTCAAATAGTGCAACACACAGCGGCGAGAAAGGCTTAACGAAGCCTCTTTCCCAACTTGTTGCGAAATACCCCAAGTACGTTCGTATTCTTTTACGATTGCGTCAATATCGCTAAGTTTTACAGGACGGAACTCTACGTTCATAATTCTGATTCTTCCTTACTTCATACTCAAATCGATGTTGTGCGTATGCCCGCCCACACACACTGCACGAGGAATCTGCACGTTTTCGAAGTGATGCACGATGCGTTTCAATCGCGGCGCAAAATCTGGCACAGCAAACAAAAATTGCAGCAAATAAGTTGCGGCAAAATGATTGCAATAGCAACATTTATGCGTCATCATCATCGAGGGAAATTAACGTGCCAGAGTGTAACTCGGCAAGGATTTCATCTTTTGTTTTTGCTTCGGCATGAATTTCACGTTGTTTTTCATCCGATACGTTCACATAATAAAGGGTGGCATCGATAGCCTCGAGTGGAGAGTTCGTCATAAGCGAAAGAAGCAGACGATACCAATCAAGCTGACCGAGTTTTAACGCAATATCTTGCGGATCAGTTGGCTTACGACCAGTTTTCCAATCAACTATTGTATACAATTTGCTTGAATCTTCTGGATTCAAACCACCTGCAAAGATTGCATCAATTTTGCCATTAATAATTTGATCGCCTAATTCTGGCACGTGTGCAACAATCGGCTGCTCTGCTGCTATAGGTCGACGATAAGCCCATTTTGAAGTAGCTAAACGTTTTTCCCAGATTAGCAATTTGTGTTCAGCTGATTTTTCGGCTTGCGCAGTTTTTTCGATTTGCGCAGTTTTTTCGATTTGCGCAAGTTTTTCAGAAATATTTTCAACAACATCATCTTGAGTGGAATTTTTATTCAAGCAACCCGCATTTACAAACTGCTCCGCCCACGCATGGAATCTCGTACCCAAATCAGATGCAGGAGAAGCAGTCCGCGGAATAGGACGAATAATTGCCATCCACTCACTTCGCAAACGATTAGCTTCTTTCGCTTCGAAAGAGTTGTTATTTTCGTCAGCATTTTGATTAAATACTGCCCTGCGCTGCACAGCCGTAACATTTACATTTTCAACTTTTGAAAGCTGATCCGCCCTCTTTTTAAGCGCAACTGTATTGTGATACCAATCAATTTTCGGCATCAAATCTGCATCCTGCAACAAAGCTTCTGCCCTAGAAAGTAGTGAATTTTCGTCAAGCTTGTCACTTTCGCAAGCCTTGTCAATTGCACCAATCTCAGCAATTTCAGAATATTCAGCAGACTTATTAAGCGCATCTCGCACATATTCACTTGACGCACTCGGCCAAGCTAATGGCTGATTGTTGTTTTCGCTAGGAATTTCGCTAGGCTCACTAAATAATTCAGCAAACTGAGAAGCAGACTCGCCAATAGCATAACCAACTTCATCTAAATCAACTTTTACTTCGGCAACAGATCCGCAAGATTCTTGCATTTCTTTAAATACTTCATTCCAAAAAACAGAAGGCTTTTTTGAGCGCGAAGATGAAGTATTGGAAGCAGAACCAGAAGCAGAACCAGAAGCAGAACCAGCAGCGTTTGCTGCACCATCTTCACTATCTTCCCCATTAACATCCGCCGTCATAGCACTAGACTGACTGCACGTAAGCAAAGCCGCAAATTTCGCTCGCGTCAACGCCACATACATAAGATGCCTCTCATCAACGTGCAAAGCTCGTCCACGCTCCTCTACTTGCGAAAGAGGAAGAGTTCCTGTTTTCATTGCAGCATCGTAAATTTGACGCGCTTCTACAGGAATTGCTCCTTCTGGAACATCTTCACGCTCATAGAATTTTTCGGCTAAATCAAGCATTGCTTGCGCGCGAGAACCGTAGATTTCCGCATCGATTTTTTCAACGGTTTCCATATTTTTCAAGGATTCTTGCGGATTCATACTAACGCTCAAATCTGCATTGTGAGGAAATCGCGGCAAAATATCCGCATCGACTCTAATTGGCACAGGCACTTTTGATGCGATTTCAAGAGTTGCGTACGCGCTTTCAAAATACACGCCATCCTGCTTGGTTTGCTTTACGCGCAAACCATCTCCCTGACTACTTGGGAAAGCACCTTCGTTAAGCCCCACTATTGCAACAGCAGGCCATTCCAAACCCTTCGACTGGTGAATCGTCATCAAAACCACGTCTGCAGGCTCGTCAACTGAAGCAGGCTGATCGTCAATTTTGTCAATATTTTGGATCCAAGCAATAAATCCGCGCAAAGTAGGCTGCATAAAATCACTCATTTCTTGCAAATACGCGTCAGCAAGCGAAGAAATTGCGTCAAGCGTGCTGTGCATATCGTTAAGAAGCGTTGAATTACTTGAATTTTCATTCATAAGCGCACGCGAAACAGCCACATCAATATCAATATTTAACGCTTCAACAGCAGTACGAACAACATCATGCAAGCTTCCAGATTGAGCACGCTCCACAGCGTCAAGAACTTTGCCTGCGCGAAGAATTGCTGCATTTGCTTTACTACTCAGCTTATTTTTAAGATGATTAAGCGTGTCTTTCGTAGAATTTTTTGCAAATACAGTAGAATTAAAGACTTCAAGAAGAACATCCGCAATAAACACTCCGCCGTGAACACTATTAGTTTGAGCGCCTTTAGACTGCTGTTCGCGCACAAGCTTTGCCCAAGATGCGCGCGGAGCTTTAGAATCCACTAAACCTGCTTGAGCCAAAGCGTTGAAAACATACTCAACGTTTTCATCGGTTGCAGCATTAGCTAAAGCCTCTAAATCGTCAGTACTAAGCGCAAATCGAGGCGTGGCAAGAAGTCGCATTAGCGCGGAAGTATTCGTGTGATCTGCAACAGCAGAAAGAAGAGCAAGAACGTCTTTTACTTCCGGTTTTTCAAGAAGAGCGCAATAGCCAACAGTTAAAGTGCGCAAACCTGCTTTTTGCAAGGCTTCTTCATACATTGCAATATTGGTTTTGCTGCGAAATAGCACAGCGGCTCTCGCTTGTAAGCCAGAAGCTAGAATATTGTCGTTTTGCGCTAAAGCATTTTGTTTTACATATTTTACGAAGCGCACAACTGCTTCAATTTCTTGATATTGCGTAGGCATATTTAGCACGCTAACGCTGCCTTGCGGAGCATTTTCAAGATATTGAAGATTTTTGACTTCTACTTCCGAAGCCAACGAACTACTTTTGCGAAGAGACGGCATACGCAATGGTTTTGTAATAGCGTTTGCCGCCTGCAAAATAAGCTTAGAATTGCGACGCGTTTGAGTAAGAGAAAACTCGCTTGATTGGTCAATATTAAGCGCTTGCTGAAGTTTTCTAAAAGCACCCGAGCTTGCTCCTCTAAATGAGTAAATTGCTTGGAAAGGATCTCCAACTGCAGCAATATGTGTTTGCTGATTAACGAAAGAATCTCCAACTAAAGTATTCTCACAACTATCATTACTCTCACTACTCTTACCGATTGCTACGCTTGAGTTATGGAACAGCGTCGCAATCAGCATTGCCTGCGTTGTGGAAGTATCCTGATACTCGTCTAACAAAACTTGACTGTACTGCCTTCGATATTGCGCCGCAATAGAAGGAAAATGCGTTACCAAACGGTATGCAGCAATCGTAAAATCGCTAAATTGAGCCATATTTGCGCTACGTTTTGCAGAATCAAAAGATAGAACTAAGTCGAGCAAAGCAGCACGCTTTTTAGCGGCTTCAAATAATTTATTGCAAGAATCATAACACGTATTTTTTAGCGTAATATTTAAGTATTCAACGTATTCTTTTCCGTAATTTTCGCATTTTTTGAAATATTTTTCGTCTGATTCTGTTTTTGCGCGACGCAATTTAACAGCACTCGGCTTTTTGGCAACAATCTTAGTGGTTTCGGCTGAACTCAGCGCTTTTTGCAAATGTTCAATCCACGCGTTATTCCAATTTTGAATTTCTAAAACAGCTGAAGAAGTGCTGTCTAAAGACTCACCCCTACTATTTAGGCCAATCATCGAGCAGGAAATATCTGCGGCGAGCGCAAGAACGTCATCAACAAGAGCATCAAATTTGTACAATTTCACAATTTCCGGATGCTTATCAACATACTCGTTTACTAGAGGCTTAATTAGTTCGCGCGCACCAGCATCGCTAAGAGGCTGCGTATTGTGATCAAAACCAACTAGCAAACCATATTGGCGCACAATTGACTGAAAGAATGCGTCATAAGTCATTACTTCTGGCTTCAAAAATGCGTTTGAATATGACGCATTCACGCTGCTTTGTTTACCTACGTTCGCATGTTGACTTACAGCTTGCGCAACTCTTGCCAACAATTCCGACGCAGCTTTATTCGTAAATGTAAGTCCTAAAATGCTTTCTGGAGCAACACCGCGGTCAATAAGATCAATAACACGACGTGTCATAGTATAGGTTTTTCCGCTGCCAGCTCCAGCAACAATAATCATATTCTTGTTTGCGGGCGCTGTAATTGCTGCAGACTGTTCTGCACTATCCGTGTTTTTGCGAGGAGATTTTGCGCGAATGGCATCTTCGCGAAGAGCTTTTTCGTGCAAAGATTTGTTATTCATTTCATCAATCATGATTGACGCACCTCATATACGGTATCTATGCGGCCTGCGCAAGCTGGGCAGACTTGTTTTGCACGGCAATATTTCAAATGCTGCGAAGTTGGATGCGCAATAATTTGCTTAGATCGAACTGCAGCAGCCGCGTAGAAAACGCGCGAAATCATAGTAAGAGACCATTTTGCAGTTTCACTTAAACACCGGAATGACTGCCAGGCTTGCTCAGTTACACCTTTCGGGCATGTTTTCATAATTTCTTCCAACTGCGGGCAATCCAACAATCTTGCCATATTTTTGAATCCAGCTCGACTTTCAAGCGGCTTATTGTTCAAAGCGTCAGCAATGCAAAGAGGCGGTTGATACAAGTTTTCTGCAACGCTGTGGTCTTGAGCCGGGTAATCGTTGTCAACTACATGAAATAGCACACTTCTTGCAATTGTTGGCGCATTAGAGTCGGAAATAAGTGGATTTTCGTCTGCAAAAAGCAAAGCAAGCTGGTAGCAAACTAACTGCAAATCATTAAAAACTCCTGTTGAAGGAGGAACTTTTCCGGTTTTATAGTCAAGTAAGCGAATATTTTCTGAACCGTCCGCATTTTTTCGCTTTTCAAGTCGATCAATTCTGCCGTGAATATGCAATTGCAAATCTTCGCACGCACCATCCGGCCAACCGCCTACCAATGCTCCCATCAACTCGTAACAGTCGCGAACAGAAACGGTTTGCAGATTTGAAGCCTTAAAAGTATTGTTCAGCACGCGCGCAATGTCATCAAAACCAAAATGAGCGCTTGTTGGCATCTCACAGCAGGCTTCTAAAAGACTTCCAATGCTACTGTCTAAAGATTTTTCGCTTGGCGTAAGAGATTCAACAACGCCATCATCTGACTTTTTTGCGTCAAAATTATAAGTTTCCTGACTAAAAGATGTAACGAAATATTGTGCAATCGTATGAAGAGCACGACTTATATTAGATTGCCTAGAAAGCGCAGAATATCGCTCTTTTGCATCTCGAATATCGGCAAGTTCGGGAGCAATACTTTCGTAATACTCTTCCATGCGATTTGCAATTTCGTTTATGCGGCTCACTTGCGCAGAATACTGGGAATACTGGGAATCATCTACAGAAACTTCTTTAGATTCAACTTCCTTAACAGGCGATTCTTCAAGCACAGTGTCCATAAAATCGTAGTGCTTATTTTCACTAGCCCACCTTGCAGTTTCGTGAATTAACGTACCAAAATACGTTGCAGCACTTCCTGGCTGAGGACCTGCAAGTTGACGATTCAGTAATCCACACACCGGGCAAGCCCATAAACTGTCTACAGCAGAAGGAGACAAGCTCACCACAGTGCTGTTAGCTTTAGTAGAAATATTTTCTACAGAAGAATTTTCTACAGAAGAATTTTCTGTAATTTCGCTCATAAAATCCCATTGACTGCAATCAGCGCAATCAACTCCAGAGTCTCGCAATAATCGCAATGCTTTAGCAGCGTCTAAAACTCCGCTATTTTCATTCGCATTATCACAATTATTCTTACTGGCAGCATCTCGCACAAGTTTTGCACGCGCGGCACAAACCAATCCGCGAACATCCATATCTAAGCCTGCGAAAGGAATTTTAAAATCGGTAAAAGGCGTGCGTGAATTTTCGTTATTGTAGTAGCGTTCAGGCAAATAATAGTAAAGAAAATCGCTTGGAACAGCACTATCGCTGTACTGCGCGCTAATATACAAACTTTCAGTAGCACGAGTAATAGATAGCAAAAAGCTACGCTGCTCGCCAGCAAAAACAGAGGATTTATCGTTTGCTGCAAGAAGATTTGCAGATATAAATAGAGGCGATTTAGATAATTTATTAGTAGCATTCGCATTAAACTGCTGACTCATAGCTCGCTGCTTGGAATCCAACATAATACTTGCCAAACTTTCCGCGCCGAACATTGTGCTGCGAGAAGCAAGATTTGGCCACACACGCTGCTGCAAAGTTGGCATCCAAACAAGCGGCCAATGCTTTCCTGCAGCACCTGCAGGAGTTGTAAGCGTTACAGCATCTGGCACAGGAGCGACTCGAGCTAAAGAATCTGCCTCAATTTCCATGCCACGAACCTGCGCTATAAAATCGCTAATATCAGCTGGAAGTGCAGAATTTTCGTCGTCAAAATCTAATGAAACGCTGCTATTTTGCAAATCTGCTTCAAAACCGTAACTTTTCTCATCGCTGTACGAAGAAACGTAGTCAAAAAGACGCATTGCAGCATCTAGGCGATCGTTTGCCCTATAGCCTTCACGATTGTGCTGCAAAGCCGTGCGCTGCCAACGTTCAGCAACATTGCAAACATTCCACGCTTCACCAAGAGCATATTTAGCGTTGCGTAAATCTGGGCGAGAGGCAAATTTCAAAGCCAAAGTTTGCACATTTTTCCAGATTTTTACAAAGGCTGCAACATTAGGATTTCGAGGAGCCATATTTTGCAAAATACTTAGCACTGTTGAATCAGACTGCTGGGAATCAGTATTGCAATGTGCTACATCTGCAAAACAAAGAAGATAGCATGCCTCTAGCGAAAGAGCACTCATATCTTCGTTAATATCGTCATCTAAATTGATAACTAAATTAACATTAGAATCACCATTAGAGCTGTTATTAGAGGCGTTATTCAGATTACTCCTAAATTCATCCCACGAATCCTTAAGCTTTCTTAAAGGAATATTTTGATTGCTAAGCGAATTATTTTCGTCTTTTTGCTCATCTAAAACCGCAGACAGAGAAGCCAAAGATCGCATAAGCGACTCAACATTTTTAAGCTGCGAAGGAGTTTCAAACTCGCAATCACCATAAGAATGATTGTTATAGTCGCGAGTGACATAGTCGCGAGAGCTACGAACTATTGACGCAAGAGGACTTTCCATAATGCACTTAACGCGAGATTGCAGCCAAAATGCTATATTTTTTAAACTTTTGCCGCGCTGAATTTTATACGAAATGCAAGATACAAGATTCCCAGAAATGCAATGTTGAGCAAACTGAGCAAGCTCAATAAGCGCAAACAATCCTTGCACGAACGGCTCGTCCTTTAACGGTCGAGTTACTAGTGAATAACGCACTGGAACACCGTCCGCGCGAAGCTGCTCACCAAAAAGACGAACGGTGGAATTATCGTGCGCAATAAGCGCCATATCGCTCCACTTGCGATGATTTTTTACATGAGCGTGCTTCATTTGCCAAATAACAGAATCTAATTCTTCACGCTGTGAACGATAAAGTGCAGTATTTACTGTTCCATCTTCATCTAACCGTAAATATTTTTGCACATCTTGAGAATTCTGAAGATTTTGAGGTTGATTTTGAGCATTCTCTTGATTCTGCGCTTGAGGCTGATCTGTAAGCTGATCAGTAAGCTGATCTATAAGCTGATCCAACGGCTGCAATGGAAAAGCACCAACAAAAGCAGGCATTTTCCAAGGTCGATTTGGAAGCGCAACCGCAGTACTTAACTGCGAAGTCAAGGAAAGAGAAACGCGAGCAGCAAGCAAATCACGCATTGAAGGCGCTGAAATCTGATTTGAAGAAGAATCGGAAGTTAGCGCGGAAGAAACAGAAGAATCGGAAGAAATCGCATATTCCAGAGTTTGCTCAGCTGCATTAAACACACGCAAAGCAACCGAAATTGCATAATCCGGGTACGCTCCCCTAAATGTTTGAACGGACTCGTCCGGGTTGGCAATCAAAACCAAACGCGTCCCAAGATTAAGCAAAGTTTCCACAAAACTCAAGCCGGCAAGAGTAATATCTTGATAATCGTCAACAACAAGAAGAGCTGGGATTTCTGAAGAATTTATGTTAGACGCTTCACCAAGCAAGCGAGCAGCTTTTGAACCTTCAACCAAAAGCTCAGAAGCATCCAAACGGAACGACCCTTTATAAGTGTCTGCAAGCATTTTGCGATACTCAGATCTAAGCGCAAAAACAAGACGCCACTGCATGCTGCGACGGTCAGTCAGAAGAGAAGTTGGCAAAATATTTTCAGATTCTGCGGTAGATTTTGCAAAATCAAGAGAATCTAAAACAGACTGTTCGTCGGAAGAATCGTTAATTCCAAGCTCATCCAAACGCGCAAGCATATCTCTGAGCTGATGCATAAATGCGTTGCTAGTTTCAACACTACTATCTTCGTCGTTGCTGGTTTCAACGCTGCCGCCTGAGTCTTTAGAATTTAGCGAAGCATCAGAATCATTTCCAACGCCAGTTAAAGGCGAAACCCAAAGCGGAGTCCCAAAATAATCCTGAAAAAGCTGGCAAACATCGCAATCACCATTGTCTCCCCTAAAAACATGCTCAATATGCTCACGAACAACTTTGCGAAGAAGAGCATCCTGCTCAGCGCCATTAAGAAGCTTAGGATTAGGCTTATGCTGCAACTTACAATTGGCTGAAATAATACGAAAAGCAAGCGATTCCAACGTTCCAACCGGACGCGACTGCTCACTTACTCCAATAGAACGAATAATAATATTGTCAATACTTGCAGCCAAATTTCTGTTTTGCACTGCCATTGCTGTTATGTTATGAGGCCAGCGCTGGTATCCCGCAATTGTTGCACGCACAGCAAACTGTGTTTTTCCAGTATTTGGAGCGCCATAAACTAGCAGCGTACTGGTCAAATTCCCAGCACAATTGCGTAACGTGCCATCAAATAGCGCTTGTAATGCAGAATCCTCACACATACGCTCAATTCTACCAATTGGGCAATAGTGGCGCTCAAGTTTTGACTAATTTTGCAAAACAGCTCGAGCGCGCGCATCCTTCAACGCAAGAAATACGCGACCTACACCAATAAAAATAAGCGTAAACACAACAAGCAAATAAGCAACTCCAACACCTAAAGTAGTGGCGTTAAAAGTCTGAGGAGCAAAACCAAACCAGCCTGCAGGAGCACCATAATTAAGGAAATTGTAAGGCGCACGCATTGCGTGAACACCCCAACGCACACCAGCAAACTCGCTAAGCATTGCAGCATAAGCAACATAAGCTAAAGGCGGAATCGTAGCAAAATAAATGTGTGCGCTGGTTGAACGGAAGCGATAGTCAAAAAGTATAAAATCTACGATTGCAAGAAGCGGTGCAATTGCGTGAACGCAAAGACTGCTACAACCGTTGCTCATATACGCACCAACAAAACCTAACTTATTCGTAGGAGCTAAGAAGCAAAGATAAAGCGTAAATGTTACTGCAATGGCGATTGTCATCATGAATTTAAAAACGTACCAAGCGTTAGATTTTGAGTCGAACCATGCGAAAGATTCTGCAGAATCTGGCTGCGCAGCTGAATCTACAGAATTACGAGCGCGCATAAAAGCTGTAGTGTCTAGCACAAGAGAACCAGCCAAAGCTACACAAATCATAAGATTAGAAAGATTTGTAAAGTAAGTAAAAGTCATAAGACCTTGCCACGAAGCTGCCATTCCGCAAACGGACGCGATTATTGCGATTGCTCGAATTACAGTGCGCGTGGCGTATTCACGCACATCGAGAGGATTCGCAGCAGCTGTGGTTTGTTGCTCTAGAATGGAGTTGTTTGCCATGTTGACTCGCTTTCGTAACGTATGTCGATTAGGTAATTTATAGACTACTTACTTACCATATTTATGTTTACACTACAGGAAAGCGAAAATCTGTAGAAAAAGTTGCAAAAATGCGGCGAGATTTTTGTAGATTCGTGCAAAGCGCGCGGCGACGCTCCAAACGCGAGAAAAGTTCCCCGCATTTGGAGCAATATGTCAGGCCAAACTCTCCAAACGCGAGAAAAGTTCCCCACATTTGGAGCAAAACGCCACGCCAAACACTCCAAACGCGGGAAAAGTCGCGCACGTTTGGAGCAATATGTCAGGCCAAACTCTCCAAACACGCGAAAAGTCGCGCACGTTTGTAGCACGAGCTTAGAACCTAACACGCACGTAACCAGCAAAAGCAAGTAAGTCACGAACAAAAGATATAGTCGAAGGATGGTTCGGAGTGCGCAATCGCCGCAAAATCGCGGGCGGCGCTGAGATTACATCCGTAGGACCTGATCTAGATAGTGCTAGCGAAGGGAAACATTATGACAATAGATAACGCTGCAGAAGCAAACAACAGCTCGCAAAAAACTTACGCATCTACTACTGAGTCAGCTGCAACAGCAACAAAAGTAGACACACTATTTTCCGTGCGTGCGCGACGTCGAATGTTCCTTAACGACGTTCGCCAATGCATCGAACGCGTACGCGCACAGCAGCCTCTTACACACTGCATAACGAACGTAATCGTACAAGACATAACCGCAAACGCACTGCTTGCCGCAGGCGCCTCGCCAATTATGGTCACAGATCCGGAAGAAGCGCACGCACTCGCACAAATTGCCTCCGGCGTGCTAATAAACGTAGGCACGTTCCATCAGCCTGAAACTTCAGAGTACATGCGCGCAGCCGTTGAAGGTTGCGAAAAAGCAGATACCCCATGGGTTCTTGACCCGGTTGGAATTGGCGTGCCGGCACTTGCTCCACGCACTCGCTTTATACACGAAATTATTAAGCACCACCCTACTGTAATTCGCGCAAACGCCTCCGAAATCATGGCGCTTGCAGGAAAAGAAAGCAACGGAAAAGGCGTAGATTCTCACGATAGCGTAAACGATGCTCTTCAAGCCGCGCGCGAACTAGCAAAAAAGTATGGCTCAGTAGTGGCTATTTCCGGCGAAAAAGATGCGATTTACGGCCACGGATGTTTAGCTCGTGTAACAGGCGGTCACAAAGCTATGACCAAAGTAGTTGGAACCGGTTGCGCTCTAGGCGCGATAGTTGCAGCATACGTTGGTGCAAACCCAGAACGTCCGCTCGCAGCAACTGTTGCAGCGCACGTGCATGCAGCAGCTGCTGGAACTTGGGCAGCTCGCCAAACCACAGCTCCCGGAACTTTCCGAACGCTGTGGATGGACGCGCTTTCAACTCTTAGCGTAAACGACATGTTTAGTTTGACAAATATTGAGTTCACCGTTGAGCCTGCGGATTGGACACTGTATTTGGTAACGGATCCACGCATGGGAAATCGTCCAGAAGAAGAAGTGGCTGTGGAGTCGGTTGAAGGCGGAGTTACAGTTGTGCAATTGCGCGATAAGTATTCCGACGATGATGAGATTTCAGCAAAGGCGAAAAAGTTGCGTCATGCGCTTATTGATTCCGGCCACGGCGACGTGCCTGTGTTCATAGACGATCATGTTGATTGCGCAGCTAAGCTTGGTTTCAACTTGCACGTTGGGCAAAAAGATACTCCGTTTGTTGAGGCGCGAAAGGCTATGCCGGCTGAGTGGATGGTTGGTCTTTCTTGCGCGCGGCCTGATTTGATGGAGAAAGCTTACCTAGAGTGCAAAGAAAACGACGTTCCGCTGCCGGATGTGATTGGCATAGGTGCCGCTTTCGAGACGCATACGAAGGCTCATGACGTGCCGCCTCTTGGAGTTGAAGGCGTGAACGAAGTTGCGAAAGTTGCGCACTCTATGGGTGTAAAAACATTGGCAATTGGTGGAATCCATGAGAATACGGTGTTCCCTATTCGCGATCTTGAGCTTGACGGAGTTTGCACTGTATCGGCGCTCATGTGCGCTGAGGATGCTGGAAAAGTAGCGCGCGAGCTTAAAAGCGTGATTACTAAATAATTACTTAGTGATTACTCAGTGATTACTCAGTGATTACTGAGTAATCACTAATTCTTAAAGCTGTGCACTGGGGCCGGAATACGCCCGCCTCGCGTTACGAAAGCTTCGCAACTGGTCTGATTCACCGGAATAATAGGCGCATATCCCATTAAACCGCCGAAGTTAGCCATCTGCCCAACGCCCTTTCCAATCACAGGAATAATGCGCACTGCGGTAGTTTTCTGATTGATCATTCCTATTGCGGATTCGTCAGCAATCATTCCAGAAATAGTAGCTGCGGACGTTTCTCCCGGAATAGCAATCATGTCAAGACCAACCGAGCACACGCAAGTCATTGCCTCAAGCTTTTCAATAGTCAAACAACCAGACTTTGCTGCAGCAATCATGTTCGCATCTTCAGAAACAGGTATGAACGCTCCGGAAAGACCACCAACATAGCTGCTGGCCATAATTCCGCCCTTCTTAACCTGATCGTTCAGCATTGCAAGCGCAGCAGTTGTGCCAGGAGCTCCAACCTGATCCAAACCAATCTTTTCAAGCACTTCACCAACTGAATCTCCAACTGCAGGCGTTGGTGCAAGCGACAAATCAATAATTCCAAACGGCACTCCAAGCCTACGAGAAGCCTCTTGTGCAACCAACTGCCCCACTCGCGTAATCTTAAAAGCAGTGCGCTTAATAGTTTCACATAGAAAAGCAAAATCTTTGCCTTTAGCCGCGTCGAGTGCGCTCGACACGACGCCCGGTCCGGAAACACCAACGTTAATCACAGCATCGCCTTCAGTAACTCCGTGGAAGCCGCCTGCCATGAACGGATTATCGTCAGGAGCGTTGCAAAAAGCCACGAATTTAACACAGCCGTAAGAATCTTTGCTAGCAGTCGACTCTGCAATCTTTTTAATCGTGCGCCCAAGCAACTCCACGCAATCCATGTCGATTCCAGTGCGAGTTGAGCCAACATTCACAGACGAGCACACAATTTCCGTCTCGCTTAAGGCTTGCGGAAGAGACTCAATAAGCATGCGGTCAGCTGCGGTCATCGACTTAGCAGGAAGAGCGGAATATCCGCCGATTAAATCAACTCCAACTGCGTGCGCTGCCCTGTCTAAAGCGTGCGCAATTTGCACAAAATCTTCAGGCTTTTTGCAAGACGACGCTCCAACAAGCGAAATCGGCGTTACGGTAATTCTCTTATTTACAATCGGAATGCCGTAATCGTGCGAAATATCGTTGCCAGTTTTTACGAGATCTTTTGCAAGACGCGTGATTTTTTCTTCAACATTGCGGCACACATCTTGCAAATTTTCGCAAGCGCAATCAAGCAAGTTAATTCCCATTGTGATTGTACGAACGTCGAGCTGTTCTTGCTCAATCATCGAATTAGTTTCGCTTACTTCCATCAGGTTGAGCATGGCGTACTTCCTTACATTTACTTAGATTGCTACGATATTGCTACGAGTTTGCTACGAATTTTAGATTCTGTGCATTGCGGTGAAAATATTGCTACGCTGGCAGCGAATACGCACGCCGATTTCGTTACCGAGCGCTTCTAATCCGTCCGCAAACTCACCAAATTCACAGTCCATAGTCGCCACATCAACAATCATCATCATATTGAAGAATCCGTCAACAATAGTCTGAGAAATATTCAAAATATTGACGTTATGATTAGCTGCATGCGAAGTTACTTTTGCAATAATACCAACTGTATCGCAGCCAACAACTGTAATAATCGCCTTAGAAGCGTCGCCTTTAGAAAGCGATTCCTGATTTTGTGCAATTGTAGTATTGGCGACCATATTTGCCTCCTGCTGTATTGCTGTGTGTATTTATTGCTGTGTTAATTTATTACTGTGTTAATTTTGCATTAGCTTTTCACTAATTATTTTTATGCATAAATATTATGCTGCTTCATATCTTCCGGCAGCGCATTTCGAAGCGACACAAGCGATCCGGAACGGAACACAGAACGAATACCAGCAGCAAGAAGAGGAGCAATCGAAAGAACAGTCATATTCTTAAGACGCTTTTCTTCCGGCACAGGAACAGTATCCGTCACAATAATTTCGCGAACACCAGCATCTTTCAAACGCTCAACAGCAGGACCGGAAAGCAAAGCATGAGTTGCAACCAACGTCACAGACTTAGCGCCCGCCTCGCGCAAAGTGCGCACAGCTTCACAAATCGTGCCAGCAGTATCAATCATGTCGTCAACAACAATGCAGTCACGCCCCTGAATATCACCGATAATTCCATGAGCTTCAGCATGATTTGGACGAGTAATATCGCGCGTTTTATGAATAAAAGCAAGAGGCAAATTGCCAAGTTTTGCAGCCCACTGTTCAGAAACTTTAATTCGCCCAGCATCAGGAGAAACAATAGTTGCGTTGTCGAGCTTCATAGAATTACGCACATAATCAATAAGCACAGGCATAGCAGTTAAATGATCAACCGGACCGTCAAAGAAACCCTGCTCCTGAGTTGCATGCATGTCAACCGTCAAAATACGAGTCGCACCGGCAGCACGGAATAAATCAAACATAAGACGCGCTGTAATAGGCTCACGACCCTGATGCTTTTTATCCTGACGCGAATATCCAAAGAACGGCGCAACCACGTTAATACTGCGAGCAGAAGCGCGACGCAAGGAATCAACCATAAGCAGCTGTTCCATAATCCAATTGTTAATAGGATTCGTATGCGCTTGAAGCACAAACACATCCGATCCACGAACTGGCTGAGTAAAACGCACGTACATTTCGCCATTCGCAAAATCGTAGGCAGTAGTCTCAAGCACATCAATACCAAGATATTTTGCAGTTTCCGCAGCAAGTTCCGGATACGCACGACCGGTAACAAGCATCATCTGCTTTTTTGGATTGCCTTCAAGAATTGTTGACATGATTGCCTTCCCGTTTGCAAACTTGCATGTACAGTGACAGAGTCGCTTTTTATTTTAGCAGGTAACGCGCCGGATTAGACACAGCCGGTGATTTACGCATAAATTACGCAAATAATTATTTAATAATTACTTAATAATTACTTAAATTACTTAGAAAAATACGCGCGAATTTCGTCTGCAGTTCCGTAAGAAGCCTGAGCGCCAAAGCGAGTTGCAGCATACGCAGAAACATAGGATGCTAAAGCTGCCGCTTCCGGCAATGACATTGAAGCAGCCAAACCAGCCAAAATTGTACCCATAAACGCATCTCCGCAACCGGTAGTGTCTTGAGCATTAACACGCTGTGCAGCAATACGGCAAACAGGATCTTCCTCAGCATACTGCAAAACAACAGAACCATCGCCGCCTAAAGTCACAACAGCCTCATCAAAACCAAAGTTGTGCATAACTTCAGCAGCATGATTCCAATCAAAACCATCCCAATTGCCATCTTCTGGCTCATCAATATTAAGCAACTGCGCCATCTCATGCTCATTCACAAGCAAAATGTCAGCAGCATCAATCAAATCCTTCGGCAAAGTAGGCACAAAAGGAGAATTATTAAGCAAAACTTTTACACCAGCATCGTGCGCAATTTTCGCCGCCGCTGTAACAGTTTCCATCGGGCTTTCCAAGCAAAGGCCAAGTACGCGAGCGCTAGTCAAAGCACTTTTAACAGACTCAATATACGCAACCGTAACGTGCGCATTAGAACCAGGCGCGTAAACAATCGTATTTTCGCCGCCCTGAGCATCAACCGTAATAACCGTTGCGCCGCTAGGAGTGTTATCGACGTGCAAAATATTAGTGGTGTCAACACCAGCATTGTTCAAAGAATTAAGTAAAAAGTCGGCGTTTTTATCGCTGCCAACAGCACCAAACATGCGCACATGCGCGCCAATTTTTGCCGCCGAAACAGCCTGATTTCCAGACTTTCCTCCAGGAAGAACCTTCAATTCGCCACCATTAACTGTTTCGCCTGGTTTTGGAAGACGGTCGGCAACAATCGTGTAGTCGGCGTTCATTGAGCCAACCACTGCAATCGCAGACTTGACGCAGTCATCAGCCTTCACTTTTTCTAATACATCCAGCGAGTCTAAAGTATCGTGGTAGCGCATCAAAATTCCTTTCTTTGTTTGATTTTTATTTTATAACCTAAGTCAGTCAGTACGCTTGCACAGAAGAATCATCATTATGAAGATAAGCCCGAAGCCCACGAAATCCGCCCACGAAAAAACAGCGCCCGTAAACATAACGGCCGTAATCGCAGCAGTAACCGGCTCGCTCGCGCCAAGAAGCGTTCCTTTCACAGAACCTACGCGCATAATACCCTCAAGAAACAACCAGTAGGCTCCAAAAGTGCCTGCAACAACTGTAAAAGTAAACAGCAAAAGCGCGCGCCAATCAAGCGGAGGCATAGTTTCCCACGGGCGCACAAACGGAAGCATAATCAGCCCCGAAATAATAAAAGTAATGCCGTTTACAGTAAGATTTCCCCATTTTGCAATCAACTTCACCGGCATAATCGCGAGCGCCGCAGTACTTGCAGCATCTGCCAATCCCCAAAGCAAACCCATAATCGGCAGGGAAAGCGAAGAAAGATTGCCACCCGTTGCCATTAAAGCAGTTCCTGCAAAAGCTAGAACAACGCCAATTGTTTCGCGAATAGTTGGCACGCGGCGAGTATGCAAGCACGCATAAACCAGCACGAATAGAAGATTAAGGCTTTGAAGCACAGTTGCGGTTCCGGAATTAGTCCAGTCGATTGTGCACAAGTACGAAACTTGCGTAAGCAGCACGCAAACTACGCCAGTAACAGCCATTGAAATCCACGTGCGGCCAGATTTTACTGCTCCTGTAAGCTTTTTCGGCGTGCAAGCTGCTGCAGTAATGCTAAACAATATGCCGGCTGCAATTTGACGAACGCAAGCGATTTGCAAAGGAGATACGTGATACGTTGACATGAGGATTTTTGAAACTGTTGCGTTTGCGCCCCAGAATGCGCCGCCTAAAAGAGTTAACAAAATGCCGATGAGTATGGCGTTCGTTGAATGGTTGAATGCAGGATTAGGGCGATCCGGCGTACTCGCTATTGCTTTTGCAGCGGATTTTGAAGTGTCGAAAGTTTTAGAGCCAGTTTGTAACTTAAGCTTAGACATATCAGATTCACCTCGCATCCCCAAAACAAGCGATTATGCAGCAATTATTGCACGCGCGCCCAACTAATATTGCACGCGCGCAAACGGGGTAAGCAGCATAACTTGGAAAACAAAAAGCTCCCGACGCTAAATCAGCGTCAGAAGCTTAAGCGCGGAGAATACGAGATTCGAACTCGTGAGGCTGTTACACCAACACGCTTTCCAAGCGTGCGCCATAGACCACTAGGCGAATTCTCCAAACTGCTAACTTAGCAAGCAAATCACCCGCCAAGCAAACAACTTAAACAGAATACCACGAATTTGAGATATTGCAAACTCGCGCGCGCCGCGACAACGAAAGTTGAGATTACTTAATCAAAGGCGCTACTTGCGTTTCGTAAGCACGCAAAGCCATGTCGATTACGTTGTGCATATCGTAGTAGCTGTAAGTACCAAGCCTACCGCCGAAAACAGTGTTCGGCTCAGCTGCTGCAAGCTCCGCATAGCGTGCATACAAGGCTTTATCTTCCTCAGTATTCACAGGATAGTAAGGCTCATCCTCACGAGTTGCAGCGCGCGAATACTCCTGCCACACAACAGTCTCCCCAGCTTTCACGCTTTTACCCGGCACGAAATCAGCTTCACCACTAGTCTCACCAGCAACGCCCTCAACTTCCTCACGCTCTGGATTAAAGTTCTTAAACTCAATCGCGCGCGTAAACGGAACGTCCGCATCCGAATAATTCATAACTGGGCAACCAAAGTGGTCGCTCTCCTCGTAACGCACTTCCTTAAAGTCCACGGTACGCCACTTTAGCTCGCCAAGCTTATAGTCAAAATACCTATCAACCGGACCTGTATAAACCACTGGAACTCCAGCCTCAGCCAACGCACGCTTATTAAACGGCTGCGATTCGTCGAAAAAGTCTACGCCAAGAGAAACGTGAATTCTAGGATCGTCAATCATGCGCTGCATCCAAGCTGTGTAGCCGTCAGTAGGCAAGCCTTCCCAAGTGTCTTTAAAGTAGCGATTATTGTAGTTAAATCGCACAGGCAAGCGCTTAATAATTCCAGCAGGAAGCTCGGAAGGATCCGTTTGCCACTGCTTTGCCGTGTAGTTTTTAATAAACGCTTCGTAAAGCGGTCGCCCAATTAAGCTAATGCCTTTATCGTTCAAATTTTGCGGATCTTTACCAGCCAACTCCCCCGCTTGGCTTGCAATCAAAGCCTTCGCTTCTTCTGGAGTGTAGTGTGCATGGAAGAATTGGTTAATTGTACCCAAGTTGATTGGCAGCGGATAAACTTCGCCGTCATGCGTTGCATAAACGCGATGCACGTAGTTAGTAAACGTTGTAAAACGATTCACATAATCCCATACGCGCTTGTTGCTTGTGTGGAAAAGATGCGCGCCGTACTTGTGAATTTCAATTCCCGTGCCCTTGTCAAAATACGAGTAAGCGTTTCCACCAATGTGATTACGAACATCAATAATTTCAACGCGAGCGCCAGTATGCTCCACTGCTTGTTGAGCTACAGTTAAACCAAACAAGCCCGCTCCAACAACTACTAAATCTGGGTAAGTTGTATTTTGGGAGGTTGCTGCCTGCGTCATATTATTTACCTTTCGTACTTTCGGTTGTTTTACGCACAATACACTTTAAGAATAGGCTTAAGCGTATATATACGTATATATAATGTCTAATATGACTAAGGCAACGAGTGCAGAAACCAAAGATAAACAAGCAATGCAAAAAAAGCAAGATACTAGCAGCGCAAATAGCAGCAACGAGGGCTGGGAAGTTGTAAATCGCGTTGTTTACCCTGTAAAAGACGCGGAAATTACTATGCCACTTTACGTAATTCCTTGGCATCGCTCCTACTTGCAGCGCACTGTGCTCGATCCTCGTATGAATACGCGCGCAATCGATATAAATAATCTAAATCTCACTGATTTCAAAAAGCTTCTTGCAGATACTAGCAGCCACCTACCAAATGTTGAAACTCAAGGCATTTGCACTGTTCTTTCGCGCAACTCACTTTGCGTTGCCGCCGGAAAGCACGTGTCACTTTGCACTTTCTTTAACGCTTTTCCTGCAAGCTATTGGCAGCATTGGACGCGCGTAAAAACTGTTAAGTTTACTGCTCGCGTTGAGGGAGCAGGCGCGTTGCAACTTATGCGTTCGACCGGTCGCGGACTTACGTATCCGGTGCAAAAGTTTGAGTTTGATTCTAGCAATCAAACAAATCAGCCAGCTCAAGTTATTAGCTACGAAATTCCTATGACTGGTCTTGCAGACGGCGGATATTTTTGGTTTGATGCGAAAGCGAGCGATTCTAGCTGCTTTACTGTTAGCGATGCTGAGTGGAGCGTACCGCGCACAAATAAAGTGCAATCAGGAAAACAACCGCAATCAAATAGCACTTTTTCTATTGCTATTACTACCTTTAACCGCCCTTCATACTGCCATAATCAGCTGAAGGCAATAGCAGAAAACAAAGCACTTCGCGCGCGACTTGACACAATTTATTGCACAGATCAGGGCACGGATTTAGTAAAGAATCAACCTGGATTTAACGAAACAAGCGCAAATCTTGGCAGCCAACTTACCTACATTCAGCAGGCTAATTTAGGCGGTTCCGGCGGATTCTCGCGAGGCATGTTTGAAACGCTTAAAGCAGGAAAAAGCAGCTACACTATGCTTCTCGACGACGACGCAATTAGCGAAACAGAGTGCATTCTTCGCGCGCTTCAGTTTGCCGACTACACAATTAAGCCTGCTATTATTGGCGGAGGGATGCTTCATCTTGACAATCGCACGGTTCTTTACACTCAAGGCGAACGATTCACTCGCAACAACGTGTGGATGAAGCCTTCACAGAATCTTGATTACAATCATGATTTTGCAGCTATTACTTTGCAAGATTGCCCTGAGCGCCATCAGCGAATAGACACTGATTACAACGGTTGGTGGATGAGTCTTATTCCGACTGCGATTATGAAAGAAATCGGTCTTTCGCTTCCTGTGTTTATTAAGTTTGATGATACTGAGTATTCGATTAGAGCGCTTGAGCACGGGTATCACACGATTTGCCTGCCGGGAGTGGCAGTTTGGCACCAGGCTTGGCACGATAAGGATCCTTCGCGCACTTGGGAAGAGTATTTCTTCCAGCGCAATCGTTGGATTTGCGGACTGCTTCATTGCACTCGTCCAAGCTTACGTTTTGCGATTGAAATGCTTCGAAGCGACTTGGCTTCCGGCTTAAAACTTGCGTATTCTGCTATGCGTTTGCATCATATGGGATTGCAGGATATTTTGCGCGGACCACAATATATTGTTGATTCAATGCCTCAAAAGCTTGGCGAGGTTCGTAAAGCACGTCAATCCTTTAGCGATACGCAGCCTGTAAGTGACGAAGCGCTTATTAGCGAGGTTTTGCGAGAGCACGTAAGTCCGTTTACTGCGCATGATGCTAAGGCTTTGCGTAAGACGCAGAAGCGCGCTACGATTAAGGCTTTGTTTGCTCACGAAAAGCATACGAAGAATCCTCGTCCGGAAGTTGCGATTCCAGCGCAAGACGTTTCTTGGCCATCGTTTGTGGGAGTTAATACTGCAATCGTTACGGCTCCAGATGGCACTACTCTTAATCTTTTCCAGCGAGATAGCAAGTTATTCCGTAAAATGTTGCGTGCGGACGCACTTTTGGCGTTAAAAATGTTGCGTAAGTGGAAGAAGCTTTCTCGGGAGTATCGCAGCTACGATATGGCGAGCGTTGAAAGTTGGGAGCAAATCTTCCGAGCTAGCAACAAGTAACAGCGACATAGGAAACATTTGCCGGTAATTTTCCGGCAAATGTTTCACGAAACCTGCTTAATCATCATCGCGCGATCGCTTAGCAAAGCATAGTCGCGATTTCGACTATCTCTAATCACAAACGTGCAAGCGTTCGCATCCACTGCCACGGCAAGCAAATCCGTGTAGTCGTCCTCAGTTGGGCTAGGCGTGCGCAAGGAAGTAAACAGCGTAAACTCGCCATTGTTAAACAAATTTAGCGGCATTTCAAAATACACTGTTTGATGCCCGCGCTTCTGCATTTTCAGCACTTTAGAACCAGTATCGTAAGTAATTCCTCCGCGCCGAATGTCATGCAAAGCAATCGCTAAATAGAAGTCACCCGGCTCGTCGTACTGATATTCCACAGCAAAACGGAAAGTATCGCTGCTCTTGTAAATCTTGTCTTCCAAAGCATAGGTTCTAAGCAGCGGACACTTTGCGTTCAAACCTTGAGCATACTGCCCCTTGCCTAGCTTTTCACCAAGCTTATTTTGCTTTTCGCGCTCTGCCTCAATATTTGCCAAAGTATATTGATCTGCCACGGACTCAGTGTTTCCAATTGCTGCAACTTCACCGTCACTAATCATCATCGCACGCGTGCAATAGCGTTTCACAGCATTCATATCGTGCGTAACAAGAATAACGGTTTTAGTTGGATCTTTACGAATATCTGTAAAGAACGCGTCACACTTGCGCTGAAAAGCTTCGTCTCCAACGGCCAAAACTTCGTCAAGAACTAAAATATCTCCCTGCGCTTTAATTGCCACAGAAAACGCTAAGCGAACTTGCATGCCCGAAGAGTAATTCTTTAACTTTTGATCCATAAAGTCTTCAAGCTCAGCAAATTCCACAATATCGTCGTACATTGCGTCGATTTCTGCGCGAGTAAATCCAAGTAAAGCTCCGTTAAGATACACGTTTTCGCGGCCGGTAAGTTCCGGGTTAAAACCAACACCAAGCTCAATAAACGGCACAAGCTTGCCTTTTACTTTTACACTTCCAGTATTTGGATAGTAGATTTGCGAAATAATTTTTAAGAGGGTTGATTTGCCTCCGCCATTTCGCCCGACTATGCCAAAGAATTCGCCGCGATGCACGTCGAAGCTTATGTCTTTAAGAACGTTCTGAATTTTGTAGCCTTTAATACCCTTAGTAAGATTTATAAACGCTTGCTTTAAGCCGGTTGCTTGCTCGGTTGGTAACTTAAAATATTTTCCTACGTGATTGACTGATAAAACAATATCGTCATCACGCACTTGCGCTGCTTGCGCTTCTTGCACTTCCGCCGCTTCTTCCTGCAACTTACTCATAAATTTCACTTCCCCATCGTAACTGTCATAAATATCGTAAAATTTTTCGTAAATTTAGCACGCTACATAATTTCTACAAAAGTGCGACTATTTTTTCGGAATATATACACTCCAAGCCACACTATTAGCACGGTAAGCAAAAGCGGCACGCAAGACATCCACGAGAATCCAAATTCACTCCACACGGTTGGTTGCGTTTCGGGAGCCAGCATATTGTGTCGCATATCCTGAATACATTGCGCTATAGGATTAAGCAGCTCAAGCTTTGCCAGCACCGCAAAAATACCGCCCTTATTAATCACGTAACTAAGCGGATAAATAATCGGCATTCCGTAGAACAGCAGCTGCTGAGCCACTTCCCAAATATGCAAAATATCGCGGAAGAACACGTACATAGTAGACATTATTAGCGCCATTCCGATTGCAATTGCATAAAGCTGAATCAGACTTATTGGAAGCAGAATCACTCTCCACGTAAAATGCACTCCGCCAATAATCGCAAAAATAAGCACGACTACTAAATTAATCAAAAAGCTTATTAAAGATCCAACCGTTGCCGAAACAACCACAATGTAGTTTGGAAAATGGATTTTGCGCAACAAATCGCCACGATCTACAAGTGAGCGCAAACCAATCGAAGTTGATTCTTGCACAAACTGCCACGCGCTAATTCCCATCAAAAGAACCACAGGGTATGTTGGCGTGCCGTCTGTCATTCGCAAAAACTTGCCAAAAATAAGATACATAACGCAAAACATCATCAACGGCTTCAACGCCGACCACGCCACACCCAAGAAAGAGCCTTGGTAACGCAGCTTAAAATCGGTTTTTACTAAACCGCGAAGCACGATATTTGCATACGCGTACTTTTTACGACAACGAGCCATGAGATTTTTCACGCTCTTAATAATATCAGTTATGTTGTAATTGAATGTTTTAATTGAAATGATACTTTAGCCTAAATGAGCTTATTGCTAAAACGAGCTTATAGTTGAAAATAGGCTTTAGTAATAACAATTGAGCGCTGCATTTGAATACACTAAATCAACATTCATAAACCACTTATGCTAACATCGTACGTATGCCGAAAGTATCGATTATTGTTCCAATTTATAACGTTGAAGCCTTTTTACCAGAATGTTTAGAGTCTATTCAAAATCAAACTTTTAAAGATTGGGAATGTTTGATGTTTTCGGATGGAAGCAAAGATGGTTCCATCGATATTATGAAGTCTTTTGCAAAAAAAGATAGTCGCTTTGTGGTAATTGAAAAAGAAAACGAGGGCTACGGAGCTACTTGCAATCGCGGTTTGGAACGCGCTAAAGGCGAGTGGATTAGCATTATTGAGCCTGATGATTTTATTGATCCGCATATGTATGAGCGTTTGCTAAGCAATGTTGAGATTGCTGTAAAAAATTCTGGCAAAGTCGGCGAAACTGGCTCAACACTAGATATTATCAAAGGCGGATACTGGCTTTTTTACGACGGCAAAGATGGTTATAAGTCGGCTGTAGAAACGCCAAACTTGTGCTATTTCATGCCTGAGCATCGCACTATTTTTAATCTTAGCGAATTTGCTGAGCCTTTCTACCATCATCCTTCTATTTGGTCGGCTATTTACCGCAAAGATTTTCTTAACGGAGATAACCGCAATCACGAAATCATACGTTTTAAGCCAATTCCTGGAGCCGGATGGACCGATAATCCTTTCTTTGCACAAACTATGGTTTTAGCAAATAAAATCTGCTGGAATCCTGGAAAGTACTACTATTATCGTCAAACTAATCCGGGCGCATCTAGCTTATTGAAGGATTTCCATCTTCCTTTCGACCGTTTGCGAGATATGCGCGAGTTTCTTAGTAAGCAGAATATTTCTCGCGAAATTTTGCACGCTTTTTATTCTCGCGAATTTGATTACGTAAACTCCTTGATTACAGAGTTTGGTTTTGACGATAAGAATCCGGAAATCCGCAAACTTATTTATGAAGTTTTTAGTTCCATGGATTCAAAAGAAGTTTTCCTTATGGCATCACGCCTTAAGCCAGAATTTATGGATTATTACATGGATTTCCTCGGCTCATCATACGAAGTTAAGCAACAAAAAGCAGAGGCAAATCCTAAGCTTTCGCTCGTAATATTTACGCATAATGCTCATTCTTGGATTGTTGATTCGCTTAAAGCTTGCAGCTCAATAAGCAGTATTCCTTGCGAATTTATTATTGTTGACTCGCATTCAAACGACAGTACGCTTGCAATTGCCCAAAAGTTTACTAGCAAAGATAAGCGTTTTACAATTCAGTCGCATGAAGATACCGCAAGTATTAAAGATATGCTTTCTAAAGCAATTTCTTACGCTCACGGCACATACACAATGTTTATGCCTTCAAGCTACATAATTAACGAAAAAGTGCTATCTGAAGCGCTAAATCAGGTGCAGTATTATAACGAAATTTGTGAAAAAAATGGAGAAGATGCGGCTAAATATGCAGCCAAAAACGCTGCCCAAGTCACGAATAAAAATGATAGTAAAACAGCCAGCGTCGACCTCGCTTTCTTCAACAATAAAAGCAAACACAGCGATTATTTGATTGATTGTGCATTAAAAAATAGCGCAAAAACTAAAGAATCTAATATTTTGCGCCAGCAGTTTATTATGCCAACAAATTCGGAAGATGCTAATAAAGACGTAAGTTACGGTCTTTATAAAGCTAGCGATATTCCGGAACTTTTGTTAGACAGCTGCTACAGTTATGGCTGGCAAAAAATTTGGCGAACCGACTTTTTGAAAGCTTCTAAAGCTGAAGCTGGAGAACACGACCTGCCTTCAACTTTAATGACTTTTACAACTCGCGCAGCATTAAAAGCACAGAAAATACTGTATTGCGATTTGTCTAAAACTTACGAAGATGCTTATGGAAGATTCAGTGTTGGAGCTGACGAAGGATTCGAAAACCTTCACCACACTAATATTCCAGAAAACTTCTGGCTTTCTATTGAGCATCACGCTACTCAAGATGAATCGCCTCTTGAAGTTGATTCCGTAATCGAAACCGGAGAATGGCTTAAAAGCGAAGGCTTGCTTGATCAATACAATCGCGGATACGTAAATTCGCTTGTGAACAGTTTTGTTCACGACTGCCATACACGAGTAACGTCTGAATCTTTGGCAGATATTGTTCATAATAAGCTTCAAGAAGTGATACAAATTATGGATTATGATCAAATTTCTAAGAATTTGCCAAGCTACTTCTACGATGAGCTTTCGTATAACGAATTCCAAAAGTTGCAGCTAAATACCGCTTCACGCACTTTGTGGCTTAAAGAGCGCATGCTTAAATTTGAGAGCAAAACTCTAAACTACGAGCAGGAAATTAGCAGTATTCGCACTTCTGCACGCTACGTTATTGGCGAGAAAATCGTGACGGCAGCAAAAAAGATAACTCTTCCTATGTTTATTGCAAAATTGCAGAAAAAGTTCCGTCTTATGAGGCGAAATAGCAAATAATTTACTTAGTTGCGTAAGGATTTGTTGCTATATCTTCCTCAATCGCATTTATAATGCACTGATTCTCAAGGCAATCGCGACTAACATGCTGGAAGTGCGAGAACATGTCTGCTGGAAGCTGATAAATATTCCCGTAATAACTGTACAGAATTTTTTGCGCATCATTTGGCACACATACTGAAAAATCTTCAAATTGATCTTGATTTAGCGGGAACATGTTTTTGCAGCTAACCATATATATGGATTCTGCATCAACATTATCAATACCGTAAATAACGCCATAAGTTTCATTAGTTGAAGATTTAGAAATAATATTTTCGTTTTGCGCAATTTCGCGATACTTTGTAAAAATACTTTCGATTTCTCTAGTAAACTTAGCACCATCTTCACGATACCCGCCTTTAAGCCACTCATCATAGAATGGCTGCGAGCGCAAATCATCTTGCAAAGTTTTACGAATCTCAATAAATCTTCGTCTAATCTGCTCATTGTACTCAGGCAAATAATCGTAGAAGAAAATATCTATAAAGCTAGGATTTTCAGGATTTTTGTAGCGCAAACGCAACTGCCTGCAACATACGTAAGGATCAAAAACAAGAACTGCACGGTAGCGTTTCGACAACTCCTCATCATTTTGAAGAAGATTGAGTAAGGTATCAATATCTTCTCTAATCATTCCAAGATCAACATCATCATCCCATGGAATAAATCCGCGATGACGAACAACACCAAGCAAAGTTCCAAAATCAGCCCAATATTGAAGATTATGTTCGCGCGCAATTTCAGCAAACTCGCTTAAAAGACTAGCGCAACCTCGTTGAATAAGTCGCACAGAACCTGTTGCTTTAGGAAGCGAATAGTAAAAACGCTTACGCGCGTCCAAATCGCTTTCATTGTCACGCCTGTAATTAGACCAACCTAAAAGTGACGAATGCTCACGATTCGTAAGCATATCGACGTGCAGCATACGCTGATTTTCTAGTATATGTACCAGCTGACCGTCGAGAATTTCCTGCATGCGAGTTAAGCGAGTCTGCAAATCGCCAACTTGTGCGCGAAGATCTCTTATTGAACGCTTAGAGGAAGGACAACGGTCAATAAGCCCACGGAATAATCTACGAAATACTGACGCCATAATTCACACCTTCTGTATGTTTCTCCACTTTTACTCTCGATAAGTCATATGGTTATTCATTATATACGCTTTGTTGCTTGCGGGCGACCTATTCTTTACACAGCTGAGTTGTTTTGGTCGGATTTATACTCTCACTGTTCAAAATAAAGATTCAATAGCTATTTTTGAACGCTTGTTATATAATGAACAAAACACCAATCACAAGTGAGATGCGCATGGCTATTAATCACAACGAATTTAGGCTACTTACTGCCCTACTAAATAACACAAACAACTCCCAGCAAATAAGTCAGCGAGATATTGCCACGCGCGCAGGAATTTCGCTCGGAACTGTAAATTCTGCAATCAAAAGCGCAGAAAATAAGCATCTTATTAAAGCGGCAGAAACATTGCAAATTACACCTAAAGGTCTTGCTGAACTTGAGCCGCACAAAGTTAAAAACGCTATTATTATGGCCGCAGGATTTTCGTCAAGATTCTCACCAGTTTCGTACGAAACTCCAAAAGGCTTGCTTACAGTAAAAGGCGAAGTTCTTATTGAGCGCCAAATCAAGCAACTTCACGAAGCTGGGATTAACGATATAACTGTTGTTGTTGGCTACAAACAGGAGCAGTTTTTCTACTTAGAAGACGCTTTTAACGTAAAAATCGTGCCAAATAGCGAATACAACACTCGCAATAATAACAGTTCGCTTATGGCTGTAGCGAACCAGTTATCTAACACTTATATTTGCTCATCAGACAACTATTTTGACGAAAATCCCTTTGAAAAATACGTTTGGAAAGCTTATTATTCCGCACAATTCCAGCAAGGATACACTAAAGAATGGTGCATGACTTGCGGAGCACATAATCGCATTACAAAAGTTACGATTGGCGGAAGTGACGCTTGGTACATGATTGGTCACGTGTATTTCGACACCGAATTTTCTAAGCGATTTGTGCAAATTCTTCGCAAAGAATACGATTTGCCGCAAACTGCAGGAAAACTTTGGGAAGATATTTTTATTGAACATATTGACGAGCTAGATATGCAAATGCGCAAATACGATCCGCCAATTATTCACGAATTTGATTCTATTGACGAGTTGCGCGAATTTGATCCGCTTTTCCTAGAAAATATTGATAGCGCAATTTTTGATCATATTACTAAAACGCTTAATTGCAAGAAATCCGATATTTATAACGTGTATCCACTAAAAAATGGTCTCACTAATTTATCTTGCCATTTTTCAGTTGGAAAAAGCGAGTACGTTTATAGACATCCTGGCGTTGGCACAGACGTGCTTATTAATCGAAAGGCGGAAGTTGAAGCTTTAAATCTTGCTAAGCAGATTGGTTTAGACGGCACTTTTATTGCAGCAGACGAAACTGTTGGCTGGAAGATTTCGCACTTTTTGCCCGATTGCAAAACAGCTAATATGCACAATTTGAAAGAGCTTAAAGAGGGATTGGCTTTAGTGCGCTTATTACACGAAAGCAACAGAAAGATGCTTAGAACTTTCGATTTTTACTTAGAATCTCAACGTTACATAAGCGAATTAAATAATAGAAAAGTTACGATTCCGCAAAAAATTATTGATCTGGGATTGAGCGCAAAAAAGCTTCACGAATTAGTAGTATCTAAGGATCCACAAAACTACTGTCCTTGCCATAACGATGTTTTGGGAGCAAATATTTTAATCGACAAACAAAATCGATACCATCTTATTGATTGGGAATATGCCGGAATGTCTGATTATGCGCAAGATTTTGGCACTTTATGCGTTTCGGACGAATTTAGCGATACTGAAATAAACGAAGCTATGCCTATTTATTTAGCACACACTCCGTCAACTCAAGAAAAGCGTCATTTGCTGGCTTTTGTGGGATTCGCAGGATGGTGTTGGCATTTGTGGTCGCTTGTTAAAGAAGCGGAAGGCGAGAACATAGGAACTTGCATGTATACCTACTACCGGTACGCAAAACGCTATATTAATGAAGCTCTTAAAATGTACGAAAATTAAAACACGAAATTAGGTACTTATGAAATACGCGTTTTTAAGCGGATTCCTTTGGGGAATTGACACTGCCTTACTTGCAGTTTTAACCACATTTCTTAGCTATAACAGCAGCACTAATTCAGTAATATTCGTTGGTATTCTTGGAGCTCTACTCCACGACGCTGTATGCGCAATTTTTATGTGGATTTACATAAGTACTCGAAAAAAATGGCATAAAACGCTTGAAATACTAAATAAACCACGGATTCTGGCACTTATTATCGTAGGATCTTTACTTGGCGGACCACTCGGCATGAGCGGATACGTTTTAGCAGCAAGCAATATAGGAGCTGGATACGCTGCTGCAATTTCCGCCTTCTACCCTGCAGTTGGAACTGTACTTTCTGCGTTAATACTTCGCGAGCGCTTAAGTGCGTCAAAATATGCAGCTTTTGCGTTAGCTCTTATTGCGGTTTCTGCTTTAGGATACTTTTCTTGCGCTCAAGATGCTCAATCTTACGCAAATTCAAACACAATACTTGGTTTAGCCGGAGCAATTTTAAGCGTAGTTGGTTGGGGAAGCGAAGCTGTTGTGTGCGCTTGGGCTACGCACCAAAAAAGCATAGACGACGAAATAATACTTCATATTCGCCAAACTACATCCGCATTTGCTTACGTTATTATTGCGATTATTGCGATTACTTCTAGTATATTTGTCTCTTCTGCAGGCACTTCTGCAGGCACTTCTGCAGTCACTTCTACAGGATTAGAATCCTATATTTCACTAAACACAAGCTCGCTTCAAGCTTTCAAAATAGCAGGAATGGCGATTATTGTCGGCCTTCTTGGAGTGAGCTCGTACCTTTGCTATTACCGCGGTATTGCGAAAGTTGGAGCATCTCGCGCAATGGCTGCAAACGTTACTTACGCAGCTTGGAGCATGATAGTAACAGCAATAATCTCATGCACAATGCCGTCAGTTTTGGCTTGGATTTGCTGCATTACTATTATGTGCAGCACGGTTTTCGTAGCACGTCAGTAACATATCAAAGCCGCGAGCTGCAAACGGAATCATAAGCAAATACGCAGGAAGAATATACTGCGACTGCGCTTCCCAAACAATGTACAAAACTGCCATTCCTAGCACTATAACAAGCGGAGTCAAAAGCGGAGTCAAGTATTCGTAAGAAAATTCGCAAGAAATCTTAGACAAAGAAGAAGGCGACTTTCTTTTACGCAACAATACGCACAGAAATACTGTTGTAAACGCAACAAGCATAAATTGAAGAGCATCTAGGAAGGTAAAAACAACCATATTTAACTTTCCAGAATAAAGCGAGCGTAAAGCAGGATTCATTTTGCGATCAATTAAAACCTGCCTGTACGGACCGTTCCACTTCCAACTGCTTGCAAGCAAAGATTCGTAAGTTGGTTCAAGCCACTCTCCCGCAAACTTTTTAGTAAAGAAAGTCGCTATTTGCTTAGGATTTTTTAAGAAGAAATTAATATTTTTGCGTAAAAATTCAGTAGATTCCTTCTTTATAGTCTCTTTATTATAGGTTGCAACGTCAAAGCTAGTTGGGTATCCGTTATACCAGCCAGGATTATTTGGACCGCCTTTTCTGGCAGGATCCGTTGCCATCGCAAGCCAAACTGTAGAAGGCAAACCATCTTTTGCACTATGACCAAAAGAATTAGCTGCATCCGCAACCGTAACATTACTTAAAGCAAAGAACGCGATTGCAAGCAACACGCAAACAGCATGCTCCCACTTTTTAGAACGCAAAGCAGACACAATCCACACAACAATCATGCCAAGTAAGCAATAAACCATAGTAGACTTAAGTAATATTGCAAAGAATATGCAAATCAACGATTGCATTGCATCACGCCAACTGCCACCACGAATATTTTTTGCGTGAAAAATAAGCGCTCCAAACACAAACGGCAAGCAAAGCGTATTGCCGTAAGCAAAAGTCGCGTAAAAAATCATAGGCAAAAATGCTGCATAAAAAAGCAAAGAAAGAATCGTCACATTTTTATTGCGGAATAATAAATTCACGTAGTACGCAATAAGAACGCCAGTAATAGCCGCACATAGTACGTTCAAAACTTCAAACGCAGTGTATGCGTTAGGGCCAAAAACTATTACCAAAAATCGCATAAGAGAAAGAAGCGGGAATTGGAATGGGAAGCGAGTCAAGTAACCGCCCGGGCACACAATCCAAGATAATTCCGAAGTGTCAACTCCACAAACCACAGGAGTTCTATTAGGATCTGCATAATATTGCGCTGCGCTAAACAGGTATGCTGGATCCCACTCCGGCCACGCGTGAGTAACATGTACCCAAATTAAACCTGCCACAAAAACATAAGCAAAAACAGCGGCCGCAACGTAGCGTATACGCAACTTATTAATAAGCTCACGTTTTCGTAAAAACGCAATAATAAAGAATATTGCTGCGCTTATAGCAATTACGAATGGAGCCTGGAACCATAAAAATTCAAGAGTGTAGTCGCCTGGTAAAAGATGAGCTGAAATAACTAGATTAAGCAAGGATAATGCGCTGAAAAATACTGCAGCGCACCAAAGTGCGGCAGTACTAAAAAAGCGCCCAAGCATTACGCTTATATTCTGCAAACACTTAACCATACTTTCAAACCCCTTTAAAAGATTACTTTTACAAAGTGCCTTTACAAAGATTATTTATAAAAATCGTATTTACAAAAATCGTATTTACAAAATTATATTTATATTATATTTACAAAGATTGCTCAATATAGTAGCGCGGACGATGCTTCGATTCCAAATAAATCTTGCCAATATAACTTCCAAGAATACCCATAGAAATCATAAGGAATCCGCCAATAAACCATATTGAGCACATAAGCGAAGACCAACCAACAGCAGTGTGATTAGTAAACAGCGACGCAATTACGTAAATAAACATTGCGAAACCAATAACAATAGAAAGCAATCCCATATACGTAACTAATTTCAGCGGCTTAACAGAAAACGATGTAATTCCCTCTAAAGCAAAGGAAATCATCTTTTTCAAAGGATACTTAGAAACGCCAGCCGTTCTTACTCCACGCTCGTAATAAACTTTTGCGGTTTTAAAACCAAGCATTGGCACAATTCCGCGCAAGAATAAGTTGACTTCGCTGTACTCAGAAAGAGCATCCAACGCAATCGAACTCATTAAACGATAATCCGCATGGTTTGGCACAACTTCTGCACCCATTGAGGCAAAAATCTTATAAAAAGCCAAGGCTGTATTTCGCTTAAACCAAGTGTCTTTTTTGCGCGAAGAGCGAACGCCGTAAACAATTTCGCAACCATCTTGCGCAAACTTTTTAAGCATTTCATCAACAGCGTTTACATCATCTTGCAAATCGGAATCCATAGAAATTGCTGCATCACAACCTTGCTCGCGCGCATACATAAGACCCGCATACAGCGCATTTTGGTGACCGCGATTATGCGCAAGCTTTACACCGCCAAAAAGTGAAGGATTTTTGCGATTAAATGAGGCGATTAAATTCCAAGTAGAATCTTTTGAACCATCGTCAACAAAAATTACGCGACTGTACGAATGAATAAGTTTCTGATTCATAAGATTAGTCATCTTATTTTGAAGAACAGTCGCCGTTTTAGAAAGACCTTCTTCCTCGTTAAAGCAAGGTACAACAATGTACAAAATTGGCACACTTTCATGCGCGCTGTTTAACGAAGTATTCATAATCTAACAATCTCCAGAAACTGTATTTACAAGTAGACAGTATAGTCTAGTACAAGAATCTAAAGTCACATAGAAAAATAAAAAACGACATTTCTGTTGATTTTGCGCCAATTTTATGGTGCTGTTGCTATGGTAGTAGCAGATAAACACGTAAAAAACATGTCTGGAGGACTCGTGGGACAGATTATCGTGCGTGTATTAGCTGGATTAGCTTCAATTGCTACCGCATTTACTATGAACGTTGTAGCACCTAAGCAGACCTCATTGCCTACTGGCGCTTTGAAAAATAATGTTGCAAATACTATAGTGCAACCTCATGCTTCCGGCGTTGTGCGTCAAACATCGCTTTCTGAAAATGAATATGGAGCTCATTGGGAAGATTCCGATGGTTCACCTGCTTTTATTGACGGAAACGGTGACGAATTCGTTAAAAACGCCAAAGGTGTTATTGACGTTTCTGAGCATCAGCATTTAATTGATTGGGATGCTGTAAAAGATTCCGGCATAGACGGCGCGATTATTCGCATTAGCTACGGTTGGGGTAATGGCTACGACAAGCAGGCTTTGCGCAATATTAGCGAGTGCAAGCGTCTTGGTATTCCATTTGGCATTTACATGTATTCTTACGCAGAAAAGCCGGAAGATGGTGCAGCTGAAGGTGCAGATATTGTCAGTCTTTTGAAGGGCGCTGGAGTTGATCCTGAAGATTTGACTTACCCTGTTTACTACGACTTGGAAAGGTGGAGCTGGAGCGGTCATAAACCACCAACATCCCCATACGTTTACCAGGATATTGTTGCTTCATGGTGGAATCAGTTAGTTTCTGCAGGCTACCATAAGCTCGGCGTTTACTCTTATACGAATTATTTGAGAGGACCATTAAATTCTCAGTATATTCACGAGCGCACAAGCTGGGTTGCTAGCTACGGTTCTCGCGTAGGCTTCCCTATTTCTACAGCTTTGCGCGGATGGCAGTATACGTCAAGCGGCAGTGTGAACGGCATTGAGGGTCGCGTTGATTTGAACGCATTTGGAATGGCTGATGGCGGCGAAATCAATGGCGTTTCTGAGTTTGGTAACACGATTACTAATACCAGCGCGAATTCTTCGCAAGATGTTGGAGACGGCTGGAAAGTAAGCAAGAAAGCGAATCGCCGCGATCTTTGGACCAACGGAGATAAAAGCTTTATTCTGCAGTATGAATTGCGCGACTCCTACTACGGTCACGGCGGATACGCTCGCCTTGGCGCCCCTGTTGCAGACGAAGAAAACTTGGGCGGCGGCTGGTGGCGTCAACGCTGCAAGAACGGCGACGTTATTACGCAAGGCCGAGATAAGAAATACGTAATTCAGTACGAATTGCGCGACTCCTACTACAAGCACGGAGGATTCACTCGTCTTGGCGCTCCTATTGCAGACGAAGAAAACTTGGGCGGCGGCTGGTGGCGTCAGCACTGCAAGAACGGCGACGTGTTTACGCAAGGCCGAGATAAGAAGTACGTAATCCAGTACGAATTGCGCGACTCCTACTACAAGCACGGAAGCTATTCGCGACTTGGATCGCCTATTTCCGACGAGGAGAACATGGGCGGAGGCTGGTGGCGTCAACGCTGCAAGAACGGTGACGTTTGGACTCAAGGCAAAGACATTAAGTACGTGATTCAGTTTGAGTTACGCGACTCTTATAACGGACATCGCGGTGCTGCTTGGCTTGGCGCTCCTGTTGCTGAAGAGGAAAACATGGGCGGAGGCTGGTGGCGTCAACGCTGCAAGAACGGAGACGTTTGGACGCAAGGTAAATATAAGAAGTTTGTTCTTATGTTCAATCTTCGTAAAGATTACTACGCTCGCGGCGATTTCGCTAAAGTTGGCGCCCCTGTTGAAGACGAGCATTACGACGGCAATGGTATTTGGCGTCAGACTTGCCAAAAGGCTATATTGCAAGCTAAGTAATTAAGTTTACTAATCTAATAAAGTGGCCGGTGTGCTAAACAGCATGCCGGCCATTTTTATATAGTTTGTTTTGCATATTAATTGCTTCGTCATTCATTCATGTGGATACTTGTGCGCTCCAAATGCGGGGTAAGTTCCTCGCGTTTGGAGCGATTCACGAAGCTAAACCCTCCAAATGCGGGGTAAGTTCCTCGCGTTTGGAGCGATTCACGAAGCTAAACCCTCCAAATGCGAGATAAGTTCCTCACGTTTGGAGCGACGCGCAATACGTAAATCAGCGACCAATCGTAAATAAATCACTCCACTTAAGGAATAAATCAGGGTTTACGTTTTGTATATCAGCAGACGGCTCAGTATGATTACTGAATACTAATAAACCAACTATTACAATAGTTGCCGCTGCACAAAGCACAGCCGGAATATACAAATGCAAAGATGATTGCTCAGCAATTGCGCAATCTTCTTCACAAGTAACATCAAGATCTTTGCTATAAGGCTTAACTCTGTGAAGCATACTCATTATTGCAATCAAAATAAATATAATAATCGAATCGCAATAGTAACGGTACAAATTGCCACCTAAACAGTAGTTAAGATACAGCAGCAAGAAGGATGCTACTAATCCAACAACCGTCATAATATACTCAATTTTTTGCATAAACCTACGTCTTAATGTGAACAACCACCAGAAAAGCGGAATCATCATAAGACCGAAAATCATATGCGTGTAGAAAGAATTACCGTAGCCTTGATTATTTGCCCAAGGTATAGAGATATATGGGAAATTCTCCGAAATATTAAAAGGTTTTAAGAAATAATTAAGGAAAATATCGCGAATCTTAGTAGGATCAAAAGATTTACTATTAAATCGCAAATCAAAATTCGTAAGTTGCTCTTCATTTCCAAAATTAAAGAAAGACTTAAAACGCAAGTAATTATAAGTTAATATTCCAGTTACGCCTACAATCGCAGGAACAAGGAAGCTTGAAGCTGCAGCAACGCGATTTAAAATACTTCGCTTTGCATCAAATAGTATCGCAATAAACAACGGCGCTATAAAAGCAACAACCGGAATACACGCGTTTGGCCTAGATCCGCATTGTAAAGCAAGACTTATGCCAGCGAGCGCAAAAAGCGCGTACCCCGCGCGCGAATGAGTTGTGTAAAGACGCACAGCTTTAAGAGAAGCGTATACGAATAAGATTCCAAACAGTATTGCACTAAGAAGCGGCATATAGTAGAGGGATGCTGAAGATTGCAAGTAGAAGATTAAGCAACCAAACGGGAAAGCTGCTGCAGCAAGCAAAAACAGGCAGTAATTGGCGCGTATTGCAAAGAATTCAACAACTTCTCTAAGAAGCGCGAACATAGACGGAATAATCGCAACCGCAAATACTGTAACAACTAATATTGCTGAAGGAACTGCGTGCGGGAAGAGCAGATTAAAAGGCAAGTAAGTGAGCAGGAACGGCACTATGCCAAAGTAGCAGTAGTAGTGATTATTGTGGAGCACAACATCCCAAGGTATGGATGCTCCTTTAGAGCCCAAGTCCATGCGCTCGCCCCAGCTAAACGGGTTTGCGGATTCTACTAATTCTTTAGGCGGCTGCTGCAACAAAGCTAAAGAGTTTGATTTCCAAGCTTTAAGCTGTTCGGTGTACGGATTGCCGTTGACGCGATCGTATAAATCGGAAGGGAATGGCACGCGAATTCCGTGACCGCGGTACACAATAAAGCAAAGATATAGCGAGAATCCCATAAGAATTGCGCATACTGCCCAAAAAACTATATTTTGCGTAAGATTGTGGCGGTCGTAATTAAGCAAGTACCACTTTTTCTTATATACCAAGAACATAAGCGAGCTTACAACGAAAAGTATTGCCCACATTCCAAAGTTTACGTGCAGCGCAAAAGGCGGATTTACTGTTACAGCTTTGAGCGTAAAAGGAGCTCCGGTTTGATTAAAATGAAGCTTAGCTTTGTACGCAGTTCCGTGACTTTCAAAACGAAGAACTCTAGTATTGTGCTTTCCGGTAGACATTTGGAAAGAATCCGCTAAAGTGTAGGCGTTTGGCGCAATTCCAAAGTCTTCAATTTCCAACGTGCCGGTGACGAAAGTTGAAGGCTTTTCTTGCTGCAACTCGATTTTCAAAGCTTTAGTATTTTCGTTAATTCCGCTTAATATTACGTCTGCTCCCGAATTTGGGATAGAAATGGAATTGCCGATAATTTGCGCTTGTTCTCTATTATTTTTTTCACCGGTTTGCTCGTTGTAACTGCTGGAATCCGGTATGATTGCTTTGCTTAAAACAAGAGGTTTTTGCGCGTAATTACGTGAATTGTACGCAAGATACAGGTTGCTGAAGAATGCAATTGCAATAAGACCAGTTATTACAAATATTGTTACGAAAGGTAATATTTTTCGTATTGCGTTATTTTTTTCTAAAAATTTTTCTAAAAATTTTTGCAATTCCGTATTCCTAATCAACTATAAATTCTTTATGCCCTTTGATATGCAAGTATATTGCAAACTCATGATGGATGAAGGGAAATATTAGAAACGCAATAAAAAATACAGAACAAAACAATATATAGGAAAAGATATAGAGCAAAAACGAATTTCAAAAAGTGGAGCGGACGACGGGAATCGAACCCGCGTAATCAGTTTGGAAGACTGAGACTCTACCATTGAGCTACGTCCGCAAAATAGCAACTTGTTTAAGTATACAGAAGCTTACGACATAGAGCAAGTTTGCATTCGCGCGGCGATATGATTAAGTAAAAAGAGATACGTATCCAGAAAGGGTACATATCAGTTTGTGAGCGCAGATTAGTAAGGAGAGCGCATGATTGCAGGATTAGGTCACGATGTGGTGAATGTTGCGCAATTTGCTGAGCAGATGCGCGAAAGCAATGGTTGGCGCACGCTGTTTTCTGTGCGCGAACTTCGGCAGTGCAGTTTGCGTTCCGATACGAAGCACGACGACGAAGCTTTGCATATTGCGGCGCGCTGGGCTGGAAAGGAAGCCGTGATTAAAGCGTGGTGCGAGGCGTTAATGAACTGCAATACCGGCTACCCCACCGAATACCCCTATACTCTCGATAACATGCCATGGGCTGGCATTGAGATTCTTGACGATTCGCATGGCTGCCCACGCGTGGAACTTGCGCAAGAAGTGCAGAATAAGCTTTACGAATCAGTTTACGAATCAGTTTCGCAAAAACTTTCTCCAGAACTTTCTCCAGAACTTTCTACAGAACTTTCTCCAGAACTTTCTCCAGAACTTTCGGATTCGACTAATCTTACGAATCTTCCAAATTCACATAGAGATATTCGTAACACAATTCGTTGGCATATCTCGCTAACTCATGACGGATCAGTGCAGAACAATACAGCAGTCGCATCCGCTGTTGCCATACTAGAAATCCTGTAAACACAAACGCCGGAGAAATTACATGACGTTTGTTGCGGTTTTGGGACACTCGTGCAGTCAGCGCTCGCACGGATTACGCTCGCGCGCGAAAATTGCGTAAGTAGTTGTAGTATAGAAAGCAGATTTTTCTGTAAATGAGATTGCTGCGCGTATGAGAGAAGGTTGCGATGTTTTGCATAAATTGCGGAAATAAGATTGACGCTGGCGATAAGTTCTGCAGTTTTTGTGGAGCACCTGTTGAAAATGTAGAGCAGGAGCAGCAACATCAAGCAAACCAGCAACTCCAATATAACCAGCAGCAACCGCAAACACAGCAACCACAAACACAACCTCAACCACAACCGCAAGTCCAGCCAACTCAACCAACTCAGCCAACTCAATCGAAACAACCAAGCCCAAATAAAGCGAATCTTCTTAACAATCGCAAACGTCTTGCAATTATGATTACTAGCATTGTGCTAACCATAGTGCTTGCGATTACTGGAACAGTTTGGTATTTCACAAGGAATACTCATGTAGCTTTTACAGTCTTTAACTCAAAATCGGAAGTAATTCCTAAAGCAAAAGCTGGAGACGATACGTATGAAGTCGTAAAGTCCTTGGAAAATAAGGGTTTCCGTACGAAAGTTATAGACGAATTTGGCGCCGAAAAGAAGGGCAACTTCCTTCGATACGAAAACGTTAAGCCGGGTTCTAAAGTGTCAACTAAAACAGTTGTGAAAATTTTAAGATCTAAAGGCCCGGGCGTTCCTGCGAAAGGCGTTGTTGGCGCAAGTTTAGACAATGCCAAGAAAATTGTGAAGTCAATGGGCGTTCCAGTAAAACTGCATCACGTTCCTTCTACCGATGCTGCCGACGGTAAGATTGTTGCGTCTAGCCCTATGCCTGGAAACGCTGTTGGCAAAGACGGTGTAATAAATATTGCGGTTGGTGAAAAGTGCGATGGCGTTCCGGTTGACGTGTTTGGCTTAGATAAAGACAAAGCCAAAGACATGTTGTCTTCTAAGCCTTTCGCCGTAGATCTTCGACCGAAGTTCTCGTCTGCAAAATATTTCGGCAAAATCGTTGGCGCCTACCCAGCTTTGGGCACTAAAGGAAATCCTAAAGCCGTAACGCTTTACTATGGTGTTGACGCATCCAAAACAAAAGATATGGTGACTAAGCCAATATATGGTGATGATAAAACGGCTACTTATCTCGTGCAACGTGCCGGTTCTTTCGTTGGCAAATGGTGCACGAAGAGTGGCAACTGCATAAATCTTCTTCCATATGTAGCTACAAATGGTTACGAGGAAGAAGATATTCATGGCGTTATGACGGAAGAGGTTGCCAAAAGTGGTTCTGTTAATAGCAGTTCAATTGTCAACAACGATATAGACGTTCTTTATATGAGTACCTGGGGTCAAGATCCTTCTGATTATGCTATATATGATAAAAATATTGAAAATACAAAATACATGAAGAACAATCTTGTTTCTGGAGATACAGGCGCAGTTGAATTGTATGCCGGAAGGGATTCGGCGCGCTGCGATGGCCACATTATTCATAATTTTGATGACCCTTCACTGTGCGTAGACGGTAAGTACATTGACGGAGAAAGGCTTTTAGACGACAGCGATTATCGTGATGAAATGGACCAAAGTCCAGGTATCAACACTGGATACTACTACGTTATGCAAGATTTTATGGTGGTTGTGCCTGTTGGTGCGAAGTTTGACGAGCTTTTAAATAGCGGATATTTCGCTGGAAAAGTTGAGAATAAGCCGGATTTGACGCGACCATTTATTTTGCGCAGAAATCCTAAATTGTATAAGCAAACGCGAGTTGATTTACCTAAAAATACTTATCCTGATTGGAGTCCGTTTATTCCTACTATAAAAGGACGAGCAGTTCCGTTCGCGCCTACCCCGGATGATTCGAACGCGTACTATCTTGTGGAAGAACCTTTCGACTGGTCTTCGATTCCTGGCGAATCGCTGTAAAACGCGCTAAATACGTAGCGCGACGACCTGCCTGAGCGTAATCAGCGCGAGTGCCAACTGCACGAGTGTCCCAAAACCGCAACAAACGCCGGGGATATTCCCGGCAAATGTGGTCAAATAAAACCAGAGCGAAAACAAACGCCGTGGAATAACACAGCAAATGTTTCCGCATAACGCCAAAACGACAACAAACGCCGGAGAAAATTCCCCGGCGTTTGCAGTCAAAACCATCTAAACCAGCAGATCAGCAGTAGTAGCCGTCGGCGTTAAGACGAGCTTCAGGATTAAGCAGCATCGCCTTTTCTGCCTCGTGACCGTCGTAGCGAGTGCCGTCCGGAAGGCGCGTGCCATCCTTAAGCAAGTGGCGATTTTCCACTGGCTCAAACAGCGGCGCGTGGCCCATCATGCCTTCCTCAAGCCTTCTCTGACCGGCCGCCAAGCGCGCATTCGCACGCTTGCGCCACTCCTCCAGCGTCTCAGTGCCATCGGCAGCAGCCACAGCAGCTTCGAAAGCACCAGGGTGAACCAACGCCACAAATCCGCTCACGTGGCCGAAGCCGAGCGAAGTTGCAAGCGCTGCCTTGACTGTTCCGCAACCAACGCGCATCGGCTCACGCAACCAAACCATATGATCGTCGCGCGCAAGCTTAGGATCCACGCAATCAAGCGACGCATTCGCCGGAATTACGCCACTTCTAAACAGCTGCGTCAAACCGTTGATTTGGAAGATGCACGCGCCGCCCTTTGCGTGTCCGGTTAGCGTCTTTTGGCTGATTACGAACAGCGGATTTCCGTCCGTGCGTCCGATTGCGTGCGCAAGAGTATTGTGCAGCTCGGATTCGTTCGGATCGTTGGCATTCGTGGAAGTATCGTGCTTAGAAACCACAGTAATATCGTCCGGAGTCACGCCAAGCGCCGCCAAATCGCGCACGAGCTTAGACTTTGCGCCGCCCATACCTGCAGCCAAAGCACCCAAGCCAGGTGCAGGAATAGAAGTGTGAATGCCGTCAGCGTAGGAGTGAATGAAACCAACCACGCCAGCAACCGGCAAACCAAGCTTCAGCGCAATATCGCCGCGCGTAATCAAAATCGTGCCGCCGCCTTGCGCTTCAAGGAAGCCGCCGCGTCTGCGATCGTTCGCACGCGAGAAGAATCGTGGACTTATGCCCTTCGCGTACATTTCTTCGCTATTGGCAGTTGCGTTCATGTTGCCGAAGCCAACTACGGATTCCACGCCAATATCGTCGATTGCGCCAGTTACAACGAAGTCCGCTTTGCCGAGCGCAATCTTATCGACGCCTTCTTCGAGCGAAACCGCCGCAGTTGCGCAAGCCGACACCGGCTGAACCATGTTTCCGTAGCCGCCGATATATGTTTGCATTACGTGAGCTGCCACAACGTTTGGTAGCGCTTCTTGCAGCACGTCGGTAGGAATTTCGTGGTTCAGGAAGCGATCCAAGTACAGTTTTCGCATTGAGCTCATGCCACCGAAACCGGTACCTTGCGTTGAGGCAACAAGCGAAGGATGCACGGCTTGCAAAATTTCCGAAGGCGTGAAACCGGCGGAAATGTAAGCGTCCACGGTTGTGACGATATTCCACAGCGCAATCGTGTCAACGCTCCCAACCATTGAAGCTGGAATTCCCCACTTGAGCGGATCGAAGCCCTTAGGGAATTGTCCGCCGACGGTTCTGGTCATCGCAGCCCTGCGTGGCACGCGAATCATAGAACCTGCCTTGCGAGTAACTGTCCATTCGCCAGATTCTGCATCGCGAGCAATTGCAGTGTGTGTTTCGTCGAGCGCCACGTATTCGCGCGCAATCGTTTCTGTTGGCACGCTGAAAGTTACGTCGTGATCAAGGAAGATTTCTGCTTCTTCTTCGTTCGCTCCTTCCTTGTAGTCGCCGCCCATGCCGGTTTCGAATGGTCGAATTCCGGAGCGTGCTACTACTTCGTCAGCATACTTTTCTGCAATATCTTCTTCTGGAACAAGCGTGCCGTCAGCATCATACCAGCCCGGCTTTGGCGAATCCTGCCAAGTAAGCAAGCCCATATTCCAAGCCAATTCCAGTACTGCCCCTGCAGAAAGTTTTACGGAACCGTCTTCCTTAATTCCAAGCTCTGCTTCGAAACGAGTACGTCCAGAACCCCATGGTCCAAGCTCACCGACTGATACGATTACGATTTCGTCTTCTGGTCGAGCTGTTACGTTCTTCCAATCAGCCAAGTTGACTTGCGGCTGAGTTGGTACGTAAGGGGTAGGAAGTGCTTTGTTGGTTGATTTAGCAGTTGATTTAGCAGAAGATTCTGTAGCTTCTTCTACAGCTTCCGCCGCATTTTCAACAGCTTCTTCCGCAGCTTCAGCACGCTTTTGATCTTCCAACGCTTCTGCACGAAGCGCGTTCAAATCAAGAGGCTCCTTGCCTAATCCACCAGTAAAATCTACGTCCAAAGGCTCAATTGCAGCCTGCTTACGCGCCTCGCGAGTGCACAAATCAAGCAAACGATCTGCCATTTCTTGCGTAGAGTAGGTAGTTAAGCCATGACGTTCAACTACGGCAACAAGCGGATCATTACCGCCCATTAAGCCAGTTCCACGCACCCATCCAATCTTAGGATGCGCAAACGTCACGCGATCCGACCACACGCTTTCCGCATGCGCACGGTTCACAATCGCATCAAACGCACTCTTGACTTCGCCGTAAGCGCCGTCGCCGCCAAACATACCGCGGTTTGGAGAGCCAGGTAACACAACGTGCATACGATGTTGCACATCCGTGTCTGCTCCAATTTGCGCAAATCCAGCGATTGCACGCTCCACACCCCAAAGCATTAAGCGCGATTGCGATTCAAAAAGCGAACCAGAATCAGCCAAAGTGCCGTGAACTGGAGGTGCTGCGAACGGGAAGAACATGCTCGGCTCGTAAGCAGGCTTCAAAATTGTGGTAGTTGCACCGCTTACTTTCTTCGAAACCGTGCCAACCCACTTCACAAGCGCGTCAACATCGCGGTAGCTAGACAAGTTTGCTGGCACAAGCCAAAGTTTTGCGCCCATCGAAGCGTTTTCGCGATACGCTTTCTTCGCCCAAGACTTAACGCTCGGCTTGAAGCTGTGAGAAGTTGCAATAACAGTGGCACCGCCTGCGAGCAAGCCTGTTACTACGCGAGCTGCGATTGAGTTTGGTGCAACGCCAGTTACAACCGCAACTTCTCCCGCGAAACGAGTTGCGTAAGCAGCATCTTCAGAAGCGTTACTTTGCGAAAGTTTCGTGCGAGCATCGCAAGAAATACCATTAAATATGGTTGCAAGATTGTTGAGTTCGCGCGATTTTGCGAGACCAGCGAACCATTCAGCTTCCGAAGCTACAGCTTCACCTGCACTCAAGAAGCTGCCGAATCGACTTGCAATTGCAGAAACTTCATCTGCTTGCACATCTTCATTCTTTACTGCATGCTCGTAGTACAAGCGCGCAACGTCCTCGCGAGCAGAAGCCCAACGATCGTCGAAAAGAATCGCCTTTCGCTCATCAAATCGAGGCTCCACCTGCTTTGGCCAATCCGCACCAAGCTCAGCTTCAACAGCAGCAACAACAGCCGCATTTTCGTCAGCTTCACTTTCTGCTTGAGGAGCCTCAACGCCGAGCTTTGCTAAAACAAACTTAGCGGTTGCGGCAAGCACGCCGTCAGCACCAACAACCTGCTGAGCGAAAGCGTCAAGAGCTGCAGAATCAACCACAGCACCACCAGCGCCACCAGACGCACCAGGCTTGGAAACGCTAACGCCGTGAGCTTGAGCAACCTGTTGAATTGCTGCGTCGATTAAAGCGTCAGCTGCAGCAGTATTCTTTGCAGGATCCGTAGAAAGTTGCGCAAGATTTTCGCCGCGCACGCTTGCACCTTCGCGAGTTTGCAAAACCAAAGCTGCAAGCACATGCGCACGCCAGCCTTCGCCAAGCTGCCAAACTTCCGAAATACGCTTGTCGATTTGTGCAGGTTTCACGCCTGCAGCGCCGAAAAGCGCACGCAAACGTTCGCGCACAATGTCGGAAAGTACGGCACCAAAAGCCTTGTAGCGCGGAGCAACCGAGTCTACAAGCTTTCGCAATGCGCTCATTGGAGCCTCTGCAGCACCGTCCACGCTTGCCACGCCAAGCTCGGAACTAATATCCATAAGAAGCTGGTTTCTGCGGGAAGATACGCCGTTTGTAAGCGTATCAGTTGTATCAGTGTCGCCGATTTGGTCAAGACGGATTTTTGCACTATACGCAATAAGCATTGAGATTGCGTCGGATGCTTTGAATGGCAAGTCTGCTACAGGTCCGCTTGCTGCTGCAGGAGCTGCAGGAGCAGAAGCCGCAGGAGCAGGAGCAGAAGGTGCAGAAGTTGCAGCGGAAGTTGCAGCAGGTGCAGCTTCAGTCGCGCTATCCTCCTCATCAAACACTTCCGGCACAAGCGAATCAGTATCTGTCATATAAACGCGACCTTCATCTCGACCAACGTTATAAACAGTCACTTTTTCGCCACTAAATTCCGGCAAAGCAAGAGTTTTAGCACCAAGATTTGCCAAAGTTGGCGCGTTTCCTAAACCAACTTCCACGTACTCTTCAACGCCAAGACCGCCGCGAGCGCGATCGGCAAACATAAGAGCCTGCGTTTCAATCCAGCGAACTGGAGATGCGAACTGCCACGAAAGCAGCTCCGTAAGAAGCAATCTACCAAGCTTCTGCTCATCGTCTGCGTAAGACTTCCAGGTTGCTTCGTCTTCCAAAGCTGCTTCAATACGCTCGGATGGCACAACGTCCAAAATCTTTTGCGCAAATTCGCGAGTAAGCTCAAACGGGCATGCCACGAGGTTTGGAATGTAGCGATCCACAAGCACAGAGTAGTCAATATACTTTGGCAGAAGCGAATCGAGCTTATCGCGGAATTCCGGCACACCCTTTCGAAGAATGCGAGAATGGAACGGCACGTCAATTCCAGGCACTAGCATGAACGGCGGCTTTCCACCGTATTCTTTCGCACGTTTAGAAGCGTCTGCTTGCAAAGCTTTCAAGCCCTTAATCGTTCCAGCAATTGCGTACTGCTGGCCGGCCAAATTGTAGTTTACAATCTGCAAGAATTCGCCGGTAGCCTTGGAAATTCCTTCAACGTAAGCGTTCACGCCTTCGTCACCAACTCCGAACTGGTTTGGTCGAAGCGCGCCCATGCGGTAGTTCGAGCGGCCTTTCTCGTCGCGCTCAATCAAATGATGCATAGTAGACCCGCGGTGGAACACCAATTCAAGCACAGTTTCGAGCGGAATAATCTGCGCGAAGGAGCTTAAAGCGTTGTATTCTCCAAGCGAGTGGCCGGCAAAGTAAGCTGGCCAAATATCGCATCCGGATTCACGCAAACGCGCGGTTTGTGCAAACGCTACTGTTGCGAGCGCAACTTGCGTAAATTGCGTCAAATTCAGCAGTCCTTCAGGGTGACGATATGTTACTCCGTGAGCTGTAAGTTCCTTCGGATTATCACGCACGACTGCGAGAATTGAGAATCCAAGCTTTTCGCGAGTAAGCTTATCTGCCCTTTCCCAAGTATCGCGCACAGCCGGCGACTTTGCGCGCTCATCAAGCGACATTCCTTGCTTTTGTATACCCTGACCTGGGTATACGAATGCTGCGCGTGGAGCGCGAGTAAGTGCGCTTGCTTTAGACACGATTTGCCCATCAACTCGGCACGTAACTTCCAAAGCGAGTCCGCCACGGCGAACTTTACCAACGCGCTCAACTGTGATTTCTACTTCGTCATCCAGCTGAACCATGCCGTACATGTTGTAGGACCAGCCGATTAGCTCGTAACGAGCGCCCTTTTCGTCCAAAGCTTGAGCCACGTGCTGAGCTGTTGCAGAAAGCCACATGCCGTGCACGAGTGGCGCGGAAAGCCCGGAAATTGCGGCACCTCGCTTAGAAGTGTGAATTGGGTTGAAATCTCCAGAAGTGCGCGCGAAAGCGGTCATATCGTGAGGCGCGCGAACTACTACTCTGCGCAAAGCTCTGCGAGGAGTGTCTTCAATTTCGTAGCCATGCAAGCCTTCTGCGTCGCCATATTCAGCAGCAGGCTCCGGAAGAGCGTTGCTAAAGCTGCGGCCACGAATAGCAAAGCGCTCGGTTTCGTGCGCAAGTCGAGTTCCGTCAGCAGCAGTGTGCACAACGTGAATTGTTACAACGCGTCCGGAAGCAGATTCTGCGTAAGGTTCTGCCCAGCCTAGCAAATTAATTCGCTTATCAACATACTTGCGGAAATCTTCAGCATCAACATCAAGCTCAACCAGGTGATCCAAGTGAACCGCATTAAGCAAGCCTTCAATAATCGGGTAGCCATCAACCATTACGGAACCCAAAGCCGAGTAAATTGTTGGCCAAGCAGGACCGACTAACGCGTCTGGCACAATGCGAGAAGCGAGAAGTCCGTCTGGCAATCGGCCAGCAGTAGCCGACTCGTGATCAATTCCAAGATTGCGAGAGAAAGTATAAGAAGAGTGAACCAAGCCGAATGGGAAATCTCTATACCCTTCTTCCAGCAAATCTTCCGGCAATTTCGCCAAACTGCCATCTTCTTTTAATGTTTCAACCTTTGGCATTGCGTCAAGCACATCGCCTGTAATCGCAGTATTTCCAATACCAGCGGTTGCTGCAAGCATTTCGTACACGTGCTTTGGAAGACGCTCGCGGTCAACTACCGGAATACTTCCAGCTTTACTTGCATCAACTGTAAGCGGAATTACAATATCTCTAACTGCGTGCTTGCGTTTTGGCGAGTTTGCAGCGTTTTTAGCAGCATTTTTAGCAGCATTCTGTGCTTCCTGATTTTCTTGATTATCCCAGAAAGTATCTAACTTAATATCTAAATCGAGAGAAATTACGTCGTTATTTGTAGAAGTTACAGTAATTACGTAATTTTCGTCACCCATAGCGCTTGCATAAGCCGGATTTGCAGTTACGTGACCAACCCAAGAAATATTCGGGCATGCGCGCACGTAAGCTTCCACGTTTGCAGCTGCTGCAATTTGGCTGAATGCAGACTGATTTGCATTATTTTTCGCGCTATTATCCGCGCTTCCAGCACTTCCAGCAATTTCCGCGCTTTCCGCACGATTTAGCATAGCCTTCTCAAAGCGACCAAGAATATCCGCAATAGGCTCATCCATAGTCGTAATTCCAGCAACGGAAATAGGACCTGGAATTACGCGCACAGCGTCAGCTGAGTAGCGCGAATCTTCCGACTGCCAAAGCTGATCTTGACCCCACCAGCGAAGCAAATCGTTGTCAATAACTGGCACGAAAGGCATTGGCTTCGGGTATTCGCGCACCAAAGTTGGGAACCATGCGGCATCCATTGGCACAACGTTCATCTCTAGAGCTTGAGGCAACGCTTGCAAAAGTGCGTCTAAAGCAGCTTGCGGCTTTTCGCTAACTTGCGCACGAGTTGGTAAAATCGACGTAAATTCGCCGGAATCTTGGCTCACTAATCGCGCTTCAATACGCTGCAATAAGTGAAGATAACGATCTGCGTAAGTAGGATCCACCCACGGGTATGCCAAATCGAGGAAACGCTGCGCAAATTGAGCGTAAGTCATGCTTTCTACGTCACCAAAATATGGTTTTGCAGTAGAGTTAAGCGCTTCTATTACTTCATCGCGTCGAGTTTCAAGCTCTTCAGGATGCTTCATCATGTGAACAAGCAAGCGTCCGCAGCGTGCAGAAGCGTTTTCAAGCTCGTAAATATCCGCGTGCAAATGACTTAAGCCACTAGTAACACCGCCAACAACTTTTCCAGAAGGAACCCAACGCTCACCCATTGGTGCGAACGGATCCTCATCAAAACCTTCAACGCTTGAAGCTTTTGGCATCACAATACCCGGAGTTTCAACGAGCATACGCTTTACTTCAGGGCTTGTGTGCGCCTCTTTTGCTGTCATTGCAGCTGTACCAATCATCACAGCATCAACAGGCATATTCGGCAAACCGTATTCATTTGCCCACTCGCCAGAAATGTAGTCTGCAGCACGCTCAGGAGTGCCAATACCACCGCCTGCAACAAGCACCAAATTATTGCATTCACGCACTTGTGCGTAAGTTGTCATAAGCAAATCGTCAAGAGATTCCCACGAATGGTGGCCGCCTGCAGCACCGCCTTCAACCTGCACAATAATCGTGGCAGGAGCAACCGCCTTAGCAATTCGCACAACTTGACGAATTTGGTCGACTGTTCCCGGCTTAAAAGTTACGTAAGGGAATCCGTCCTTTTGCAAAGACGCTACCAATTCCTTAGCTTCGTCAAGTTCTGGAATGCCAGCAGAAATAACTACGCCATCAATTGGAGCACCAGATTGCCTCTTTTTTGCTACGATTCGTTTCGAACCAAACTGCAAATTCCACAGGTAGCGATCCATAAACATGGCGTTAAATTCAACAGTTGCGCCTTCACGAAGCTGATTTTCAAGCGACTTCATATGGCGATCGAAAACTTCCGCAGTTACCTGACCGCCGCCAGCAAGCTCAGCCCAATAGCCTGCATTTGCTGCTGCAGCAACGATTTCCGGCTCTACTGTTGTTGGTGTCATACCAGCAAGAAGCACAGGAGCTTTGCCGGTAAGCTTGCTAAATTTAGTAAGAACTTTGCGTCCGGAAGGAGTGTTGATTACTCGAGGCGCAAAATCAGCCCAGCAGCCGGTGCGTTGAAGCTCAGAAGCAGAGTCAGCAGTTGAAAGCTCGGCGCGAGAACGCATTGTAGCAGCTTCCACAACTCCAGCGCCCGTACCTTGCACAAGCACTCCCGTAAGCTTTCCAAGCACTTCGCTAGGGCCCATATCTAAAATCCAAAGCGAACGCGCATCGTTCTGCTCCAAAACTTCGCCAATTTGCGCAGCCCAATCAACAGGAGTTACAAGCACAGCATCAGCCAATTCGCGCGCAACTGTAGTGTTCAAACCAGCCTCACTAGCCCACTCTACTACCTGCTCAACAGCGGATTGAAGCATTGGCGAATGGAATGGCACAGTAACATCCAAATATTCGGCAACCGGCGCAAACACGGCTCCGCCGCGAACTTTCATTTCGCGCAATTTTTGCGAACGCTTTGTTTCTTTTTGCGCTTCGTTTGCAACAGCTTCCATATCTTCTGGGTAGCCTGCAATAACAACGTGATTGTAAGCGTTTTTAACAGCAATTGAGATTTCTCCTCGCGTGCGCTCTACGCGGGAAATCAAGGCTTCTGCCTGCTTTTTAGTAACTCCTTTAAGAGACAGCATTGGAGTGCGCTCACCATCTCCAGTAATTTCAAGCATACGAGATTCGCGATCCCCTGCAGCTCCGATTAAGTATGCGATTGCAAGAAGTTCTTCGATTTGAGCGCGAGCCTTCTGCCAAGATTTTGCTTTCAGTCGCGCTTTTACAATTTCTGCTGCGATTACGCCTTGAGAATGACCCAAAACTGCGCACGGCTTGTTTACTTCAAAGTTGTATCCAAGATTTGTTAAGTCGCGCACTGCACCGAACTGTGCAAGCGTAATTCCAGGAACACTAAGAAGCGCGTTTGCAGCATTAATATGCTTATTTTCTAGCGCGTCAAACACGTTTATGTCGCCGCCGGCGTTGGCCAAAAGCTCGGCATAAATTGGCGCGAGTAAAGCTTTTGCGCCTGCTTCATACTCGTGAAGTTCTGCGTTTAATTCTTCGTCTGAACTAAGCTCACGCAAAGCTTCAACCCACGGAGTTGACTGCCCTGCAAACACGAGTGCGTGTGGATCATTAGCGAGTTGGTCGAAAAAGTAGGTTGTCATAGTAGTTCCTTCTCGTCGATTTGAATAAGTTTTATAAATTTTTATAAGTTTTATAAGTTTTGCGATTTCTGTAATTTCTGTAGATTTCTGTAATTTCTGTAGATTTCTACATTGGCTGATTTCCGTGATGCTTGCCAGTTCTAGAAACGCGCTTTTTACTTCGCAAAAGCTTCAATGAGCCCGCAATCATATCGCGAGTCTGCTCCGGATCAATCATCGCATCAATCTGACCAGTTTCCAGCGAAAGATTTGCGTTCACAGTAGTCGCTTCATATTCGTCAACCAGCTGTTTTCTAAGAGCCGCAACGTCTTGTCCACGCTCTTTAGCTTTTTGCAAATCTTTACGATGAATAATATTCACAGCACCTTGCGCACCCAAAACTGCAATCTGACTGGTTGGCCACGCGTAATTTACGTCCGCACCCATCGACTTCGAGCCCATCACAATGTAAGCTCCGCCGAAAGCTTTGCGCAAAATCACAGTAACAAGCGGAACTTGCGCATTCGCGTACGCATAAATCACTTTTGCACCTCGGCGAATAATTCCTGCGTGCTCTTGATCCGAACCAGGCTTGTAACCTGGAGTATCAACCAAAGTCACAACAGGCAAATTAAACGCATCGCACAATCGCACGAACCGCGCAACTTTTTCGGAAGAATTTACATCCAAAATACCCGCGTTCACTTTTGGCTGATTTGCCACGATTCCAACAGGATGCCCCTCAATGCAAGCGAAACCAACCACTGCAGACGCAGCATACAATTCCTGCACTTGTACAAACTCGCCGTAATCAACTATTCTGCGAATCACGTCGAGCACATCGTAAGGCTGACGATCGTTATCCGGAACAATACTTGCCAACTCTCGAGCAGTTTCGCGATCCGCGCGCGTTGCAGCATAAGCAAAAGTTGGAGGCTCTACTTCGCAGCTAGATGGCAAGTAAGCGAGAATTGTGCGAGCGTAGTCAATTGCGTCCGCTTCATCTTCGCCCAAATAGTGAGCGACGCCGGAAGTTGCGTTATGCACAAGTCCGCCGCCCAAATCGTCCATGCTAATAGCCTCGCCGGTTGCAGCTTTAACAACATCCGGACCGGTAACGAACATGTTCGAATGTTCGCGCGTCATAATAATAAAATCTGTCAACGCAGGGCAGTACACAGCGCCGCCAGCGCAAGGGCCTAGAATAATTGAGATTTGCGGAATCAAGCCGCTTGCTTCGCAAGTTTTTTTGAAGATGCGACCGTATTGCATAAGCGCGCTAACGCCTTCTTGAATGCGAGCGCCGCCAGAATCAATTACTGACACAACTGGCACGCGAAGCTCAACAGCCATGTCCAAAAGATGGCAGATTTTTTCGCCTTCAGCTTTGCCTAAAGTTCCGCCGCGCACAGAAAAGTCTTGAGCGTAAACTGCAACTTTTCTGCCATAAACTTCGCCAAAGCCGGTGATTACAGCGCATCCGGCAACGTCGTTATTTATGTCACCGCCGTTAAAACGTCCGATTTCCACGAATGAGCCGGTATCAAAAAGCAAGTCGAGACGCTCGCGAGCAGTGCTTTTACCTTTTGCGTGCTGACGCTCTAAAGCTTTTTGTTCTGCATCACGAGCAAGTTGTGCTGCGTGCTGAACAGCTGCTTTTCCGCGACGAGGCTGCAAGTTTGTTGCGTCAGCAGAGCTATTAACAGAAGAGCTATTAACTGTTTTCTCTGAAGTTCCAGAAATTTCAGACTTTTCTTTTGCTAAAGTGCTCATTTCTGCTCTCCTTCCGACTTTTCATCGCTTTTTTCGGAAGATTTTTCTGCGCTTTTATCCGCGCTTTTATCTCCAGCAAGATCAATCGTCACAAGCTTTGCGCCCGATTCCACGCCGTCACCAGGCCCCACAAAAATTCCGGTAACAGTACCAGCTGCAGGAGCGTAAACGTAATTTTCCATTTTCATAGACTCAAGCACCACAAGCAAATCACCCTTGGCAACCTGCTGACCTTCAGCCACATTCACGCGCGTAATAACAGCTTGCATAGGCGCTGCAATTACGCCAGGAATCTGCTTTTGTTCCTCAGATTTGTGAGTACTTCCGCGAAGCGAACGTCCGCGAAGAGGCTGCGAAGCTCTAGAAACGCTACAAACTCGCGCCGAGCCAGTCAAATTGTCAACAATATCTTGCGGAATTGTAAGCTTTACGCGCTTATTATCAACCTCAATAATGAAGGATTCCATTGCAGGCTGCTTATTTTCGGATTCATCCACAGACTTTCCAGAAACAAGCGAAGCAGGCTGGCCACCCAAGGAAGCTGCAGGAACGCGGTTCAAATACTTGCGTTCCATCCACTTAGTAGACACGTCAAAACTGTGATTTTCCGCAGTAAACTCAGGGTCGTTAAAAATCTGCTCAAAAAGTTTTGCTGGAGTTGGCACGCCCTCAATACAAAGTTCCTTCAAAGCGCGACGCACGCGAGCAACAGCGGTTTCGCGACTTTGCGCAGTAATAATAAGCTTGCCCATCATGGAATCGAATTTTGGTGAAATATTGTCTCCAACTTCAACACCAAAATCGACGCGAATACCAGGTCCGGAAGGCCACTTAATCTTCGTCAAAGTTCCGGAACTTGGAGTCAAATTAGTAGCAGGATCTTCCGAAGTAATACGAAGTTCAAAGCTGTGTCCGCGAGGCTCTGGATCCTTAGTCAACTCGCCGCCGTCAGCAATATTGAGCTGCTCGCGCACCAAATCAAGCCCGCTAACTTCCTCACTAACCGTGTGCTCAACTTGCAATCGCGGATTAACTTCGAGGAAATAGACTTTATGCTGAGAAGTCACCATATATTCGCACGTGCCAAGACCAACGTAGTCAACAGCTTCAAATAGGTTACGAGAATATCGGTAAAGCTGATCTTTTTCATCGTCAGTCAAGAACGGTGCCGGAGCTTCCTCAACCAGCTTTTGGTTTCGGCGCTGCACCGAGCAATCGCGCGTGGAATATACGGTGAAATTTCCGTGAGCGTCGCGGCCGCACTGCGTTTCTACGTGGCGAGCCTTGTCAATAAAACGCTCAATAAAATATTCGTCTAAGTCGCCGCCCTGAAGAGCGTCGTGATTCATATAAAAGCCTCGCAACTCGTCGTCGTTACGAACGACTGTAATGCCGCGTCCGCCGCCGCCATCCGTGCGCTTCATCATCACAGGATAGCCGTGTGTTTGCGCAAAAGTTAAAAGTTCTCGAATATCTTTTACCGGCTCAGAAATTCCCGGAACTGGAGGCACTTTCGCGCGCACAGCCACTCGACGAGCCGTAATCTTATCTCCCAAATCAATAAGCGCTTCTGGACGAGGACCAATCCAAATAACTCCAGCATCGTTGACTTTCTTCGCAAAAGACGCAACTTCCGAAAGAAAACCATAACCCGGGTGCACAGCATCCGTGCCACTTCTTTTAATAATGTCAAGAATTGCGTCCTCGTTTAAATAAGTGTCGCGATACGTGTCTCCGGAAAGTGCGTACGCTTCGTCTGCCATTTCTACAAACTGCGCGTTTCGATCAGTCGGCGCGTAAATTGCAACAGTAGAAATGCCCATTTCGTGAGCCGTTCGAATAACTCGCAAAGCGATTTCACCGCGGTTTGCGATGAGAATTTTTTTGATATTCGTAACCATACGTTACAAGATATTAGAAAAGTTGCGTTTACGTATGAGCCGACATACACAAAAGCTAGAGCAAAATTTTGTACACTTCTCCAATGCACATGATTTTTGTGGCACGTATTGTGATTAGCGAAACGGAAAACAGCCGGCAAAGGCTTAAGTCTTGAGTAGCGAAATACTTAAGTTGCAAACTACTCAAAGCATGCCGGCAATAACCAAAAGAAGGTTTTCATGACTAACATGAATCAAAATAATGCAGCAACAACTGCAACTGCAACATCTAATGCAACCGTTAGTAAAGTAAAGGCAGCCGCAACTTGGCTTGCTAAGCCGGTTCTTCTAACAGCGCTTTTGGCACTTTCTACTATGGCAGGCGCAATTTATTTGCCTATTACTCCTGTGCCGATTACGTTGCAGACTCTTGTTTTGTGCATTATTGGTTTGACTTTGAGCTGGCGCAAGGGCGTTGCTTCCGTTGTAATGTATTTGGCTTTGGGCGCTGCAGGTTTGCCTGTGTTCGCTGGATTTAAGGGCGGCTGGGCCGTATTCGTAGGTCCTACTGCTGGCTTCCTCGTTGGCTTTATTTTTGGCGTGGCTGCAACTGCCGCTTTGAAGCGCGTATTCGACGTTGCTCTTGACGCAATGATGCCGGAACGCTCGTTTAAGAAGACTTTCGCACGCTTCTGCACTTACTCAGTTGCTTCCATAATCGGCACGATTGTGATTTACGCATTCGGCATTTTTGGTCAGAGCTTACTTACCGGCATGCCACTTTCTACTGCTGCAGCAACCTTAATTATCTTCATGATTGGCGATTTGATTAAGGCTTTTGTTGCGAGCGCGGCTTGCTCCGGCTTGTACAATGCACTTAACAAAAAGCGCGCGTAACGAATAAATCTAAATACTCTAAACGGGAACATTTGTCGGAAAATCTCCGGCAAATGTTTCCACAAAACACAAAAACGACAACAAACGCCGGGAAAAAACTCCGGCAAATGTGGTCAAATATGTCCAAAACGACAACAAACGCTGGAAAATAATACGGCAAATGTTTCACTACTACGGTCTTCAGACACGTGCGCAGTAACTCATCTGCACCAGTGTCTCAAAACAAGCAAAATGAGACACTAGCGCAGAACGACGACTGCACGAATGTCCGAAAACAACCAACCATAGACACGCGCGCAGAAAGCAAGTCATCGCGTCTGCTTTCTTTAAATCTCACTCTTCATACGCAACGGCCTGCACATCGCCGCTTTTTACCACAATCTCCTCGCCGGAATCTTTGCGAATCGTAAGAGACGCATCCTCCCCAATTTTCACAGCCGTTCCTGTCACAATGCTTCCATCAACCGGATGCACATTCACTTTGCGACCAAGAGTCCAGCACACATCGCTTAATCCTTTAAGTAAACCGGCGCAATTACTTGGATAATCACGAATAAAATCGCATAATCTCACTCGCAATCCAGTAACGATTTTTGCAGCAATCGCATCACGCAATTCTATAGCTTTCGGCAGCCCGCTCATGTGCATTTGCAGCGAAGTTGCCATCTTAATCGGCAATACTTCTTGCGGCACATGCAAATTCAATCCGATTCCAAAAACTACTCCAACAACATCATCCTTGCTTGGATCAGCCACAATTTCTGTTAAGATTCCGCCCTCTTTGCAGTCGTGCAAAAATACGTCGTTTGGCCATTTAAGTTTAAGCGCGCATGCATCCGCATGAATCGGCGAACTCTTATATTCTCGGAACGTTTCCAGCAGAGCATCTCGCGCCGAAAGTCCTGCAATTATTGGCAACCAGCCGTTTCTGCTTTCGTCCATAACTATAGTTTTTGGCAGCAAAGTTACGAAAGATACCAAAAAACTTTCCCCAGGCCTACTCACCCACGCGCGTCCAAGCCTGCCGCGACCAGCTGTTTGCTCGTCTGCAACAATCGCAAATATTGTTGGTTTTCCGTCATCTCGCGAAATTATTTCGCCTTTTTGTATGATTTCGCGCGCAATATTTTGCGTAGAATCCGTGATTGCGAAATATTTTACTAAATCTGCTACATTTGACGTGCGCGGCATCAATGCCACACTTTGCGAAGAAAAAGTAGTCATAGGTATAATTTACATCAGATTATATGCTTATGCTCTGGTGCGTCGAAATGTACAGACAAGCCAGATTTAATAAGCATATGTGCAGTTTTATTAAATTTTTTAAGCAGGTGTTGATTATGAATAGCGCACGTAACGCACGTAGCACGCGTAGCGAATCCTGCGAATCTGCCAAAACGACAACAAACGCCGTAAAATTACACGGCAAATGTGGTCAAAAACATTCAGAACAGAAACAAACGCCGGAAAATAATACGGCAAATGTGGTCAAAAACATTCAAAGCGACAACAATTGCCGGAAAATAATACGGCAAATGTTTCCGAATAACGCCGAAACGACAACAAACGCCGGAAAACTACACGGCAAATGTTTCCGCATAGCATGCGCTGCACTTTCCACCATACTTTGCTTTATTCTTGCACTTTGCACAAGCCTCGGCCCAATCTTTCGCAACCAAGATATTAAGGTTCATTTAGGCTCTATTACTGATTTTTCTTGGATTAACGCGCTGATTTTTATTGCCGCGTTCGCAATATACGCGATTATTTTGTGGACGATTGTTTATTACGGCAAGCATGCGGCTTTTCCTAAGCAATACAGCTGTTTTGGGGCGTGGATTAAGTCGATTTTTAGAAAAAAGCACCACACATCCGCAATCTGCCGCCTAATTCGCAACATTTCTAAGCGTTTTTATAACGCCGCACTCTGGTTTATTAAGCATTCCACACGAAATCGCCGCAATCTTTTCCTCACTTTCTTCCTAGGTTGGCTTTGGGCTCCAGTCACTTTGCTTGCCGCGTACGGCGCCGATATCTGCTCGCAAATTCGCGAGTACAGTTGGGCTTGGAATCAGGTTACCGGCTTAAATCAGCCCTATATTGGCTTCTTTAGCTTCGTTCCAATGGACATTTACCCCACAGCTCACTACCTTTGGCCTTCGAAGCCAACGTATTTAACCGATCAGCACAACATTGTGCTAACCGTTATTTACGGTGCTACAACCGCAGTTTCACGATATTTTACCGATTCCAACGATGCCGGAATTATACTTTTAGCTTTTATACAGTTTGTATTTGCAGCTTGGTGCGTTGCAGCGAGCGCGAATCGCTTCTTAAATAGACCTTGGTTAAAAATTGTGCAAGCACAACAATCGCAACAATCGCAGCAATCCCAGCAATCGCAGCAAACCCCAACGTTCGCAAGATTTGCCGTCTTACTAATGTTCTTGCTAAGCCCGCTTGTTGTGTGCTCCACAATTGCGCTCACAAAATCGCCACTTTTTGCCTTCGCATTCCTGTGGTGGTTCGGCATAAATTATGAACTCAGCAGCGCATATTCAAACACAAGCAGCGCATATTCAATCTCCAGCAAAACTACACAAAACTACACAAAACCCAATTGGCACACCGTTTTAGAGCTTCTTATTTCTGTATGCGTCATGCTTATTGCCGCAAAATATGCATGGTATATTCTACTTATACAATGCGTGCTTCTGCTTATATTCATGCGCAAACGCTGGCGTCTGTGGCTCTGCACTATTTTGCTTCCAACAATTATTATTCACGGCGCTCTGCTGCTTCTTATTTCTAGTGGCGCAATTATTAATGGCGACCCTATTGAAAGCCGCGGCGTGCAATTGCAGCAAATCGCGCGCATTGCAAAACTCGACCCACACAGCATTCCTAAAAGCGCAAAACGCATTATTGCACCTATTTTTAACCTCGATCAAACCGCCGAAGCATACAAGCCTTACGATGCCGACCCTGTAAAATCTTCCGGATTGCAATCAAAGAAAGTAAGTTACCGCTGGCGCTACGTTAGTCGCGAAAATATTAGCAAATTAAATATTGCATGGTGGCAAATGGTAACACATAGTCCGCTTGTGGCAACGGATGCTTTTCTTGCGAAATCTTACGGCTATTTCGATATTTTTGACCGCCCATACGTTGGTCCAGAATACTATATTAACACGGATAATATTCGCAATTCCGATTGGATTCGCTACTGGAATCCTCAGTTCCGCACAGACTTTGCAGATTCCATAAGCACTTGGAGCGATATTCCAGTTATCGGCTGGCCTATTCACGGAAATACTTTTGTTATTGCAACGCTGCTGATTGGGGTTGCGGAAATTATTCTTCGCCGCTGGCGCACGGTTTTGTGGCATATGCCTTTGGCTTTGCTTATTGGAGTAATGATTTTGGCACCTGCGAATAATTTTGAGCGTCACATGCTGCCTATTGCTTTTGCTTTCTGCTTTGTTGCTCTTACTTTTTGGAGAGATACTTCTACTCGCACGCGCTATAATGGTAAAGAATGTTTAGAGTTAAAGGCACAAGATGGACGAGAAGCATACACAGCAGTTTGCGCAAAATAGCAGCGAGCGCGCTTCACTCGTACCTTCTGAAGATCTTGATTTTCTCTCGCTTCTAGCCAGCGTGCAATCTTACGAAACTAATAAGGCTGAAGCTAGCCAAGCTGAAACTAATAAGGCTGAATTTAGCCAGACTGAAACCAATCAGACTGCAACCAATCAGACTGAAAATGCTATTGCAGAAACCAAATCTAATGAAGAAAAGCATCGTCACCATTTGTGGCATAGGCTTTCTGCAAATCAGAACAAAGATAATAAAAGCAAAGACGCTAAAGTCAAAGATACTCAATCTTCCGCAAACTCCGCCCCGCATTTTACTCCCCTACCTAGCGCTCCTAAATCCACCGACTTTGGCATTTTTGACACTCGCGACGGCCAAATTTTCGACTCAGCTATGCGCCTTCGTCTGCACACTTTAATTGCAACTTGCTTAATGAACGGCATTTGCGATTCTAGAATTGACGCTTTTATGCATTTGCTTCAGTGGCCCGACTTTCCAAAAATAGTTATTATTGCCGGAACTTTTGGCAAGGAAATCACTCCGGACGACGGCCCAAATCGAAAACCAGCTCCCGTAGCTCCTGCCGACAATACGGATGCTTTACGTCGCAATATTTGGCCGCAACTCGGAAGCTGCAACGCCTACGACGCTATTGTTGAGCGCGTGCAAAGTAGCGCATTGCAACGCATTTCTAAAGCATGGCAGGCAACTAAGTCTTTTGCTAAAAATATTAACGATTCCGCTGCCTTTGCTACGCCTTCGCATATTATTTTGCTTGCCGTGCGTGAAGAACCTAGCGAACAAGCTTTAGAGAAGATTTGCAGCGTGTTTGCTCCTTCTAAAAAGCCTATTTGCGTAAGTAGTTTAGTTGAAGGAGTTAGTGAGATTTCTTCCGAACTTACCGCAACTCTTGCGTCGATTGCTGTTGCGCCGGCGATTAAACATTTGCCACAGGTTATTCATACTGATGACGTGCTTCCAGAACGCGCGCTTATTGGCGATTCTACTGCTTTTAATACTTTGTATAACAAGGTGTATCAAAGTTTGGCGCCATACAGTAGTGATGATCCAACTCTTGAAACGATTGATATGTTCTTGCGTTTTGGCGGCGCTCTTGATCAGACTGCGCACGAGCTGAATGTGCATCCAAATACTGTGAGATACCGTTTGCGTAAGGTTGCGCAAACTACAGGTTGGGATGCGACGGATCCGCGCGCAGCTTATGTGCTGCAAACGGCAATAACAATTGGCCGCATTCGCGATTCGCACTAAACGAAGTGCACAATAATAAAGACGCGCGACCTAAACTACTCAACGCTTACCGCAAAAAATTATGAGTTGAATAGTAATCTTTCAAAGAATCTTTAGTAATTTTTTGAACGCATATTGCCGAACCATTAGCACCATCATAAGCATTCTTCCATGGATCTTCACTATGCGTCATAGCACTCAAATCACTACCAGAATATCCAGCAAACTTTTCGCATACCTTTTCCACAAGAATCTTTTGGACATCTGTTAAAGAATTATCCTGAAGCTTCTCAGTATTGGGAATTACAAGCTCACCTTTACGAATCAAAAACTTCCCGCGATGCATCGCGAATAATTCTGGGCAAACAGGGCCATTCCTCCATGCCTGAAAATCCTCGTCAAATAACGGATATCCAGTAGTAGCCAAAGAATACGCTTGCGAATAGTAAGCTAACTTCTGAAGCTTCATAGTGGTAATAGTTCCAGTAATATCAAGGATGTACGATGCCACGTTAAAGATTGTTGTCATACGCACCTCCAGCAAAAATACCACTAACCAATTCAGGAATAATCAAAAAAATCGGGCGACGCATAAATGCATCGCCCGCAAAACTTTCGTTTTCAAATCGTATTCAATAAATTACTATGATGGCTGTACATTATGTACAATCTCTTTACAAAAAATATACATCTGCTGCAATGACGTAGACGACTTGTACAAATCCTTATTCCTAACCATCCTACCGTCAAACAATTCCTTGATTTCCTGTAAACAATGATTCTTTAAATCCTCACTCTTTATAACATCATCCACCGCAATAAGCAGCGAAATAAAATCTTGCACGCATTTATTTTTCAACCTGTCTTGAATAGTTCTCTTTTTCACACCTGCCAACAACTTAACAACTCGAGAAACTAAATAATTATTGTAAAACCCAGCTTTATTTGTTAAATCATGAATAACACAATTGCTATGAGCTGCAGCATTCCGTATATTTCTTATATTGTCCAGCAATGTACAATTAAATCCATCATATTCATACTTTGCACAGTAATACTTATAAAAATTAACAAATTCTCCAAATGGAATCACTTCTAGAAAAACATATATAGGATAATTAGGGTGATTATACTTACCTAATAGGGTTTTCACATACGCAGTAGATCGTCTATTATCAAGCTCTGCTATAATACGAAGATATTTTGCAATATATTCACTTACTATATTGAATTCATCAATATTTTTTTCTTGTATATCTTTTAATATATTGACTTTTAAAGAATGTTCCACGCTAAGACTTGCACTAATAATCCAACGTCGTAAATACATATCAATAGTAGATAAATCTTTTAGAGCCATAAAATCAAGACCCACATATTTACCATTATGCTTATGAAAATTTGCCTTATAGGCAGTAACTTTAACATAATAATTATGCTCATTCAAAAATGAAACAGCATCCTCAACTGTACATTCTTGAAAAGCAACACCCTTATTTTTTAGTTTATCTATAAGTTGCTCTGTCTTTAACATAAAACACCCCCATCCACAACTAAAATAGCCCAACACAAATTTAACAAAACTATTTATTTTTTATTTAATGATTCAAGTATAAAAAAGAACATGAGAAGCAGGAAGAGTAAATAGGCTTGTTGGAGGATTGTTAATTAGATAGGTAGATAGATGTGTAGATTAGTGAGCAGATGAGTAAGCAAGCAAGTAAACCGCTAGACAAGTTGGTCACTAAAAGCGCAGGCGACATAAACTACTCACAGTTTAGTCGTTTTGGTCGCATCGCAACAGCAAGCAGTACTCACACCACAGCAAGCAGACACATAAAAAGAAAGGGCCTGGAGCCTGATGCCCCTAGTAGCACCAAACCCAAGCCCTTTAACAAAACCGACTCGTTTCCCTAACAAACAAGCCAGCCAAACACTCAACAGTCACGCCATCGAAAACCGGCGCACAACACTACCGTGAAGAAAGAGATTTGGCAAAACAGTAGAATCATGCAAAAGCCCGAAAGCAAACCCGCCGCAAAACACTAAACAGCATTTGCAGCACGTTGAGTGAAAGATTTAACAAGTGAGCGCACCATACTCACATACGGCACGCTCACAAACAAATCATTAAACGATCAGCACACTTAGTGTGCTAACAGCTTAGTGACGAATCTTGCGGAGAGCAACACCCATGCCAGCAAGCACGGAAGCAGCAACAGCAGCCAAAGCTACAACAGCACCGGTCTTAGCCAATGGAGCAGCCTTCTTAGCATCAGCCTTCTTGTCAGCCTTCTTGTCGGCCTTAGCACCCTTGAGAGCCTTCAAGACATCCTTGGCGCCAGTATCGCAGCTCAAATCACGAGCGTGATCATTAGCGGAATCCAAGATAGCTTCAGCGCGAGTGCGGTTGTGATGAGCAACCTCAAGCAAGCCCTTAGCCTGAGCAATCTTACCCTTGATTACCTTAGCTGCATCCCAATCCTCAGCAGCCTTAGCATCATTGTAATCCTCGTTAAGCTCTGCAAGGATATCCTTCACAGCAGCCTCAACGTGGCCGTAGTGCTTTACAGCCTTCTGGAGCTGACGACGAAGCTTAGCCAAGTAAGCGCAGTTGTCACCACCGAAGTTCTTAATGATGTTAGCCCAACCGGACTGCTTCAAACCGAACTCGAGCTTGTCGAGAAGAGCATCGTAAGCAGCAATGTTGGTGATACCCTTCTTGATAAGTTCAGCGGTCAAACCCTTGTAGTTGGTGTAAAGAGTGCTGGTACCGAATGGGGAAACCATGGTAGCGCCAGATGGCTCATCGCCACCCTTCAAAAGATTAATAAGATCAAGCTTCTTATCATCCTTTGGAGTGGTTGGGGTGGTTGGAGTGGTTGGAGTGGTGTTAGATGGCTTACCAGCATTAATCACATCATTATCAGAATCAACCTTATTCTGAGCATTAGTGACAGCCTTCTTAGCTTTCTCAACAGCAGTCTTCTTAGCCTTGGTTGCTCCCTTAGTCTGATCGTAAGCAGTCTGAGCAGCATCCTTACCAGCCTCATCGGCGTTATCAAGAGCAGTCTTCTTAGCAGCCTCTTCAGCCTCAGCAGTCTTCAATTCCTTCTGCTTCTCCTCGAGATCCTTCTTAGCATCATCGAGAGTCTTCTGATCCTTCTTGAGATCTTCCTTAGCCTTAGCAACCTTAGCAGCATTAACATCCTGCACGAGCAATGGGCTAAAATCAGGATCTTGAGCCATTGCTGGAGCAGCAAAAGCCAAGCCGGAAACGAGGGTGGCGCCAGCAGCGAGTGCGGCGATAGCCTTCTTGTTAAACATAATATTTTCCTTTCTTCTTCTCCACCACGCTTAAAACGCAGTGAAAAACATAAACCCACAAAATCAATCTCTTGTGGATAACTTTCAGATAGAGTATCTAGCTGAAAGCTGTTATTAACATACCCCCCCCCCGTTCGAAAAAGTCAAGAGCAAAAATATGCATCCAACACAGAAACCATCAACAAAATTACAAAAATATTCAAGTAAAAGCGCATAAAACCACAAAAAATACGCTAAACAGCACTGTTTAATCGTAAAAAATACTATTTCACGATTTTCAAAGATTTTTCTCAGAAAACTCTCAGGAAACTCGCGGCAGCTCCCCCGCACCGCCCGCAAACCCTTGAAAAACCGCCGCTTTCCCCGCGACACGCGCGAAGACCACACGCGCCGCAACCTCTCTCGTCACCTATTCGTTACTAACGCAGATTGTCTACTGCAATAACAACGCTAAATCGCAATTATTCGTTACTAGCGCAGATTGTCTACTGCAATAACAACACAAAACACCATTTATTTGTTACTAATGCAGAAACGCAGCGACATAAGTAACAAAAAAAAACGCTGAAAACGTAACTCAAAAAGAGCACATTTTCAGCGTTTAAGCCTTAGCGCTTAATTATATTGTGCGCAAAATTACGCAGGCAATAAATTCAGCAATAAATCAGGCAGCGATGCTTGCAATATCCACTGGAATACCAGGAGCCATCGTGGAAGTCACAGTTACCTTAGTAATGTAACGACCCTTAATGGTGCTTGGCTTCAAACGGCGGATTTCGTCTGCAACAGCCTTGAAGTTTTCTTCAAGAGCCTTGGCATCGAAGGAGAGCTTGCCGAAGAGGAAGGACAGGTTGCCCTGGCGATCCACGCGGAACTCAATCTTGCCGCCCTTAATGTCGGCAACAGCCTTGGCAACATCCATGGTCACGGTGCCAGTCTTTGGATTTGGCATCAAGCTACGAGGACCGAGAACACGACCCAAGCGGCCAACCTTACCCATCATGTCTGGGGTTGCAACGACTGCATCGAAGTCAAGGAAGCCACCGGCAACCTTTTCGATAAGCTCGTCATCACCAACAATGTCTGCGCCAGCTTCCTGAGCCTCAGTAGCCTTTGGACCACGAGCGAACACCAAAACCTTAGCGGTTTTACCGGTGCCGTTTGGCAAGTTCACAACGCCACGGACCAACTGATCAGCCTTGCGAGGATCCACATTAAGGCGCATAACAGCCTCAACGGACTCGTCGAAAGCGTGCTTTGGCATGCTCTGCAACAAAGCAATAGCTTCAGCTGGGGTGTACAGGTTATTGCGGTCGATCTTCTCAGCCGCTTCACGATACTTCTTAGAACGCTTAGCCATTTCTACACTCCCTTTCAGTCGGTAACGGTAATACCCATCGAGCGAGCGGTGCCCGCGATGATCTTCATACCGGCCTCGACGTCACGTGCGGAGAGGTCAGGCATCTTAATTTCGGCGATTTCGCGCACCTGAGCCTTGGTCACAGAACCAACCTTGTGAGTCAATGGATTCTCGGTGCCCTTCTGAATGCCAGCAGCCTTAAGCAACAAAGCAGCGGCTGGTGGGGTCTTCAAAATGAAGGTGAAGGAACGATCTTCGTAAACGGTGATCTCTACTGGGACGATCTGACCCATCTTGTCCTTCGTTTGGTCGTTATAGGCCTTGCAGAAGTCCATGATGTTCACGCCGTGGGAGCCTAATGCTGGACCCAGTGGTGGGGCTGGATTTGCTTTACCAGCCTGAATCTCGAGCTTAATAAGCGCGGAGACTTTCTTTTTCGGAGCCATAATATGGTTCTTCTTTCTTGTACAAGCGGTTCAAACGGTTGCTACAAACGTTGATATAAAGCCGTTTTGCAGCATCCTCCCGCATCTTGTATTGCTGTGCTGTGCTAGCGGATTACTCCTCCAGTCACAAGCCTTCCTATTATGCCACATCTTCGCGACACGCTGCATTACGACAGCTGCAATTCTTAACAATTTAGCAGCAACATATTTTCACATACATGCTTAATATGAGGCTACCTATAAATATTCACAAAATATGCCATGGCTCAGTAAATAAACAAAACCGGAGCGCAAATTAACGCGCCCCGGTTTGTGAAAGCTATAAAAACTTAAGATTTCGGCTTAAGACTTCTGCTCAGGATTTCAGCTCAAACAATCGGCTCAACCTGGTTGAAACCAAGCTCCACAGGAGTTTCACGACCAAAGATGGAAACCAACACTGTAAGCTTCTGAGTTGTAGGCTCCACGTCCGAAACCACAGCAGCCATAGTAGAGAATGGACCGTCTGTAACAGTAACCTGATCGCCAACCTTGTAAGCAACTTCAACCTTGCGCTTACGTGCAGCTGCAGGCTTATCTCCAGCATTCTTCAAAGCTTCGGAAGCAATCATAGGAGCCATCATTGCCACAACTTCCTTGCGGCTCAATGGAGCTGGCTCTCTAGAAGGTCCAACGAAACCAGTCACGCCCTCAGTTTCGCGCACAATGCGACGAGCGTTTTCATCCGGCCACATGCGAATCAGCACATAACCTGGCACACGCACGCGGGTAATAACTTTCTTACCCTTTTCCGTATGCTTCTCAACTTCTTCCATTGGAACTTCAATCTGGAAAATCTTATCTTCCAAACCAAAGTTCTGCACACGAGATTCAACGTTAGTTTTTACGCGCTTCTCATAGCCAGAGTAAGTGTGAAGCACATACCACTTGCCTTCCAAAGTGCGCAGCTTCTTAGAAAACTCAGCTACAGCAATTGCGCCGGCATCAGTTGGATCGTCTTCAGTTGATTCGGAATCAGTTGCGCCAGCTTCAGCTTCAGTGTTATCTGCATCAAGAGATGCAACAGCGGCTTCAGCGGCAGCGGCATCATCAGCATCGTCAACTGGAGCTGCATCTACGGCTTCAACATCTTCTACAGCATCTGCAACTTCTACAGCTTCTGCTTCTTCGGGATTGAACTCATCAGTCATATTTTATACACCTTCAAAATTTCAACTCAGCCGAACAACCACATTACGAACTTGCCTAAGCCAAGATCCATGCAGGTTACGAAAGCCATTAAGAATACAACGAATATGAACACAGCTATAGACCAAGCGAACAACTCTTTGCCATGAGGAGCAACAACCTTGCGCGTTTCATCGATAGTTTGCTTGACGAACATGCCAATGCGCATGAACAAGTTCGGCTTTACTGCTTTATTAGTGCTGCGTGCCTGTGCCATGCCTTATTCCTTCGTGTAGAATTTGTGAACTAAAAAACTGGCAGGGACGGCGGGACTCGAACCCACAACCTACGGTTTTGGAGACCGTTGCGCTACCAATTGCGCCACATCCCTATGGTGAACTTGCTTATCATACCCCAAAAGGTGCGACATAGCAAAACCGCCAGATAGCTATGTTATCTCATGGGCATGATTTCGCGATTAATAGCATTTAGCGAGTGTCGTATAAAGCTAAGCCACAACCCACTAAAGTTGAGATTCAACCCACTTTTTCATGCGACGCATACCTTCTGCAAGCTGATCGTCTGCGAGCGCGCAAGAAAATCGCAAATAACCTGGAGCGCCAAAAGCCTCTCCTGGAACAGCAGCAACATGCGCTTCATCAAGCAACATTTCCGCAAATCGCGAAGAAGTATGCGGAACTTCGCGATGCTCGCCAAGAGGACGCTCAAGAAGCGCCTCAACGTTAGCAAAAGCGTAAAAAGCGCCGTGAGGAAGCGGACAAGTAACGCCGTCAATATTATTCAGCGCTTCCACAATTGCTTTGCGACGAGCGTCAAAAGACTCGCGCATTGTGCTAACCACGTCTAAAGATCCGCCAACTGCAGCAATTGCGGCTCGTTGCGAAATATTAGAAACGTTAGAAGTCATGTGACTTTGCAGCTTTACAGCAGCTTTTGCAACATCCGCAGGCGCAACCATCCAACCAACTCGCCAGCCTGGCATTGCGTAAGTTTTAGCAACACCGTTTAAAATCAGCAGCTGATTTCTAACTTCCGGAACCTCAACACCAATGTAAGAAGTTGAAATTCCGTCGTAATGAAGATGCTCGTAAATTTCGTCGGAAAGAACCCAAATATGGTGCTTTACAGCCCACTGGCCGATTGCGCGAATAGTTTGTGCGCTCCAAATAGCGCCCGTAGGATTCGAAGGCGAATTTACAATAATTGCGCGAGTGCGTGGAGTGCGAGCGGCTTCAAGCGCATCAATATCTGGCTCAAAACCGCGTTCTGCGCCTGCCAAAACCGGCACAGGAACGCCGCCCGCAAGCTTCACGGCCTCCGGATAGCTAGTCCAATATGGGGCTGGAATAATAACTTCGTCGCCATCATTTAGAAGGATTTGGCAAGCTTCGTAAACGGCTTGCTTTCCGCCGTTTGTTACTACGACTTGATTCGGTGAGACTTCGTAGCCAGAATCGCGCTTAACTTTACGGGCGATTGCTTCTCTAAGCTCCGGCAGACCGGCAGTAGCGGTGTATCGGTAGTTTCGAGGGTCTTTGCAAGCCGCAGCTGCAGCTTCGACAATATAAGAAGGAGTAGGAAAATCCGGCTCGCCTGCGCCGAAACTTACTACGTCAACGCCGGAAGCTTTCATAGCTTTTGCTTTGCCGTCGACTGCAAGCGTTGCGCTTGGTGCTACCCGGTTTATGCGCTCGCTTAATACGCGCCAATCTTCTTGTGCGGAAGTATCTACCATATTCTCTGCCATGGTTTCTAGTGTAACCGCAAGCCGCGAAACGGTAAATTTGCCGGAAATTCCCCGCGTTTGGAGCGTCAAAGCAACACAAACGCTCCAAACGCGAGAAAAGCTGCGCACATTTGGAGCAAAAACCACGCCACAACCCTCCAAACGCGGGACAAGTTGCGCACGTTTGGAGCTGCAGTTAATTACACAAGCACAAGATTGTCGCGATGCACCACCGGATGCGCATACTGCCTGCCAAGCGACTCCTCAAGCTCGTCGCTTGTGCGCCCCATAATCTCCGGAATCTCCTCAGCATCAAAAGCCACTAAACCTTTCGCCAAGTGATTTCCCTGCTCGTCGTCAATCCACACCGGATCCGTTGCCGAAAACTCTCCGCAAACACGCACAATACCAGCCGCAAGAAGGCTCGCACGTCCGCCGCGCACAGCCTTAGCAGCACCCTCATCAACCACCAGCGTTCCGTGAGGATGTGACGCAAACCCAATCCAAAGTCGCCTAGCAGAATCGCGCGTATGAACCGGAGCAAACGCAGTTCCAACAACATCTCCAGCAAGGGCCGGCCCTGCGTTTCCAGCACAAGTAAGCACGGTTGGAATACCTGAAACTGCCGCCACATGCGCGGCCTCCAGCTTCGTCACCATACCCCCAGTGCCTACTCCCGAAACACTTGCACCAACCTTCACTTCTTCTAAAGCGCGCGTCACATCCGGCACAAAGCTCACTCGTTTTGCACCAGGCTCGCTAGGCGGCGCAGTATAAAGCGAATCCACATCTGTAAGCAGCACAAGCGCTTCTGCACGCACAATATTTGCCACAATAGCTGCGAGTCTATCGTTGTCGCCGAAGCGAATTTCGTTGCTAGAAAGCGCATCGTTTTCGTTTACGATTGGGATTACGCCAAGTTCCAGCAAACGCGTCATTGTGCGCTGCGCGTTACGGTAGCGAGATGGCGAAATAGTAACGTCTGCCGTCAGTAACATCTGCCCTACTCTGAAACCAAATTGCGAAAATGCTGCTTCATATTGTGCCATAAGCAAGCCTTGACCAACCGAAGCCGTGGCCTGCTGAGTTGGCACATCTTTTGGACGCTCCGCAAAACCAAGTAGTCCAAAGCCCGCGGCAATCGCACCAGAAGACACAAGAACAATTCGAGCACCTTGCATTTGCGCGTGACTAATTGCAGAAACAAGAGCACGCAACTTTTGCACATCCAGCCGCCCAGATGCGTCCGTAAGAGAGCTTGAGCCTACTTTTACAACAATTGTGCGCGCCTCGCGGATTGAACACCGAACCCCGTCTTCGGTAAGTTCAATTTCCGGATTACTCATAAAATTCCCCCTTGATTCCGCTAGTTTTCCTGTTCTTCACCGCGCCCAAATAAGCTATTTTCGTCATGACGATCGTCGTCCACAGAAGGATCCGCCCAATGTCCCGACTTTCGCTCAGCCATCATCGCTTCTCGAACCGCAGATTTAGCGTCCATCATGCTGTGATAATCTCGTCTACGCTCTGCATTCGTGCGTCTTGCTCCGCGAGGATCGTTCGCTTCGAGTCGCAAATCCTTGCCACGCGCACCCAAATTAGCTCCGTCCAATCCTTCCGCACCGGCTGCAATGCTTGGATCCCAGTCGAAGCAAACCATGTGCTTGCCGCTACCAATGCGAATTTCATCTCCCGGACGCGCGCCCTTCTTGCGCAACTCGTCTTCAACACCGAGCTTTGCCAAACGATCTGCCAAGTAGCCTACTGCTTCGTCGTTGTCAAAATTCGTTTGTACAACCCAGCGCTCCGGCTTGGTACCGGTTACAGTGAACCAAAAATCACCATTTCTGTCTTCTTCGCGCTTAATTTCAAAGTCCGAACTGTTTCCGCGACCATCATCGCGACGCCTGCGCAAAGTCGAAGCCGGCTGCTCAAGAGGCTGAATAACAACGCGCTCTTCTTCGCGAGCCGCTTCCTCGGCAGCGAGCTTCTCACGCATCTCTTCAACCAGTCGACCAAGCGCAAAACCAAGCTCTTTCAAGCCTTCGTGAGATGCTGTAGAAATCTCAAATACAGTCAATCCCATTTTCTCAAACTCGCCGCGCACAAAATCAGCCAATTCCTTAGCTTCAGGAACATCGACTTTGTTAAGAATAATAATTCGCGGACGTTCCGGAATTGGGATTGCGCCCAACGGAAGCTCAAGTTTGTTAGCGTATTGCGAAAGCTCATGTTCAAGAGCGTTATAGTCGCTAATTGGATCGCGATTTGGCTCTAAAGTAGCGCAATCAATTACGTGCGCAATAATTTCCGTACGCTCAATATGACGCAAAAACTCAAGACCTAAGCCTTTACCTTCAGAAGCTCCCGGGATTAAACCTGGCACGTCCGCAATTGTGTAACGATAGTTTCCGAAACTTACTACGCCAAGATTTGGCACCAAAGTAGTAAACGGATAGTCTGCAATTTTTGGTTTAGCTGCGCTAATTGATGCAACTAAGCTTGATTTTCCTGCAGATGGGAAGCCGACTAAAGCTACGTCTGCAATGGATTTGAGTTCCAAAATTACGTCGCGCTCTTCGCCCGGCTCGCCCAAAAGAGCAAAACCTGGAGCACGTCGTACTTTATTTGCCAAAGCTGCGTTGCCAAGACCGCCGGCACCGCCTTGAGCTACAACGAATTTGTCTCCAACATGACGCAAATCCGCCAAAACTTCACCCGGGCGCTTCGCGGCTCCAGCTGCGCCTTTGGCTGTGAAAACAACAGTTCCAACAGGCACAGGAAGCACCAAATCCGCGCCTTTTGAACCGTCTTTAGTGTCACCCAAGCCCATCGTGCCATTCTCTGCTGTGCGATGAGGCATAAAACGATAGTCGAGTAAGCTGTTTGCATTGCGGTCTGCTACAAAAATAACTGAACCGCCGTCGCCACCATTGCCGCCGTTTGGACCTGCCAATGGCTTGTACTTTTCGCGACGGACTCCGGCGGAACCATTGCCGCCGTCGCCACCCTTCACGTGCACTGTTACGCGATCTACAAAATCACTCATACTGCTACCTTACTCGAAGCTAAACACTTAAATTCGCGGAAACAAATCAAGAACAAAAAAGCCGCACCGAATTGGGTGCGGCTCGAAGACTAATCTGTCACTCAGGCGGTAACAACGTCAACAACCTTGCGGTCGCGACGAATGCCGAACTTCACATTGCCGTCTGTCAAAGCGTACAGCGTGTGATCCTTGCCCAAAGCAACATTCTGACCGGCGTGGAACTTAGTGCCGCGCTGACGAACAATAATGTTGCCAGCCACAACAGCTTCACCGCCGAACTTCTTCACACCAAGATATTGCGCTTGCGAGTCGCGACCGTTGCGCGAGCTAGACGCACCCTTCTTATGTGCCATCTCACTGTCCTTTCAGGTTTATAACACCGTCAATCAGGCGATGGCCGTGATCTTGACGAGAGTCAACTTCTGGCGATGACCCTTGCGACGAGCCACACCAGTCTTGTTCTTAAACTTCATAATGCTAATCTTTGGACCCTTGGCTTCGTCGTTCAAGACTTCTGCCTTCACCGTGATCTTAGCAAGATCCTTGGCGCTTAAGGTCACCTTAGCACCGTCAACAACGAGCGCGACCGGGAATTCCACGGTATCGCCCTTCTTCGCATCGAGACGGTTCACGAGAATGGCGTCGCCAACCTCGACCTTCTCTTGATGGCCACCGGCCTTCACAATCGCGTACATAATTCGTTCCTTAGCTCAATTGAAAGCTTACTTCTGTCTTGCGCACAGCAAAATGCGCGCGGCAAGACACCGACTATCAAAAATACACCCACCCATGTACTAACGTCAAGTGGTTAGTTTCATAAGGGCAATGCAGACAATAGTCAATATTGTACTCAAGGCATATACTTAATAGATTATCCTTAAGATTATTAATACTCCGTAGGCTCTCTATATTCTGTATATTCAGTATATTCTTCAGTTTTTGCAGGTTCAGTAGATTCAGTAGATTCGGTAGATTCTACGTGTTCCACAGATTCTGCAGATTCCACACGTTCAGTAGATTCCGCAGGTCCGTTAGATTCCACACGTTCAATAGATTCCACAGGCTCAGTAGCTTCCGCACTTTCTGCAGACTCCGCACTTTCCACATTCCCAGCATTTCCAGCAGATTCTATAGATTCACTAATTGCGGACGCTGCAGCAATACGCGCAAGCTTAGCACGCACTTCAGCGCTAGAACCCTGCTGCTTTTGCGGCTCTGGAGCAACCGTAGAAGTTCCATGACCATACTTGTTCGTTTTCACAAACGGATCGCCACCCTTAAGCGCGTAAGGATCGGCATATTCCGAAGAAACCGTCGGCTCATCGTGCAAAATAAATCCACGACCCTTGCACGTTGGGCATTCCTCCGAGAAAGCTTCAACCAAGCCCTGTCCAACACGCTTACGCGTCATTTGCACAAGACCAAGAGAAGTAACTTCAGCAACCTGATGCTTAGTTCTATCTCGCGCCAAGCACTCAAGCAGTCTTCGCAACACCAAATCACGGTTGGCTGGCATAACCATGTCGACGTAATCAATCATTACCATGCCGCCAATATCGCGCAAGCGCAACTGTCGCGCAATTTCTTCGGAAGCTTCCAAATTACAGCGCGTAACCGTTTCTTCCAAAGACTTACCGCGTCCAATAAAACGACCAGTATTAACGTCAATAGTAGTCATAGCTTCAGTTCGATCAATAACAATCGAGCCACCCGACTGCAAGTAAACCTGACGCTCCATGCCCTTTCGAAGCTGGCTATCAATCTGCCACTTGTCGAAAATATCTTTGCCCTCATGCTCAGCAGGATCCCAATACTCAACCTTGCTCAACAAATCAGGTGCCATCATTTCAAGATATTCGTTAATGCGCTGGTGCACGCCCTCGCCTTCAACAATAAGCTTCTGGAAGTCATCGTTGAAAATATCTCGAACAACACGAATAGCCACATCCGGCTCACCTTGAAGCAGCTTAGGACGCTTGCCGTGCAAATACTCCTCACGCTTTGCTTCAATGCGATCCCACTGCTTAACAAGCGATTCAAGATCCTTCTGAATTGCCTCTTCGCTTGCACCCTCAGCGGCAGTACGAATAATAATGCCCATATCTTTTGGAGCAATCTTAGAAACAATAGCGCGCAAACGCGAGCGCTCACGATCCGAAAGCTTGCGGCTTACGCCCGTCATTCCGCCAGAAGGAACAAGCACAAGGAAACGACCAGCAAGAGTTACTTGCGAAGTTAGTCGCGCACCCTTGTGGCCAATCGGATCCTTAGTAACCTGCACAAGCACAGGATCTCCGGACTTAAAAGCAAGCTCAATTCTGCGAGGCTGACCTTCCAAACGCGTCATATCCCAGTTGACTTCGCCAGCATAAAGCACGCCATTTCGAGCCTGACCAATATCCACAAACGCAGCTTCCATGCTTGGAAGCACGTTTTGAATGCGACCAAGATAAATATTGCCAACGGTTGCAACTTCTTGAATATCGGAAACGTAGTGCTCCACAAGAATATTGTCTTCAATAACGGAAATTTGCGTGTGACGATCGCGCTCGCGAACCACCATCAAACGATCAACATTTTCGCGACGAGCAAGGAAATCCTGCTCCATAATTAAGTTTTGACGCGCGCGCTCACGGCGATTGTCACGGCGGCGCTGACGCTTTGCTTCAAGTCTAGTAGAGCCCTCAATATCCGTGATTTCGTCAATATACTGCTGCTTGCGAGAGCGCCTAGAAGATAAATCGTCGGCACTTAAGCGAGAAGAAGCAAAAGAATCATCCGAAGAAGACAATGACGACTGCGAAGACTGCGATTGCGACGAAGCTGCGGAATCATCCGAAGACTTAGAGCGGCGACGACGACGGCGACGCGTGTAAAGCGTTTCTTCTTCGTCTTGAGCGCGAAGTTCTTCTGGATCCGGTATTAAATCGCGATCTTCCTGAGATACTTCGTCAATATTTTCGCGCGAAGAACGACGACGGCGACGACGACGCGTTATCATTCCCTCATCGTCATCTTCATCAAGAATGCTGCTTGACGAGTCGCGAAGACGACGGCGACGACGCAAGCCAGTATCTTGATTGTCATCTTGACCATAATCTTGACTGTCATCATTATTGTCTTGATTATCATCTCGATTGTCACTGCGGTCGCTGCGGTCATCGCTATTGCTGCGATTCCTTCGATTGCGAAGATTTCCTCTGTTTCTGCGGTCGTTGCGATCACTGCGGTCGTTGCGATCACTGCTATCGCTGCCATCGTTGCGATCGTCGCTATCTAAAATATCGCTAACATCAAGAGTTTCATCGATTTGAGTATCAATAGGCGCATAAACAATATCGTCGTACGCAAGATCCTCTTCAATTTGCTCGACTTCGGCAGCAGCTCGACGCTCAACCGCATTCAGACGACGCGAGCGGCGAGAACGTTGGCTTTTTTGAGAAGATTCATTGCGATTACGATTATTGCGACGGTTTTGACGCTCATTCGCACTGTTTTCAGATTCGTCTTCAAAATCCGATTGAGAATCAGAACGTGCATCCTCACGAGAATTTGCGCGCGAATCATGACGCAAATCCGCGCGAGAAGACGAACGAGAAGACGAACGAGAATCTGCGCGAGAATCATCCCTGGAATCTTCGCGCAAACGCTCGCTTTCCTCACTATTAACATGAGCAGGCAAAACAGGCTCTTGGAACAGCAAAGAAGTAATAGGGCGAGATGACGTGTGGCTTTCAGTGTGACTGTCAGCATGACTGTCGACGTTGCTGTCAACATGGCTTTCTGCGCGACTTTTAACGTTATTAGCGCGACCAGCAGCGCGATTATCTCGACTATTAGTGCGACTATTATCTCGACTATTAGCGCTGGCATTAGTGCTGGCATTGTTGCGATTATTATCGCCGCTATCAACGCCGCTATCAACGCCGCTATTAAAAATCTTCGTGCTCGACTCTTCTACCTTTAATTCCATCGCTTCGCCGGCTGCACCAGCACCACGCGTCACGCGACGGCCTCGGCGACGACGCACAACTCCAGCAGCAGAAGTAGCAGAAGCGGCAGAAGTAGCAGCTACACCTGCAGAAGAAGCGCCAACAAACGACACATCTTTAGCATCTTTAACATTTTTAGCGTCTTTAGCGTCTTTAGCCGCAACCGGATTTTTAGACACAGTTATACTATTTTCAGCTTCAGATTCATTGAAGCGTTCTCTTATTATTCTGGGCACTATGCTCCTCACGAAACGCTGCAATCGCCTCGCATCCCTGGCTTTAAGATGAACACGCACGCACGCGAGCCACCCCAAGGCTCTCTACAAAGTCTAATTGCGCGACGGCGGACGCCAGCCTCGGAAAAACACTCACGAGGGGATCGACGCCATCAATCGCCCGGCGGCTTGCAGTGCCACCGCTCTCTAGTATGCCATATTGCCGAGTCAAATATCCAATTTACTGAATATTAAAATTTACAACGTTACTTTTAAGCCAAAAGCAGCAAAACCACGCGCGCGCTATTATCTGCACTAATACAAATTGTTGCGCACGCACAAAAGTTGCGTATCGCTCCTATAGTTGCAGCAGAGGTTTGTGCGAATATATTTGCGCGCTACTTACTATTTGGAAATACTATTTGGGATACTATTTTGGATACCCTTTGGAGGCAGGAAATGGGCTTAATCAGCGCTATGCAAGGCTTTTGCGTAATTGGCATTGTGATTCTTGCCGGCTATATTACCGCGCGCCTTCGCATTGGCGGATCTCAGGCTCAAATGGTGCTAAATCGCGTAAGTTTCTTCGTTTCCAGCCCTTGCTTAATGTTCGCAATTCTTTCTAAAGAGCCTATTTTTGAGATTTTTCATTCTTCGATTTTTGTTGCGTTCTTTTCTGCAATGATTGTTGGACTTGCGTTCGTACTGCTTAACCGCATATTTTTCCACCTTCCTGCAGCCGACTGCACAATTGGCGCGCTCAACTCGCTTTATTTAAATTCAAATAATATCGGCTTGCCGGTTGCCACTTATATTTTGGGAAATCCTGCACTCGTAGCTCCGATTTTGGTTATGCAACAGGCTGTTTTTACTCCTGTTGGTTTGACGGTTTTAGACATTACAACTACTGGCAAATGCTCGCTTAAGCGTATTGCTCAGCAGCCTTTAAAGCAGCCGCTTTTAATCGGGTCTCTAGGCGGAATTGTGATTTCTGCAATTTCAGCTAAAGTCGGATATTTTCCTGTGCCGAATTTTTTATACGATCCTATTAAAATGATTGGCGATTCCGCGGTTCCTATGATTTTGATGGCTTTCGGCATGTCGCTTTACGGAAGTAGACCTTTGCAGAAGAATTCAAATCGCGCTGCGATTGCAACGGTTGCAGTGCTGAAGAATTTGATTATGCCAATTATTGCGTTTTTGCTGGCTTACTTTGTGATGGGTTTTCGCGGGGCGACTTTGTACGCGTGCGTTGTGTTAGCTGCGCTTCCAACAGGCCAAAACGTTTACAATTATGCTGCTAGATACAACGTTGGCTTAAGTTTCGCTCGCGACGGAATACTGTTTTCCACAGTTACCAGCCCAATCTGTATAGCAGTAATCGCCGCTATTTTGGGGTGATTTTGCGTTTGCTTTAGACGCTATATAAATTCCCGGCAAATGTGGTCATCCAAGGCAAAAACGACCACAAACCCCAGGAAAATACACGGCGTTTGTGGTCAAACGTAGCTAAAGCGAAAACAAACGCCAGGTAGATTCCCGGCAAATGTGGTCAAAAACAGCCGGAGCGAAAACAAAAGCCGGAAAATCTCCGGCAAATGTTTCACAAAACAACCAACCATAGACACGCGCGCAGTAACCCATCTGCACCAATGTCCGATAATCAACAACCAGAGACCATAACGCAGAACGTCAACTGCGGCAGTGTCCCAAAACAGGCGAAATGAGACACTCACGCAGTAAGCGTACTGCACGAAAGTCCCATAATGCCAATCTTCGGACATGCGCGCAGTAACTCATCTGCACGAGTGTCTCAAAACAAGCTAAATAAGACACTAACGCAGAAACCGTACTGCACCAGTGTCCGAAGAATAGCCAGCGCACTAAATCGCAGCGCTCAAGCAGGTCGTCGCGTAGCAAGCGAATCAAGGCGCGCTCGGAAAGACGGCCAATCAGTGCGCATTGCCGTAAGCAGCTTCAACTTAGGCACGTCGTCAATCGGCACCCACTTAATTTCCATACTCTCGTCGTCGTGCGCGCAAGGATTCACACTATGCCCCGGCTTTTCAAACGCAAAAACCGTTGTATAGCACCAGTTTCCGTGATCTTCACGGTAAGCTCCAACAACATCAATATCTTCCGAAGTAATATTCGCTTCTTCAAACGACTCGCGCAATGCGCCTTCAATTGCACTTTCGCCGTCGGAAATCGCTCCGCCCGGAATGCCCCAAGTACCGCCTTCCGCACTCCAAAGCGCGCGATGCTGCATAACAACGTGCGTCACGCGCCCGGTCGCCTCATCTCGCCTAGCAAGCAGCACTCCAGCAGCACCGTTATGACCCCAGTGCCTTCGCCCACAATTGCACTGCACCCAGCCATCCCCCGGCTGATGCACATTTTCTTTAGGAACTTCTGTGGAAGTCGGATCGTTCTTCGCACCAACTTCTTCCAAGGTATTCTTATTCCACAAATCTGGCCACGCGTATCCAAGCTCGGCAACCATATTGCGAAGAAGAGGCAAGCTGATTCCAAGAACTCCGTGCGGATCTCCCTGAATCCCCTCAATAAAAGCTCCGCCGAATCCTTCTAGCGTAAAGGATCCCGCAACTTCCAGCGGCTCGCCAGTTTCTACGTACGCGCGAATTTCAGCGTCGCTCATTTGCGAAAAAGTTACGCTTGCGTGGCTTGTTTTGCACAAGAATTTGCCAGTTTTTGCGTCGATTAAGCAGTGACCAGTCCACAATTGTCCTGTTTTGCCACTCATATTCTTTATTCGCTCAAAAGCAATTTCGGGCGTGTGCGGCTTTCCGTAGCATTCTCCATCGAGCAGGAACATGGAATCGCAGCCAACAATCAGTACACCGCTACAATCATTAGAAGATTTATTTGTATATGCAAAATCGTGAATATCGAAAGTTTTTGTAGGAACAGTTACGCCTGAAAAGTCGCGAGTTTGCGCGGTATCTACGTTATGCGTTACGTCTGCTTGAGAGTCTCTTGCTAAAGCGTTGCTAGAAGATTCACCAATTTCAGAAGATTCAGATCCCGCAGTTTCAGCTTCAGCTTCCAGCGGATACCCCACAACCAAATCGCCACTAGCCGAAGCAGCAGAATCTGCCACACGCTTCCATGACTCATATACAGCCTTAGCCTTCGCGCACGCCAAAATCGAAACGCGTTGCTCAGCGCTCAACTCTTCAACGTTTGTTCCGCGCTCACTAGCCGCATCGCGCAAAGCCGCCGGCTCATCCACTTCACTCTCGTGAATCACAGGGATCACGCCGGCCGCCGCCAAAACCGCTCTACGCGCAGGCGACTTTGAAGCCAAAATCAACGTAACTGCCATACTTTACTCTTCCTTTTTATACCTTCGCACAGCCTATTCGCGAGTTATTTCTACGCCCGTAGAGTTAACCGGTACGTGCAAAACGCGCCAGCCATCGCGCGAAAGCCACGGCTTTGCAATTGCGTCGATTTTTTGAGCAGCACTCTTTTTATACTCGGCATCTCCTGCATAAAATACAGCAACGCACGATCCTGCTCCCGAAATTGCTGCCGCAAAACCATGCTCGCGCAACACTTCCACCAGCTTCCATGAATCCTTCATAAGATTTGCACGATACGGTTGATGAAGAGCATCTTGAGTCGCCGCAAAAAGTAACGCATTTCGCGAAATATTAGATTTTACTGCACCTAATTCATTTTCAGAATCGCTATTTAACTCACCAAATGCAACCGGAAGAATTGCAGCGCGCGATACGTTAAATATTGCGTCACCATACGGTACTTTTGCTGGAAGCGCGCGCCTAGCAAGCTCTGTAGAAAGCTCAAAATTAGGAACGAATACCGACACAGAAATATCTTGCGAAACTTTGTATCGTACAGTATGAAAACCGGTAGAAAGCGGAGCTTCGCAATCTCCAGCCACGCGCACAGAACCTTTGCCTTCCCCAGCATCAAGCTTCCAGCTCATCGTCAAACCGCCAAAAACCGCAGGAGCTACGTTATCTGGATGTCCTTCAATTGAGGCCGCAATCTCAAAAATTGCTTCGCGATTAAGCTCGCCTTCGTGCGCAAAAGTCCAAGCAGCAGCAACAGCAGCCACAATCGCCTCTGCGGAAGACCCCATACCGCGCGCTTGCGGAATCTGATTATGCGCTTCTAAAGTAAACCGTAAGTTTGGTAACCCAAAAATTTTACAAGCCTTGCGAAAAGTTGATACAACTAAGTGCGTTTCATCTTTTGGAAGCGTATCCTCGCCTTCTCCGTGAATAATCACGCGCACGTTTCCAGCATAATCAAGCGAATCAAGCGAATTTTTAGACTGATTATCATCCAGAGTAAAAACTAAAGAATCCGCATAATCAAACGCAATTCCTGCTGTATCGAAGCCAGATCCAAGATTTGCGCTGGTTGCTGGAACTCTAACTGACACGCTATTGCACACTGGTTTCATTTCGCACCTTTTCCGTTCGAGCAGTCTACTTAATGATTCGCAAAGCAAGCGGCTTATCCAGCACAAAATCCAAATCTTGTAAATTCTTACAAATAGATTGCAAAGTAGCTTCCGAACATTCGCGCACAAGAACACGCATACTGCCAGGCCCACCAAGACCGCACTGTGGGCAATCCGAATCACCTTCAGATTGCGCGTATTGCGCTTCGCAAGCCGAAGCCAAACGCTCAGCCGCAACACCATGACCTGCAAAAACATCCATAACTTCGCCGCGCAAAGCCAAAGAAGTATCTTCCATATTGCAACGAATCACAAAATCTGCCCTAGTCTGCTCACTAGAAGCTGGCACATACTTGTTGTACATTGGCACGCCAAAACCGGAGCATCCACGCACAAGATTTCGAGCCGCACTAACAACATCTCCAACAACAGCGCTTGCAGTTGGAGCGCCGCCGGCACCGCGTCCGTAGAACATTAAGTCGTCTGCAGCTTGAGCCTTAACAAATACAGCGTTAAAACTACCGTGAACCGATGCCAAAGGATGTTCCGCACCAACAAGCGCCGGATACACACTAACGCTTACTCCTCCATCCGAGTTTGGCTCGCCGTCACCATCGCCGCCGCCGTGCCTCTCAACTGCAGCAAGAAGCTTAATCACGCGCTTTTCCGCACTCGCAGCCGCAATATCTTCAGCCGTAATCGCGCTAATTCCCTCAACGGAAACATCGTCAATACTTACCGGCATTTGGAATGCAAGGGTTGCAAGAATAGCAGCCTTATTTGCAGCGTCGAATCCTTCAACATCTCCTGTTGGATCCGCTTCTGCGTATCCTTTTTCTTGAGCTGCGCGCAAAGCCGAATCAAAATCAAGTCCGCGCACGGTCATTTCGTCAAGAATATAGTTAGTCGTGCCGTTTACTATGCCAAAAATTTGCGTAATTTCGTCGCCAATAAGAGACTCTCGAAGAGGGCGAAGAATAGGAATCGCTCCTGCAACAGACGCTTCAAAGTACAAGTCAACTCCGTGACTTTCTGCACACTCGTATAATTCCGGACCGAACTTTGCAAGAAGCGCTTTGTTAGCTGTCACAACGGATTTTCCGTGGCTCAGCGCGCTTTTTACAAAAGTATGCGCAGGCTCAAGTCCGCCAATAAGCTCGACTATAATATCAATGTCTTCACGAGTACATAAAGAGGCGGTGTCTGTAGTTAGCAAATCGCGCTTAATCCAAGGCGCATCAACTTCCTCTGGGCGTAAACACGCAACTGCTGCGAGCTCAATCTCAGCACCAGTTCGCTTCTTAAGCTCATTAAACTGTTCAACTATTAGTCGCGCTGTTTGAGACCCAACAGTTCCAGCCCCAAGTAGACCTACGCGAATAGTTTTAGTCGATTGATTGCTTTGCATAACTTTCGCCTCCTTCGTTGATTTATTTTATATTTTATTTTTATGCGATTATTTTTTATTCGCTTTTACGCAAATAACATTAGCAAATTAAGAAGTATTGAAATAATCAAAAACGCTATTACTCCAACAGTTCCGTACAATGCTTTGTTTCCAACTTTATTTGGAAGTTCTTGCGGAGCATCGAAGAATACGAGATACTTGCGGCGACGAACTAGCAAAACCACGCCTACTATAAGCATGGCAATCATAAACATCCCATAAATTCCAGCTAGAATAAAACCGGTTGGTAGGCTAGTTAATTCCTGACGCGACATCTTTTCTACGTCAATCATATTTCCGCTTGCATCAACCAGTTGCTTTTCCAACCACATGGCAATTATGCTTCCTTGGAAATTAACAATCATATGAAGGAATATGCTGTAGCTCAACTTGGACGTGCGAATATAAATGTATCCAAAAACAAGTCCAAGTCCAAATGCGTAGAAGAATTGGAACACGTTCATGTGGAAAAGCGCGAAAGCAAGTGCGGAAAATACAATAGCTCGCTTTTCTCCATACACGCGCAAACGAGAAAGCAACTGTTTTCTAAAAAGCCATTCTTCTACAATTGGCGCAAGAATTACCACAAATATGAGGGTTTCCCACATATTTCCCGCTGCAATAGTGTCTGAGACGCGATTTTCTGCTTTTCCGCCGCTAAGAACTGTTGCTAGGAAAATGCCGACTATATTACCAATGTACATAATCGGTATGCACACAGCAAAGAAGCCGCCAAATTGGCTAAATTTCATAGAGAATTGTCGAGTTTTTGCAGCAGGAACAGTGCGCATAATAAGCATTGCGATTGGTAGAGCGACTAAATACTGCGAAATATCCGACACAAGTAATGTGTTAAGAGAGTCGCTTAGCATGCTCTTAGGCATAAACTGCGAATAAAGAACTCCAAGAATATACGAAACAGCAATCCAAACTACGAGGAATACGCATAAAGACATGCCGATAGTTCCTTGACGTTTGCGCGCTAGCAAATAAGTGTCGTCGCGCCATGAATTTTGCAAATCTTGCATACTTATTCCTTTTTGTTTCTGCTTTTGTTGCTGTTTTACAGTTGATTAAATTATTTCAGAACGCCTTCAATAAGCTTTGTGATTAAATCGCTATAGCTTATTCCGGTTGCTTCCCAAGCTTTTGGATACATGGAAATTGGCGTAAATCCAGGCATTGTGTTGATCTCGTTAAGAATTACGCGGCCATCTTTAGTTACGAAAGAATCCACGCGACTTAATCCTCTTCCATCTGCCGCCTTGAATGCTGCAAGCGCTGTTTTGCGAACGCGCTGCAAAGTTTCTTCCGGAAGATCGGCCGGAACTTCAACGTGTGAAGCTGCAGAATCCATGTATTTACTGTCAAAATCGTAGAACTGGTCTTCTCCAGCCTGGCGCTTGTCTAGCACAACTTCTCCAGGCCAGCTCGCCTGAGGCTCTTCGCCGTCGCGAGCGGCAAGAACCGCGCACTCAATTTCTCGCGCGTCAATTCCTTGCTCTATCAATACTCGCCAATCGTGCTTTGAAGCCTCAAAAACTGCATCCGCTAAAGCTTTAGCATCGCGCGATTCAACTTTTGTAACTCCAAAACTAGATCCTGCACGGCTTGGCTTTACAAAAAGCGGATACTCTAGTTTTGCAGCTTCAACTTGCGCAAGAATTTCGTTTGCATACGCAGCAAAATTGTTCGCCGCATCGCTTGCAAACTTTCGCGCATCCAGTGCGATTCCAGGAGCAACATTAATTCCGGCAGCCTTAAAAAGTTGCTTCGCGTAATACTTATCCATGCACGCAGCCGATGCTAGAACTCCGCAACCAACGTATGGAACTTGCATCATTTCTAGCAAGCCCTGCAAAGTGCCATCTTCGCCGTTTGGCCCGTGAAGAACCGGAAACACTGCGTCAATATGACCCAAACTTGTAAGCGTGCCGTCTGCTTCTCGCACCAAAAATCCGTCTGCGCCTTTAGCTGGGTCTAGCACAACATCGCGCGTTTCAGCAGTTTTTGTTATTACCGGAAGCTCTCCTTCTTCCATGTGGAAGTTACGAGGATCTTCTCCGCCAACAATCCACTCGCCTTGCTTTGTGATTGCAATACGTACAATCTCGAATCGACTTTCGTCTACAGCACTGAGTACTCCAGCAGCCGATATGCAAGAAATCGAATGTTCGTCTGCTTTACCGCCATACAAGAACACTACACGCTTTTTCGTCATTTTTTTCCTTTATATATTTTATTTTTGATTATTTTAATTATTTTCGATTATTTACGATTATTTACGCGCGCTACTTTTCGCAAAAGCTACTTACTCTTCGCAAACATCGTCGTCAAAAAGCATTGCGAGCATTTCTTGGCAGGAAATTCCTTCTTCAAGCACGCGAGCCATTGCGCTTGCGAGCGGAGTTGCAACGCCTAATCGCTTTCCCATTGCCACTACTGCACTTGTGGTCGGAACGCCTTCTGCAACACCATTGCTTACGGCGGTTGCTTCTTCAACGCTCATACCTTTGCCAAGATTTGCACCGAAAGTGTAGTTGCGGCTTAGTGGAGATCCGCAAGTTGCAACTAAATCACCAAAGCCTGCAAGACCTGCAAAAGTGCGCGAATCTGCGCCTTCTGCAACGCCCAAAGCCGTCAATTCTGCAAGACCGCGAGTTTCGATCATAGCTGCAGTGTTTTCGCCGTATCCTGCGCCTCGAGCCATGCCAACTGCGAGCGCAACCACGTTTTTAAGCGAGCCGCACATTTCTACGCCGATTACGTCGGTTGATACAAACGCCTTAAAGTAGCTGTTTGAGCAAGCTTTTGCAACTACTTCTGCCTGAGACTTTTCTACGCAAGCAACTACTGCTGCAGCCGGATGGCGAGATGCTACTTCCTTGCTTAAGTTTGGTCCGGAAAGTGCAGCGAAACGGTTACGCGGCAAGTTCAATGCTTCGCACACGACTTCGTCCATACGCTTGCCGGTTGTGCGCTCAATGCCTTTCATAAGCGAAACAACGATCGCGTTTTGTGGAATCAAACCCACGAATTCTGCTAAGGCAACGCGAGCAAATTGTGCTGCAATAGCCACAACTACAATATCCGCGTTCGCAACAGCCTCAGCACGATCTCCTGTTGCGGTCATGTTTTCTGGAAGTTTTTCTACGCTTGGCAAGCGCACGCCGTTATGATGATGGTCGCGAATTCCTTCAACGATTTCCGGCTCTATTGCCCACATCGTCACTTGATTTCCTGCGTCCGCAAGCACTTGACCAAACGCAGTTCCCCAAGCACCAGCACCCAACACCGTAACGTTCATGTTTACGTCCTGCCTTTCGGTTTGAAGTTTCGTGGGCTGCGTTATAGTTTCGCGCATTTCGCAAGCTAATTTGCAGCTCAATTTTGACTTATAATCACACTATTACTTAATACTACACACGCCGCTTTACGGGATTTTAAAAAGATACTTTATTTTATTCTTCCGTATATTTTTTATTCTTCCGTAACGCGTTTCATCTGCCTGTAATCAAAGTATCCAGCAGGAGCTTTTTCGCCGCGAATCTCTTCCATAATTTGCGTCATGCGCACTCGCACGCGACGAGCAAGCTCTTCGGCAGATTCCATTGGAGGCAATTCTCCCCAATTTTCGCTTCCCTGCAGCAAGTCGGAATAATCAAGCTGAGTATCGTAGCACATTACAACGTTTTTCTTCGGCCAAGGCCACCAGTGGTTAATGCTTGCAGCACCCCACACAACCGCGCAAAATAGCGGAATCTGATGCCCCAGCCTGCGAGAAGCTTCGAGCGCAATAATTCCAATTCCAGGCTTCATGCTCATAGGCCATTTTTTAGGGTCGCGCGTTAAAGTGCCTTCTGGCCAAATGCTTAAAGGTCTTCCGTTCGTGAGGATTTTGATTGATTCTTCCTCAATTTCGCGCGCTTTTCCACTTCTGCGCGGAACCGACTGCATACCTACTAGCTGGAACCATTTGCCTAAGATTGGCCAGTGCGCAAGTTCTGCCTTTGCCATGTAACGAGGTCTACGACCTTGGTGGAATAGCGCTGTCATTGGTATAAAAACGTCAAACATTGTAACGTGCGTGCAAGCGGTAATAAACACGCCTTCTTCTGGCACGTTTTCTAATCCCCACGCCTTTACTTTGCAGCGCGAACGCAATACGCGCGACGTTCCTTCAAGCAACCTTTCGGCGGCTTTAGGATTTTGCGCGTCAATTTCTGCCTGGTTTGGCTTACGTGCACCGGTTGGATAGTAATACGTTGGGTCAACTAAGTTGTGTACACGCGCTAAGCGCTCTACTTGCTCATCGCTTAAGCGTTTAACAGCACTTCTTGGCGAAGGTTTTCCTTTTGATACCATACGTCTATTGTGCCGCACGCTATAAACCTGCGTTACACTATTTTCTTTACACACGCCTTCGCAATCAGCCCATGCTTAGGCGAGCAAACCCATGCAAGCACAAAAAGCACCGTTGCAACTAGCACAATCGTGCCGCCTGTTGCAGTATCAAAGCTCCAAGAAATATACATGCCCACAATCGACGAAACGCAACCAATAACCGGTGCCAAAATCATCATCCTAGACAGCCTATCTGTAAGCAGTCGCGCAGTTGCAGCAGGAGTCACAAGCAGCGCAAGCACAAGCACGTTTCCAATAATTTGCACAGAAACAACCACGGCAATCGCCACCAAAACGTACAGCATTCCGTCTAGCCACGCAACTGGCAATCCCATTGCGCGCGAAGTTTCGCGATCCATCGACACGCAAACAAGTTCTTTGTGGAACATGCTTAAAAGCGCTAAAATAATCAGCCCTGTAACAGCTACCACAGCAATATCCGAGTCCGGAATGCCCGTAATAGAGCCAAAAAGGAAGGATTCCAAAGATCCGGCGTAGCCTGAAGCTTTTGAAATTATTACGATTCCAAGCGCGAAAGCAGATACGAAGAATACGCCAATAAACGAGTCTTCGCGAAGCCTGCGGTTTTGGCTAAAAATAGATACGATTAGTGCGGTTGCAACTCCTGCGAGCGCGCCGCCAAGAAGCAGATTTCCTTGTAATACGAAGGCGATTGCGAGTCCTGGGAATACGGAGTGCGCTACGGCGTCGCCAATGAACGCCATTCCGCGAAGCACCACATAGCAGCCCACTGCTCCGCAAATTACGCTAGAAAGGCAGGCTACAATAAGCGCTTTTAGAAGAAACCAAAGGTCCGGATTGCTTAAGTCTTGTATAAATTCGATTGGAGATAACATTTACTTTTCCACCTCTATTTTTTCCCGATTACTCGCTCAACTGCTTTAATAAGCGGATTTTCAGGCGCTACATGGAATGTTTGCACCCACTTTTCCGCGCTCAAATTTTGCGGCTCGTCATCGCCAACAATAGTGCCATCAAAAAGCATGATTCTTGAGCATGAGTTAATTGAGCCGATTATGTCGTGAGAACTCATAAGAATTGCTTCTCCAGACTTTGCTAAATCCAAAAATAGGCTCGTAAGTAGCTCTTGAGTTGGCATATCGAGTCCGGTAAAAGGTTCGTCAAGTAAAAGAAGTCTCGGCTCGCCTGCAAGTGCTCGCGCAACCAACACGCGCTGACGCTGGCCGCCGGAAAGCTCACCAATTGTGCGGTCTCGAAAATCAGCCATTCCTGTGCGGTGAAGCGAGGCAAGCGCAATTTCGTAATCTTCTTTTTTTGCGCGACGAACGTAACCAATGTGACGAATCCTACCCATCATCACCACATCTAAAACAGAAAGCGGAAAATCCCACGCAATATCGTGACGTTGAGGCACGTATCCAACGTAAGATACGCGCGAATTTACACTATCGCCTTCTGCGCTAGGAGCTTTAACTTCTAGTTTTCCGGCGTGCGGAATCAGCCCCATAATTGCGCGGAAAAGCGTTGTTTTCCCAGCGCCGTTCGCACCCAGTAACCCAACGAATTCGCCACTATTGATAGTAAAAGAAACGTCTTTTACAACAGTGCGATTTGCGTAGCTTACACTCAAGTTTTGCGCGTTAATAACAGTACTATTTTCGCTAATATTTTTATTCATAAATCCCATCCACTTCGCTATCACTTCGCTATCACTTCAAACATTTCGCTAAAGAATCCGCGTTAGCTCGCATCATATCCGCGTAAGTTCTAACCTTCGCGTCGAAAGCGTCACCATAAATTGGGCAAACTTTCACATGCGCTTCGGCTGCAAGCTCTTTAAGCACAGACGAGCGCGAAATCAAATTCGGCTCCAAAAACACTGCAGGAATTTCCAAGTCGCGCAAAATTTGCGAAAGCCTGCGCCTATCTTGCACGCTCGGCTCGCTTGAAGGGTTAATTGTTACAAATCCTGCAATATTTACACCGTAAGCTTTACCCAAGTATGCAAAAGCGTCGTGCGTTGTAACTAAGTTGCGGCGCTCTTTTGGAATTGACGCAACTTTTTTGCGCATATACGCGTCTACGTCAAGAAGTTTGTTAATATATCGGTCCGCATTTGCGCGATATTTGCGAGCGTTTTTAGCGTCCACTTCGCACAAGCGATCCGCAATTGTGCGCACATAAGCAATACCGTTTTTTACTGACTGCCACAAATGCGGGTCAATATCTCCGTGAACATGCTTTCCTAAAACAGCTTGCGGAAGCTGATACAACTTTTCGCGAGCAGCACCCAAAAAACGATACCCCTGCTCTGCCGGAATCTCCTTCAGCGCATTAGTCGGCACTTCTACTACTACATCGCGAGGCGCATAATACACGCGTTTTGGCGCAGCAGAGCGCTTTTCTTGCAAAGTATCCACTCGGTACATAAACCCGTGCGACGCCAAATCGTATGCTAAATCAGCGTGACCTTGATTCAAAACCACGCGAGCTTTGCGCTTTTTCGCTACTTTCTGTGCGTTTACACCAACAGCAAAACGCATACTGGTATTACCTAAGCTTGCAACTCTTGCGCCTTGAGCATCTAAAATATCCGCATGCCAATCAAGCGTGTACTCTCCTGGCTTGCTAAAAGCCCAACTTAAGTGCGTGTGCGCATCCGCTGGCAAATCCACATGATCTTCGTCGCTAATTCCGTTCGCTGAATTTACGTAAGTTTCTACGCTTCCAAAAGTGCCTGTAAGGTAAGCGAATAATGCTCCAGGTCCTTTTACTTTTGTTGCAGTTAAGCGGATTCTGTCCGAACGCTTCATGTTGTATGCATTTGGCTTTATTACGGTTGCGCGTCCTTCTTTTGTTACTGTTGAAGGCGCGTTTGATTGTGAAGACTGCGAAGATGTAGAAGATTGCGATTCTTCAGAAGATTTAGAATTTTGCGATTCTTCAGAAGATTTCACAGTTGCAGATTTCACAGTTGCAGCTTCTGCTCCAACTTGCGCAGCCATGCGTTCTGTAGCAAGACCTAGCCAAATAGTATCCAAAGACACGTCTTCGACCATTGGAATAATATCCGCCGCATGTTTCACGCTTTCTTCAGCAAGCTCAACATTCGGCACGCCTTTTCGCAAATTTGCGTCCAAAGCTGTAATCACGCCGTGCTCTTCAAGCATCATGTAATTACTAAAAGCCACGTCCGCATACACAACGTCTCGAATTGATCGCAATCGCGGCTCGTAAGAGTGCGGATCTGCATTATCCGGCACTATTGAACTCACATTTGCAGCATCTCCTGCTACATTCGCCACCATATCGCGCAAAACGCCTGTAGTAGTAACCACATTAATACGGCCATCCATATGTCCTGCGCGCGTATTGCCGTTTGCGCTGCCACAAGCAGAAAGCGGAAAAATAAGCGCAACCACTGCAATTGCGTCAATCGCAGCAAAAAAAGTTTGCTTTGTTTTTCTGGGCCAACGAATCACCCTTACACACTCCTACTACTTTTAATAGCGAAATAAACCTTAATAGCGCAGTAACCAATTCAAACTAATGAGTCCGCGCTTGTAGAGGAACCAAATTCCGGCAGCAGTAACGGATAGAACAGTTAATACTCCACCAATAATAAGCGAGTATGCAAGCACAGGATTCCTACTAAACAATCCTGAAATTCCAGTTGACTCATCATCTTTTACATTGCTAAGCAAGCTTCTTCTAAGACCCTTAACGCGCTTAGAAGCATATTTTGCTTCAACACCTTTGCGCGACTTGCTGCCGATTGTGCCGAATAGCTTCACAGTTCTGCCGGTTTTTGAGGATTTAGATTTTCCGGATTTAGATTTATTGGAAGCAAACCCTCCCCCAAAGAATGATGAACCACCATTACCAGAGTATGATGCAGCAGCTAATGGCGTGCTCCCACCATTATTATTGCTTCCAGAATTGCTTCCAGAATTTCCGCCGTTTCCGCCATTTTCAAATGAAGTTGCACCGTCAGTTGCGCCTTCAGTTGTGCCTTCAGTTGCGCCGTCGCCGTCACCATCAGCAACATTGTCTCCTTCATCTCCACCAACTTCGCTTACGGAGCAGCCCATAGGTGTTTTAAGCGCGTCCACACCAATTGCGAAGTGGAAATCCTTAGCAAGAGTTTTGCCATTAGCGCTAACTGCAAGACGAATCGTGTAGTATCCAGATTTTGAAAAATCCCAGTTCAAGTGCATATGCGTATTAGCCGGAATTGTGTAAGTTCGATTTCCGTTACTAGACATAACAGTTTTCGCTTTTGTGCCAAGTCCACCCTGCAACCAAATGCGCACACTGCCAGGCCCTTTTACAGATTCAAGACTTATTTTGCTGGATTTATGCGGATGCAAACCTTGGTTGCTCCAACCAACCCATGGAACGCTTCCTTTTTGCGTTTGAGGAAGTCTCCACACATTTCCATCTTTTGCTGCATTTCCTGCGTAAAATACGACTTTACTTGGGTCGCGCTTTACGTGAGATCCAGTTACGTCTTCTTGCACTGCAAAGCCGATTCCGCTACCGTTTGAGTACGTTGCTAAATCAACGTGCCCATGTTTGATAATCAGCTTATCTTCTTTTATATCGTTAAAAGTTGAACATTTTTTAGTTGTTTTTTTATTCTTATTTTTAGATTTGGATTGTTTAGAATCTAAATTATTTTTACTAGATTCTGTTTCGGCTTCTTCTTCATCTTCAGAGCCACGATTTGCCAATCCGCCACTTGGCTTAGATCCAGGCCAAGGCGTTACGTACACTCTGTTGTTATTGCCGTTTATAACAATTGAAGTCGATGAATCCTCATCGTCATCATCGCTGCCATTTTCGCCTTCAGATTCCTCATCGTCAGAATCGGAATCTGAGTCACTTTCACCTTCGCCTTCAGATTCCTCACCGTCGGAATCTTCCTCAGCCTTCTGCTTTTCTAATTTAACGAATCCACTGTAATCATTAAATTCTTCATCAGAAGCTGCAATCGATTCATTATCGCTAGAGGCAGCAGCATCCATATCTACTTCAAACGTGTATCGTTGTACATTTTTATAAATAGAGCCTGCTTCATTCCTTCCAGCAGCTTCCACGTCAAGAACATACTTTCCAGCTTTGGTAAATATCCAATTAACATGCATATGCGCTTTTGAACCCACATACATTTTGTGCGGGAATTTTGTGTTAGGCGTTCCTATAACAGGTGTTACGTCACCATGAGCATCATCCTGATAAGCGTACACGGCTCCGCCTTTTGGAACTGTTGCGCTTTTTATAGCAAATCTTACGCCTGTTATACCAGATTTTTCACCTAAAGTTTCGGTTGCAAATCCCGGCCACAATTTACTAGTATCTTGAGTTTGAGGTAATCCCCAAATTGGCACATCACTGCCATTTTTGGGCAAAAACTTTAGTCCTTCACTAGATTGTTTAGTGTTGTTTCCAAGTACAAATACTAATAGAGTTGGATTGTATCTATGCTTTTCATTAACTCCAGGGAAACTATCTCCGCGAGTTCCTAAAACAAATTTTCCTTTTTTGCTAATATACGTTGCGAACGCGTCTGTATGACCTTTGTTTACCATGCATTTTGCTGTTATATACGAACGGTCTTCACTTTCAGCATCGTCAGATACAACAGCATCCTTGCAATTCTGCTTATTTTCAGCGCCATCAATTTTTTCACTATTCGCACTAGAGCCAGAGCTTACGCCAGCCTCGTCCGCGTACGCACTACCGCAATTGCAGCAGCACATGGAAGCTAAAAAGCCGACTGAAATAATCGCGCTAACAAAAGCACTAAACAGCCTCATGCAAATTAATGTAGATTTTTTAAGCATTACTTATCCTAAACTACTTATTTATTACTAATTCGCTACTTATTAGCTACTTATTCAAATCAGTTTTTGGCAAAATAATTGTTTCTTCCGAAGCATTCACTAAATCTCCGAGAGTATTTTGCTGCGAAATCGCCTGTTCGCGCGCTTTCTTGCTTTTTATTACAGCGAATAAAATAAACGCAATAATAACGACGGTAAGAATTACAACAATAATCATCACAATCTGCGCAATTACAACAGTATCATCTGCTTTATGAGACTTTTGATGCTTTTTGCTTGAAGCTATACCAGATTTATTATTGTCAGCATTTCCATTATTCTGTTCTGCGTTTTCATCCTCGCCATTATCTTCAGAATCTTCACTGCCGTTTTGTGACTCAGCTTCCTGCGCTCCACCAGCAGCGCCACCAAGAGCAGCCTGCGGATCCGTATTGTCTCCAACCGCAAAATTAAGAACGCGAGTATCGCTTACTTTTCGCCCATTCTTCAATTTTCCAGAAAAAGTGAGCTTCACATGGTAAATACCAGGCTTAGAAAACACCCAATTCACGTGAGTATGAGCGTTAGTTTCAATCCAGCTGTTTTGCGGATAACCTTTAGTACTATCCCAAAGTTGCTGCGGATTATTATTGCCATTTTCTAAGTAAACGTGCAATTTTCCTGGACCGCTTACTCCTTCGAGCGAAAGGTTAGCTCCGCGATCAAGCTCGTTTAACACTCCACCTTCTTGAGTATTCCATCCAAGCCATGGAACATCAGGATTCTGAGTTTGTGGAATTACGTAAAGTTTGGTTCCAGGCTTTTCACCAATAAAACTGTAGGTAGAATCGTTTGGCATTGAAATAATCGAGCTACTACCCAGCTTGAACACAACATTTTCTGGATCTCGCCACACTGGATCGTCACCAGTATCGTCACGAATTTGTATTTTCCAATTTCCGCCCGCAAGAGTTGGTCCAAAATCGGCGTGACCTGCCTGAATCATAACAGGTTGGTTGCTGCTTGCCGCGTGAGCAGATTCCACAAAAGAAGTCGGCAACAACAAAGTTGCTATTATCATAATCGCTGTTGCAGCAAACGCAATAATTCCTTTTGAAATATAACGCTTATTATTTATCATTTTTTATCCTTTATAACATTTTCAAGCGTGAACGAAGTAAGAATGCTCCAACTCCTGTTATTGTGCACAAACTTACGCTTGCGGCACCAATAGCAGCAGCCACCCATTTTGTTTTATAATCTTTTTCTTCTTGAGATTCTTCGCCTTCAGTTAAGTTTTCTGAATACTCATCGTTGCTTTCTTCAGACTCATACGAGGCATTCTTAGTGGATTTTTTGCTCTTTTTTCTAAGAAGCTTAACTTTTTTCAGCTTTTTAGCATGCTTTGAAGAAGATCTACTATGACGCAACCCACCCAAGGTTCTAGAAGCTGATTTTGTAAAACCGCCACCAGAATTTGCAAATCCGCCTTTTGATTGAGTTTTCTTAGCTAACGGAGTGCTACCAGCGTTCTGAAGATTATTCTGCTCAGCGCCGGAAGTTTTAGAATTATTATTTGCGTCAGTCTGATTCTGGCTTGAAGCATCTATGACTTTATCAATATTGTCTTCTGAGCTGGCATTTTCATTTTCGCCTGCGTTATCGCCTGCATGCTCAGCTTTAGAATTATTTTTGCTGCCTGCCGGCTTACCATCTTCAGGCTTACCATCTTCAGACTGTCCATCTGCTTCACTATTTTCGCCAGATTTACGCTTCTTATTCTTATTGCGCTTAATTTTTTTATTTTTACGCTTCTTACTGTTCTTCTGATTCTTATGCTTATTCTTGTCTTTAGATTTTTCAGCTTTTCCTGGATTGTTCTTGTTCAAATTTTTAATATTAACAGTCCAATCGCAGAAATCGTCATACCCAGCATTCCTGTACAAAGTTCCGTCGTCCAAAACAAGCGAAGCACGAATAACAGCATCCTGCATACTTTCGTCAACTACTAAATCAAGGCTTTTACCTTCAGCCATTGGTATATTAGTAAAGTTTTTTTCGCCATCCTTCTTAATCATCCACCTGTATTTTTTAACTATGGACGTAGCAGGCTCTTCTGGATCTCCAGCCCCACCATTTACAACAGGTACACGAGGCGAATACAGCTTTGCATTAAGATGCACAGTTTCACCAACATTAACCTTGTTTTTGCCCTTAATTGCAACAACTGGCCTACCGTCGGCTCCGTGATCTTCTACAACTATTTTTCCGGTTGCGCGTTGTTTTTCATAATCAAAAGTGCCTTCAAAAGCCGTAACAATAACAGAAACTTGCATATTATTCATTGCAGGCTCTGGAGGAAGTATAAGCCTTTCTCCCATAAAGCAAGTTCCTTCTGTACCTTCTTGCTCATCCGCGCGAGTTATGCACCAACGATACGTAGGCCTTTTTATTTCACCACTTGCAATTTTTTCCTTTAAACCATCCATGTAGGTGTAAAGGTTTAAGTCTCCGCCAATTTCATAAGAATGATAATGTGGGTGTAATCCCTTATTTCGTATGCCTAAAATGCACAGCTGACCATCTTTACACTCAGGATTATCGCTCGGATCTTCGTCCTTAGTATTTGCGTCCAAAACTGGGATTTCAGCTTTTCCTCGCTCTTTAATAGTTGAGCCAAGAGGAACAGTGTGATTATTACTTGCTGCAATTTCAAAAGTATATTCTGCAGTATTCGTAGTAATAGTTTTTTGAGTTTTCTTATTCTTAATAACCGCATACACTTCCAGCTTATACGTACCAGGTTGAGTAAATACCCAGTTTGTATGCTGATGAATTACCTGAGGTTGATGAATTACGCCTGGAAACTCAAAGCGGCTACCTTCTTCGCCTTCAACATCGTCTTTATCTTGGTACTCAAAAGATTTAGCCCTAGACTCACCCTGCTTATTTTTATCTGTTTCCCATACTAAGACTTTTCCGCCTTTAGGAGCGATTACCTTTTGCACAACAATGTCTGCAGTTGCTCCATCTGGATTTTCGGCACCAACAGCGTATCTTGCTACAGACGTATCCCACCCTGGGAACAACTCTTTATCTTGTTTATTACCAGACTCATCTAAAAGCCAATAACCCTTTGATGCGTCAAATGGTAATTTGTTTTTGTAGTTGTCAAAAGGCTTAGTGCTATATGAAGATTTTCCAACCTTCATCGTAATGTTTTCCGGCTTGTAAAGCATAGAATTTGCTTCAAAACCCATAATTAATTTGTCGTTAAGCATAAAAGGATAAAAAATATCCATGTGACCGTTTGAGAGTACGTCTTTCTTAGATGCGTCGTATGCGTAAGTAGTGTGCCTTTCGCTCGCAAGCGCAGGCACTGCAGCACCAAAACCAGATACCAGCACTGCAAAAGCAAGCACAAATACACTTGCAGAAGCAAGCGCTCGCTTAAACATAGACTTCACTGCATGAGTCATAATTACTATTTCGCTCTCTACACTTCATCTTCTTACCGTTATATGCGCTCTTCTTTTCGCAAATAATTATGGAAGATTTTAACAACGTCTACTAATAATAATAATGATTCTCATTAAAAGCAAGTCGACACTCCGAATAAACAAAAACGCTGGCGCATCAAGCAACCAGCGTTATTAGATAATCTTTTTTAAGCAGATTTAGTAACTGCTTTTAAAGTACTTTAGTAAGTAACTTTAGTAAGTTAGCCTTCTACGATATCCGCATTAAGACAAGTCTTAAAGTGACGAAGCGCCCACTCATGCCCTGCAGGATCAAAGCTTGCTACGGCATCCTTATGAACCACAATCTTAAATCCAAGATTATACGCATCAACAGCAGTGTGAAGCACGCAAATATCCGTGCAAACTCCCACCAAATGCAACTCCTCAATGTGGCGTTCGCGAAGCTTAATCAGCAAATCCGTGCCATTAAACGAAGAGTAGCGAGTCTTGTGAATGTAATACACGTTGCTTTTATCTTTATTCGCTTCGTAAAAATCGCCAAGCGTGCCATATAACTTCTGACCGTGAGTTCCGGCGATATTATGAGGTGGGAAAAGCTTAGTTTCAGGATGATACGTGTCATTCAAATGATGCGTATCAATCGCAAAAACAACAAACTCACCAGCGTCAAGAAACTCTTGCGAAATCTCAGTAATACGCTTCTCGAGCTTTTGCGCAGGCTCGCCTACAGTAAGAGAGCCATCACTTGCCACAAAATCATTCGTATAATCAATGTTAATAAGGGCTTTATTCATACCTACTCCTTGTATGAAATTTACAGAATAATCGCTAATAGCATAATCGCAAATAGCACACGCTTTAGTTACAATATTCCGCATTATTAATTGCTTAATTTTATTTCAATTGATAGCCCAATTATCAACTCAATTGCTGGCCCAATTGTAATCGACGCAATACTTAATACTCAAAGCTCACTGGAATAAGCTCACGGAAATCTTAACGATAGCTTAGGTAAAGCTTTCCTAAAGCTTACCAACAGCATACCGAAAGCTCATGCTTCTGCGCCGACTACAATTATTTAATCACAACCATACGGCAAATGTAGCCATGGAAACATTTGCCGTAAGTTTTCCTCATGTTTGGAGGGTTTAATATCAGTATTCGCTCCAAATGTGAGATGATTCTCTCGCGTTTGGAGTGCTACACAGCCTCAAACCCTCCAAATGTGAGGATACTAGCGCGTGTTTGGAGTATTACAAAAAACAGTAGTGTGGGAATAAAAAAAGCGGGGAACAATCAAGTTCCCCGCTAGAAGATTAATGCGGCAGCGTGCTAGTCTCCCACACCCTATCGAGTGCAGTACCCTCGCCGTGTCAGGCCTTAGCTTCCGGGTTCGGAATGGGACC
>NZ_JBKFWK010000002.1:0-270299 GCF_046508745.1 Gardnerella sp. Marseille-Q9185
TTTGTGGGTTTATGTTTTTCACTGCGTTTTAAGCGTGGTGGAGAAGAAGAAAGGAAAATATTATGTTTAACAAGAAGGCTATCGCCGCACTCGCTGCTGGCGCCACCCTCGTTTCCGGCTTGGCTTTCGCCGCCCCAGCTTTCGCTGCAGGTTTTTCTGGCTATGGTTCCGGCACTAATGGTGACGTTACTAAGCACGGCACTACTGAACAGCTCGGTGATACTACTCAGACTGATTCTCCAAAAACTCCTACTAAGGCTAGCGACATGCGTTTTGGTGAAGCTTCCAAGTTCGATGAAAAGGGCATTAAGGCTACAGATTATCCAGCATACGAGAACCCAGTTTACAACGAGGGTTACAATCCTGAGTATTCCAAGCATGCTGGTGCTGTAGAAGCTAAGAACAATGAGCTTGTTCGCTTGTACAACAAGAAGATTGAAAAGATTTACGCATGTGGCACTGTAGATGCGCTTATTGAAGATAAGGCTAAGTGCGTTGCTGAGATGGAGAAGGAGAAGGAGAACTTCGTTAACAACCGTCTCCCAAGCCTTTCTACTGAGGATGTTTACGGCCCACGTGATTCCAAGAACCGCACCGTAATGAAGTCTCATCGTCCAATCGATGGAGATAAGGCTCCAGCTAAGGCTGCTGCTAAGGCTGAAGCTAAGAAGGCTGCTGCTGCTCCATTGGCTAAGACCGGTGCTGCTGTAGCTTTGGCTGCTGTTGCTGCTTCCGTGCTTGCTGGCATGGGCGCTGCTCTTCGCAAGATCCGTCACTAAGCTTTTAACACGTTAATCGTGTTGATTGTTTAATGATTTGTTTGTGAGCGTGCCGTATGTGAGTATGGTGCGCTCACTTGTTAAATCTTTCACTCAACGTGCTGTAAGGGCTTTATGTTCTTGCAGCGGGTTTGCTTTCGGGCTTTTGCATGATTCTACTGTTTTGCCAAATCTCTTTCTTCACGGTAGTGTTGTGCGCTGGCTTTCGATGGCGTGACTGTTGAGTGTTTGGCTGGCTTGTTTGTTAGGGAAACGAGTCGGTTTTGTTAAAGGGCTTGGGTTTGGTGCTACTAGGGGCATCAGGCTCCAAGCCCTTTCTTCGTATGCGTTCCACTGTTTGGCTCAATTTGTTTCGAGAAGCCATTGCGCTATGTCTATTACGCGGATTCCTTCAATGTCGTAAGAATCATGACGCGTATTTGCAAGCAGGATTTTAGGGTAAGAGTCTTTTATTGCTTTTAGTGGCGAAAGTTCGCGCTCCAATGTGGAATCATCGCTAATATTATTTTCGGAATAGTAGTATTTTTCACTTTTGAAAGTAGATACGTATTTTCACTTTCAAAACTGTAATATTTTTTAAGTTTTGAAAGTGGTGTTTGTTATAGCGCCAACTTAAACTTACGAAAAATCAAAGTTTAAGACATAGTATTTATAAGTTTAGGTCGCTTTTGCGGAAGATTTCGACCTAAACAGCACGCGCGCGAGTAGTTTATGTCGCCTACGCAAGAAAATCCGACCAAAACAGCGCAGCGGTGAGTAGTTTATGCCTCTCGCGTAAATATGTAATATTTTTATGCGAAAAATCAATAAAAACTAGCGCAATATACACAAAGCATGACACAATAGAAGGTAGTGTGTGTTTTCTGAAGGGAGCAGATCACGTGAGTGAGCGACAAGTCGTGCAGCGCTGGATGATTACAGTAGGTGGTGTTGAGCAGGCGCGCGTTGGAGCAGGTCAGTCGGTTGAGATTGGTCGAAAGCCTATACGCCCATTGCGTGAAGATGGATTTAAGCGCATTGACATAGTAGATAATAAGCGTTCTATGTCTAAGCGCCACGCGCTACTCATTGTTGATCCTAAAGGCGTGGCAACAATACGCGATTTACATTCAACAAACGGAACTTACTTAGTTGGCTCAAATGGTGATTTGTTGCGACTCGACCCAGATGTTGATTTCCAGCTTCCAGACAGTTTAATGCGAATGCAGTTTGGTGATGTTCCTGTTGATTTTGTGCGCGTAGAAGATGAAGTTCAGGAAGAAGAGACTAGTAATGTGCGTGACTTGTTCTCTTATGCCACTGATGATGAAAAGCATGAGGAGCCTGCCGCGTCTGGCTTGTCGGTAGATCAGATTCTTGATTTGCGCGCGGGCGAGCCGACTGGAATTTTCCACGCACAGTCAGTGTCGGAACCTGGATTGTCTTGGCAAAAAGGCAAATCTATTAAGGATGCGCTTGAGGGTAGTGCGTCGGTTGATAATGCGTTGGTTGATTCTGAACAGATTGATTCTGCGTCGGTTGATTCAGATCCGATCAATGCTGCACCAATTAATCACGATGTAACAGTTCCTGTTGTTTTGGAGCAGCAGGAAGCGCCTGTTGAGCCGCGTAATTTGTTTGCGGATGCTCGAGCGGAAAGTGAAAATGCTCAAGCAGAGAGCGAAAATGCTCAAGTTGCGCAATCTCAAGCAGAACCGCTTAATGCAGAACCGCTTAATGTAGAGCCTCTTCAGGCAGAGCAATCTCAAGTAGAATCCGCTCAAGCTGAGTCCTATGAAGTCGAATCAGATAAAGTTGAATCAGCTGAAGTCGAATCATCTGAAATTGAATCGACTGAAACAGAACCAGCTGAAGTCGAGCCTTCCCAAACCGCATCAAATCCATTAGAAGGTAATCGATATTACTTAACTCACGAAGACTCTAATAAAGCGTACGAAAATTACACAAATATAGGTCCGCTTGATTCGCGCTTTACAGCCACAAGTATTGATATTAGTGATATTAGTGGTATTGATTCCGACGCATCTTATACTCCTGCTTTTGAACCTGGATCCGTATTTGAGAAAGTATCGAAAGGCGAGTTTGACGCTCAACAAAATATTGTAGAAGCTGGCGGATTCACTTCTAAAGAAGCAGAAGAAAGTACAGATTTTTCAAAGCAATTTGAGATGGCTCAACATTCCGAATTGCTGCCATACTTAGCGTCAAATCCTGGATTGTACGACGACTTATACGCTTGGCTTGCAGCACAAGGCAATGCGGATGTAGATGCAGCACTTGCGCGTAACAGCGGTTATAGTGCATACCGTAAAGCTATTGAACAGTAAGTGAGTAGGTGGGAAAATGAGTGAGGCAAACAGCGAGCAGAATGGCGAGCAAAACGTTGAGCAAAGAAGTGAGCTGAACGTTGATCAAAATGTTGAGAACAGCGTTGATCAAAACAATTCACAAGTAAGTGCTCGAAGCAGCGCAATCAAAAATATTGTTGCTTGGAAGCAGCAGTATCAGTCTCAGCTATCTCCTTCTCCACTAGAAGATATTACGCAACTTGCAGCGCAACTAGAGCTTACTCACGCACATCCTTCTGGAATAGCGCAACTTTTTGCAAGTGGAAAAGTAACGTTAAAAGCTTTATTCCGCGATGCTGGAATGTTGCGTGCTGCTGGGCGTAGATTGGATCGCGTTTTTGAAGATCGCGACGCAAAAGCGCACGAAAGCGGCGTATCTGAGCTTTCTCTGGTTGTTGGAGTTGCATCTTGGAATGGTAATCATGTTCCAGTTCTCACATACCCGGTGCATGTAGTTCGTGATACTAATCAAGACGAAACTGCAGCAACTATTTACTTCTCCGGTAGCGTTGGTCTAAACCATGCGCTTGTTCAGCGTTTGAGTGCTCGCGGAGTTGAGCTTCGTGAGGACGTGCTATTTGACGGTTCTCAATACGAAAGCGGTACTCCAGAAACTTCTGTTGTTTTTGACGCTATTTGCAAGAAAGCACGCACTTCTTTCCCAGATTTCGACATTGAACGAGATATTGTACTTGGATGCTTTACGGATGCAGGATCTCGTTTTGTGGCGGAAAGTGAGCAAATTCTTAACGCTTTACAGTCCGGCAATGTTGGAAATACGCTTATTGACGCTATGGCAGGAGATGAGCGTTCAATACAAGCGATTAACGCTGATAATAAGCCGGAATATAGTCCTTTTGATGCAGATCCACATGGTGAGTGCGAAGTTGGAGATGTTGACAACACCGTTCGCTATGCTGCAGATCTTGTTTCTTCCGGAAACTCGTTATTCGTTAATATTGATTCCGGTTCGGATTCGGCCGCTATTGCTGCCGCAATCGCTTCACGCTCGGTTCTTGCAGGACGCTCAGTTTTGTATGTTCCAAATGTGATTGAACAACAGCGTAGATTCCGTTATACGCTTAATACGCATGAAATTTCTTCACTAGCATTAGACGTTGCAGATGGGCATATTGCTAAGCATGTTGATTCGCAGCTTATTTCTGCGGTTGGAGCGCGTCAAAGCGTTGCAACATCGCGTTTTGAGCAGGTTGCCGACGAATTAGTTGGTGTGCGCTCGCGTCTTACTCGCTATTTAGGTGACCTTCACGGAGTTAATGAAACTTGGGGAGTGTCGGCGTATCAAACAATACAAAATCTTGCTGCAATTGCTATGCTCCCAACGCATCCTTCTACGCACGTGCGTTTAGACGTTGCTGCAGCACATGCAATTACTGGTCAAATCGATACTTGGTTGCAAAAATTCCATCAAGCGGACGAACTTGGTGAATTTAATATTAATCCTGAAGATACTCCGTGGTTTGGCGCTTCTATTTACGACGAAAACGAAGCTGTATCGGTGTATCAGCGAATAGTAGATGTTCTTCTTAAGCTACTTCCTGCTACTCGCGAGCAGGTTAAAAGCACTGTTCAAAGCTGCGGTTTCCCTGTTCCAACAACTGCGCGCGAATGGAGCAGACAAGTTACTGTTTTGAAGAATTTGCGACGCGTACTCGATGTGTTCCAACCTGAAATTTTTGAGCGCGATTTGGACGCAATGATTGAAGCTAGTAAGCCGAAAGCTGTTAGAAAAGCTGAAGGCACGATTATGGGCTTCTGGGAGCGTCGCCGTCACCTGCGTGAAGCGCGTAGTTTGCTTAGAGTCGGAGCTAAGGTTGACGACTTGCATGAAGCTTTGAAGATTGTTTCTCAGCAGGCTGCTCAGTGGCGTACTTTTGTGCCTCACGGTGGATGGCCTGTTTTGCCGCCAAAATTAGACGAATTGGTAAATACTCAAGAAGTATTATCTAGGAATCTGGTGGCTCTTGACGCAGTATTATCTACGACTCGTCAAGGTGCAGATCTTGAAAATATTGAGTTTGCGCAGCTTGAGTCACGTTTGCAGGATTTGCACGACGATCGCGCATCTCTTGATACTCTTCCAGGTCGCTGCAAGTTGGAAAGTGAATTCAGCAAGGCTGGTTTGCTTGATTTAGTAAGCGATTTGCGTCATCGTCATATTACAGGAGATGCTCTTGATGGCGAGTTGCAGCTTGCCTGGTGGACTACAGTTTTTGAAGATATTGTTAATTCTTCTGCGATTATTTCGCATCAAGATGGTTCTGCTATGCAGGATGCTTCGGATCGTTTTGTACAAGTAGATACTGAGCATGTGCGTTCTATTGGCCCAATGGTTCAGCAAGAAGCTATGAGGCATTTGTGCGAATTGCTGTTCTCGCATACTCAGGAAGCAAATCAACTGCACACTATGCTTGCAAGCAACCGTTCCGGAATAACATTTAATAAGCTTTTGCGCAATTATGCCGAGATTCTGCTTGCTGCAAAGCCAATCTTAGTGGCTATGCCATCAACGCTTACTATGATGACTCCGCTTAGCACCATTGCGAACACTGTAATTATTGATTCTGCAGAGCATATATCAAATATTGAACTATTCTCTATTTTGGCTCGAGCTTCGCAAGTAGTTGTTCTTGCGCATAAGCAGACTGTAAGCTCCGAAAGTTTGCGTAAGCTTATTTCTATTCTGCCATTTGTTACAGTTGTTTCTCGCGCTACAAGGCGTTCCTTGCGCTTGGCTCGATTCTTGGAAGAACATGGTTACGGAAAGTTGCGTCACGATGTTCCTATTGAACGCTTGCAAGGCAAGGTGCGTCTGCACCAGGTTGATGCTACTGGAGTTCCAGTGCTGTCTTCCGGACTGATTGAAAGCAGTCAGCGCGAAATTGACGAAGTAGTTGAGCTTATTCGTCAGCGCGCGAAGACTTTCACTGTTGTTCCTTCAAGCTACATGCTTGTGGTTGTGACTTTAACAAACGTATTCCGCAGTCGTTTGGGTGCAGAATTGAAGTCTTTGTCTATTAAAGACGAAAATATGGCTCGATTCTTGCGTCATGTGCGTTTAATGAGTGTTCACGAAGCTTCTGGAGCTATTGCTACGGATGTTATTCTGTCTCTGTGCTACGCAAAAACTTCTCACGGACGTTTGCTTCAGCAATTTGGTTTGCTGGAAGAAGAAGGCGGCAAGGGTATGCTTTTGGATGCGCTTGCTTTGGCTCGTAGGCATCTTGATATTGTTAGCGCATTTACTTCCAAAGATATGGATGATGAGCGTTTGCATCAGGATGGACCAAAGTTACTTAAGACTTTGTTGCAGTGGGCTGAGCAGTTAAGCGATAAGCCTTTGCGTCCGGAAGATGCTCATGATGTTGAAGCGCAAGTTGCTGCTGAATATGCTCAAAATAATGTGCTATTTACTGATTTAGCTGAGCGTATTCGTTCGCGCGGATTAAATGTAGCGGTTAATTATGGTTTCGATAACGGCGTTCGTATTCCGCTTGTTGTCGGTCTTGCAGATAAGCCGTTTGCTTTGGCTGTGCTTACTGACGATGCTCAATTTATGAGTGTTCAGTCCACTCGTGAACGTCATCGTATGATGATTCAAGATTTGGAAGCTCTTGGATGGTCTGTTATGACTGTTTGGAGCGTTGGTGCATTCGTTAATCCAGAAAAAGAAGTTGACCGCGTTGTTTCAAGGCTCGGCGAATTGTATGGTGACAACGAATGAGCGATTATGATCCTAATCGACGCTCTCCGCGCAAATCTGTAAGAGTAGTGCGTGAAGGCTCTGAGCTTTTTGATGCCGATGGCGTAAAACTAGAGCCTTCTGATGAACTTACGAAAGAGCAGCGTGCTTTGGATGACGATAATCGCATTTTAAGCGAGCTTCCTCCGCATTGGGCTGTGTTTTCTGAGCGCGGGCGAAACTAGTCGCGCTCGCTGGCCAATAAACTTATGAGTTTGCCTCGGCTGTCACGGCGTATAATAGGATATTTGAAGGAACAGTAAGTTTTTTGTCTTATATTTGTGAAACTTCGGAGGAACTTTTGCCTACTTATCATTACCGTTGTAAAGAATGCGGATACGATTTTTCTGAACATCAATCATTTTCGGATGAACCTATTACCATTTGCCCTCAGTGCGGCAAAAACACTGTTCGCAAAGTGTATTCTGCTCCTCCAATCAATTTTAAAGGCAAAGGCTTTTACAGAACTGATAAGTAAATAAAAGCGCTTTATTTGCGTTTTACTTGCACTTTAGTTGCGCGTTGATAGGTTTTATCCACAACGCGCAATTTTTATTGCGTGACTCTTTTGCTTACGTAAAAATGCATGTTATGAGTACAAGTTTTTCTTTATTCTCGGGGTTTCAACGCTCCGATAGCTCTAGCGCATTGGTTAAAAGGCGCCAACACGATTTTGTGCGGAAAATTATTGTTATTTTATGCGCGGCAATAATGTCTTTGCTAGTTGTATCTACAATTATTGATTCCCAAGCCACGCAAGTAATACCAGTAGCTGCTCATAATATTCATCAAGGATCTAAGATCCGCGAAACGGATGTTAATTACATTCGAGTTCCGCAACATTCCGTGTTTCGCTATGCGCTTGCTGGACGCGTAAACTCGCGCAATCCGCTTATTGCAACTTGTGAAATAAAAACTGGTATGCCAATTTTGCAAAATGCTGTAAGTCATGTACCGGATATTCCTGAAGGTTTTACTTCGATTTCAGTGCATTTATCTAGCGCAGATCACACGATAATACCTGGAGAAGAGGTAGATCTTGCTTTTAGTAAGCCGTTGCAAGACGAGGGCGAAAAGTCGGATGATTCTATAAAAAATGATGAAAATACGCAGGAAGCCGGCGGTTCTGCAAGTAAAAGTAGTAAAAGTAGTAAAAATAGCGAGAATGTCGAAAATAGTAAAAATAGCGAAAGTAGCGACGAAGAATCTGAAGAAACTGAAGAAACTGATATTACGCAGATTGATAGAAGGTATGTAGATGTTGTTAATCACGTTATTGTAATGCGAATAGCTAAAAGTCAACAATCTTCTCAAGATCAGCAGAATACTACGACTCTTGCCATGCCTGCTGCAGACGCTTTACGTTTGTTGCAAGCTCAGTCTGTGAATCCTTCACTTGCGATTGTTGCTATGAAGCACGTTAATAACCGTTAGTGCTAACACAGCATATTGTGTGAAGAAAGATGGCATATTCCCACATTTTGGCGACACGCCGACGCGTTTATATTGCTACACATCCTTAGACGTCTTTATATTAATAGATATGGGTTATGAATCGGTTAGCGCACTAATTGTGTTAATCATCCTCGTAGCCTTATGGTTCGGGTGGTTGCCTAAACGCACGGTTAATGGCATGAAGACCATGCTTGAGCATCGCGAGGATAGGTTTTCACCAACACTACATCTTGTAGGTGAGTGGAGTGCTGCACGCATTTGTGACGGCACAGGTATGTTGGCAAAAGGGGCTTGTATGCAACCGACTCAACGAAAACGAACATTAACTCCTGAACGTATTGCGCGTATTCGTGCTGCAAGACGAGCCGCTATTCGTCGCCGTTGCGTATTGGTTGGCGCTCTTGCTGTTTTAACAGTTCTTGTGTTTATAGTTGGGTGCTCTGGAGCATTTTCGCCAGCTTTCGTGCTTATTCCAGGAGCTATGCTGGCTGCAGTTCTTTATTTCGGTTCTCGTGCCGCTAAGCATGCTCGCGAATGGGAAGCTCGCGTAGCTAAGATGCGTGCTGGATCTTTGGAATCTGTAGATTTGGCAAATGATTCTTTGCGCAACAAGTCTTTGAATGGCGAATCTTTGAAACTTGAAGCTTCGAAGGAACAATCTTTGAAGAGTGAACCTTCAGAATCAGTTGAGCAACATTCTTCTCGCGACGATACCGCAACTTCTGTTATGGAAAAGGGCGAAATTAAAGTCGCGTTAATGCGTGCTCAAGAGGAGCGTAATGCGGCTCTTCTTGCAAGAAGTGAAGCAACTGAAAATACTGAGAACGTTTATGAAAACGTTGCTGAAGATATTGATGAAAAAGAGTACGAAGAAGACTTTAAAGAAGCTAATTTAGCTGTTAAAGAAGATTCTAAAGATTCCGCTGCTGTCAAAAATAATCAAGATTTGATTTCATTCTCTCTTGGAAGCGACGTCAAGTATGATTTGGGCGATTCTGTTGCTGCAGCAAAAGCTCCAGAAAGTTTGGAAATCAAGTCAACTAAGCAGGTTGCTAAAGCAATACCTGTGGTTAAGCCTGCTAAATCTAAAGCTATTAAATCTAAAGCTGCTAAAAGTGCGAAGACTTCTGAATCTAAGTATGCTAAAAATTTGCAAAAGTCAACTTCTTCGCAATTTCATGCAGAAGAGCAGAAAAGTCAAGTAGAAGCTCCGGCAAGTTCCGCAGACTCACTCGGAGTGGCAAATTTGCGCGAAGTTTTAGCTCGTCGCAATGCCTAATTTAAGAATTTTCTAAAAATTTTCTTAAAAGATTAGCACTCGAGTTGTTAGAGTGCTAATTTCGCGCTACTATGAAACACAGAACGTAAGTGCGATTGCAAACGTGATCGTCAGCCTCGTATGTAAAACGCTTGCGTACAAAATTAGTATCTCTCTTAAGAAAGAGGTGGCGACAGTGTCGATTAAGCTCACACCGTTGGAAGATAAGATTATTGTAAAGCAGGCTCAGGCAGAAACTCAGACTGCTTCTGGCTTGTATATTCCAGATAATGCAAAGGAAAAGCCACAGCAGGGCGAAGTTCTTGCGGTTGGTCCTGGTCGTCGTGATGACAAGGGCGAGCGTATTCCTATGGACGTTAAGGTTGGAGACAAGGTTTTGTACTCCAAGTACGGTGGCACTGAAGTGCATTACGATGGCGAGGATTACTTAATCGTGTCTTCTCGCGACGTGCTTGCTATTCTTGGCTAGTATTTAGCCGGTTGAAACAATAAAACTTACGCTGGAAATGATGCAAATGTCATTCCCAGCGTTTTTTATTGCTGCGCGTAAGATGTGATGCGCTATTGCACAGTTAAGTCGTGCGTGGAGTATTATGGAGAAGTATGACATATAAACACCGTAACATTGTAGATACGATTCCTAGCTACAAACAGGGAAAACCAGCTCCTAAATTGGATGGCATTCGTGCGTATAAGATTTCCAGCAATGAGAACCCTTATGAGCCTTTAGAAAGTGTAAAAGAAGCTATTTCAACTCGCGCGCTTAATGTAATCAACCGTTACCCAAATATGCGCGGTACGCAAGTTGTTGAAGAGCTCGCTAAGCGTTTTGGCGTTACGCCAGACGAAGTGGTGCTTGGCTGCGGTTCGACGGAAGTTATTACGCAGCTTGTTGACTTTGTTGCAGGACCTGGTGATGAAGTTGTGTACCCTTGGCGAAGCTTTGAAGCTTATCCGATTATTGTCACTGGCGCTGGAGCTAAAAGCGTGCAAGTTCCTAATCGTGCCGATGGCTCTCACGACGTAGATGGAATTATTAACGCAATTAATGAGCGTACGCGCTTAGTTATTTTGAACAATCCTAATAACCCAACTTCTGCGTCTCTTAGCGAAACTGACGCGCGCAGAGTTTTGGACGCTGTTCCAAGCGATGTACTTGTTCTTATTGACGAAGCTTATGTGCAGTTCAATACCGCAAAAGGCACGGCAGATGGCATGAAGTTGTATCGTGAGTATCCAAATGTGGTTGTTGCACAAACCTTCTCGAAAGCGTATGGCTTAGCTGGTTTGCGTATTGGCTACGGTATTGCTCCTGCAGAGGTTGTAGAGGGCATGCGAAAGGTTGCTGTTCCGTTTGGAGTTTCTCAAATAGCACAGGTTGCAGCTTTGGCATCTTTGGAAGATTTAGCAGTTAAGGAGATGAATGAGCGCGTTGCGGCTCTTGTTTCTGAGCGTGAGCGCATTATTTTGGCTTTGCGCAATCAAGGCTGGAATATTGAGGATGCGTATGCAAACTTCTTCTGGATGCCGTTTGGTGCAGATACTGAGCGTGTAACTGAGCGATTTGTGGCAGTCGGGTTATCGGTTCGTGCTTTTGCTGGCGAAGGTATTCGTATTAGCATTGGTGAGCGCGAGGCGAATGATCGCGTTCTAACAGTTTGCGAAGATTTAAAAAAAGATGGTTTTTCGCTAAATAACTAGCTTTTTTGCATAAAATTTTGTTTTCGGCGTGTCTTAGACTTGCATTCGTCTTGCACTCGTGGCAAAATAGCAAAGTTGCCGTTTGAAGTTCACTTCTTACGACAGACTGCTGGCGGGTTTCCCAAGTGGTCAAAGGGAGCTGACTGTAAATCAGCCGCTTCGTGCTTCAGTGGTTCGAATCCACTACCCGCCACGCCTCGATAGCTCAGTGGTAGAGCACTTCCTTGGTAAGGAAGAGGTCGTGAGTCCGATTCTCACTCGAGGCTCTCTGGCGGGGTAGCTCAGCTGGCTAGAGCGTACGACTCATAATCGTAAGGTCAAGAGTTCGAGTCTCTTCCTCGCTACAACGGCCAGTAGGAGACTGGCTGGCCAACAATGAATTGTAGAGGTGAACGAAATGGCAAGCAAGAGCGCCGACATCCGTCCGGGCATCACAATGGCATGCACGGAGTGCAAGGAGCGTAACTACATCACGACGAAGAATCGTCGTAACACGCCTGATCGTCTTGAGTTGAACAAGTTCTGCCCACGCTGCGGCAAGCACACGCTTCATCGCGAGACTCGCTGAAAATATTCAGCTTGCTGCGTTAATATAGCGTCTTTTTTAGACCTATTTAGATTGCGCAGATTTTATACTTATTACCCCGCTTTTTGCGGGGTTTTTGTTATTTAGTGTTGTTAAGATTAAAACTATGACTATGCAAGCATCATCTACTACGTCTACAGCAAATCCAACTTTCGCAGATATTACAACAATTGGTGTTGGTGGCAAAATTACTCGCTTCGTAGAGCCAAAAACGCGCGTTGCTGTTATTGAAGCCGTTGAAGATGCAGATGAGGCTAATCTTCCGCTATGTGTAATCGGCGGCGGATCTAATATGCTGGTTTCGGATCTTGACTTTAATGGTGTGGTTGTGCGCGATGCTCGTCGCGCTATTAACGTTCTCGATGAAGCAGCGCCAGCAGAAGATGGCGTTGACGCCAAAACTGGTGCAAATATTGTACATGTGAATGCAGAGGCTGGCTGCAATTGGGATGATTTTGTAACTTACGCTATTAATCTTGGTTTAGGGGGTGTAGAAGGACTTTCTGGAATACCTGGCACTGTTGGTGCTTCTGTTGTACAAAATATTGGTGCGTATGGCCAGGAAGTTTCTCAAAGCGTTACTTCTGTAGAAGTTTGGGATCGCAAAAATAAAGTAACGCTTGAATTGTCAAAAGATCAGTTGCATTTTGGGTATCGTACTTCTGCTCTTAAACAAAGCATGTACGCTTCTGCAGGAGTTCCAAGCGATTCGTATTTTCCTACTCCTCGTTACGTTGTTTTGTCTGTTACTTTTTGTTTGAAGCATAGTGATACAGGCGTTGTTGCTCATTCGCAGTTGGCTCGTGCTTTGAAAGTTGAAGTAGGCGAGCGTATGAAAACTTCGGTAATTCGTCGCGAAGTTTTGCGTGTTAGAGCTTCTAAAGGCATGCTCGAAGATGCTTCGAGATACAAAAATCAGTGGATGTGTGGCACAAAAAGCGCTCAAAGTGTTGATATTGCTTTGAAATTGCAAAGTGAAGACTATATTACTGGCGAATTTTTGCAGGGTGATAATCTTTATAGCGATCGTCATAGTTGTGGCAGTTTCTTTATGAATCCAGTGATGACAAGAGCTGAGGCTGATTTATTGCCTGAGGATGCTCCTCGTTTTGAAGCGCTTCTTCCGGACGGTTCTAAAGGTGTAAAAACTTCTGCGGCTTGGCTTATTGACCATGCTGGTTTCCATAAAGGATTTAGGCTTAGTAAAAATGGTGAAGTCTCTGCAGCAGGTCTTTCTTCCTTGCATACTTTAGCGTTGACGAATCGCAATAATGCTTCTTCTAGCGACGTGCTTTCTTTAGCTAAAACTGTTATTGACGGTGTGCGTAATAAGTTTGGTGTGACGCTTATACCGGAACCTGTGCTTATAGGTCTTTCTGTAAACTAAAAATTTTACACTTATGCGTGTGTTTACGCAGAAATATATAAAGCTATTTCGTAAAATTTTGTAAATAATAAAGGAACACACGGTAAAACTACCGTATAAGCAATGTTTTGTGTAATATTTACCTACATTATCCATATAAAAGTTTTGTTTAATCCCATTTATTGTGATTTGGCAGAATTTTATATAGATTAAGTCGCAACAGTTTCGCGCAATTCGTTGGTGCGTTGCTAATTGCGTCTAATACCTTTATACCTATACATCAACGAAAGTGCGTTTATTATGCAAATATGGAGAAAAAAGTCTGTTGAACAGACTATCGCAGAGACGATGGATGGTGATCGCCATCTTAAACGTACGTTAAATGCGTGGGATCTGGCAGTTATGGGTGTTGCCGTTGCCGTTGGCGCCGGTATTTTCTCTGTTGGCGCTCAGGCTGCAGCATTTCACGCGGGCCCTGCTGTAATTATTAGCTTTATTATTGCAGGCGTTGTGTGCGGTTCTGCTGCAATGTGCTATGCAGAATTTGCTTCTATGATCCCTGTTGCTGGATCTGCTTATACATTCACATACACTACAGTAGGCGAGCTTGTTGCTTGGATTATTGGCTGGGATATGATCCTGGAAATGCTGATGGCCGGCTCGGTAATCGCAAAGTATTGGGGTGTGTATCTTAACGATTTAATGAAGCTTTTCGGTTTGAATATGACCACCAACTTTAAGTTAGGTGGTTTTACTGTTGATGTTGCTCCAATTATAATCGTTGCATTCTTTACAACTATGCTTGTTCTTGGAACCAAGCTTTCTGCACGCTTTGACGGCGCTTTAACAATCTTGAAGATTGGTATTGTTCTGTTCGTGGTAGTTGTGGGATTCTTCTACATTAAGGCTTCGAACTTTACGCCATTCGTGCCACCTGCAACCGATGTTGCTAACGTAAAGGGAATGGAAGTTTCTGGCGTTATGAGCCAGCCTTTGTGGCAGTGGGTAACTGGCATGCAGCCAGCCGTTTATGGTGTTACTGGCATTCTTTCCGGCGCGGCTCTCGTGTTCTTCGCATTCATCGGTTTTGACGTTGTGGCAACCACAGCAGAAGAAACTAAGGATCCTCATAAGAACATTCCACGAGGCATTGGTCTTGGTTTGCTTATTGTTACCACTCTTTACATTCTCGTTGCAGTCGTAACAACCGGTATGGTTTCCTACAAGGATTTGGCAAAGCAAGCCGCTCCTTCGCTTTCTACAAGCTTCGAACTCGTGGGAGCTACTTGGGCTGCAAAGATTATTTCCCTCGGTATTGTTATTGGCTTAACAACCGTTGTAATGGTTCTTTTGCTCGGTCTTACGCGAATTATCTTCGCTGTTAGCCGTGATGGCCTGCTTCCTCGTAGCTTCTCTAAGGTAAGTAAGCGTGGAATTCCTGCAAAGCTTCAGATTGTTTCCGGTATTGTTGTGGCAGTTGTTGCTTCCACTCTCGATATTGGTATTCTGTCCGACATGGTTAATATTGGTACGCTTTCTGCATTCCTGCTTGTTTCCGCAGGCGTTCCGATTATGCGTATGCGCAGACCAGATTTGCACCGTTCGTTCAGTGTTCCTGGCAATCCGTGGCTTCCTATGTTCGCAGCTCTTTCCACATTCTGGCTCATGCTCAACTTGTCTGTGCTTACGTGGATTCGTTTTGCAGTGTGGCTGGCAATCGGTTTTGCGGTGTACTTCGGCTACTCTTACCGCAACTCTCTACTTGGAAGGCAGTTGCGTAAAGCCAAGAAGCTCGGTGTACCGGTTGAAACCTTGTTTGCTCAAGATGCTGCAGCTGCAGAAAAGGTAGCTGAAGGAGAATCTGAAGAGCAAGCTCGCGCGGAGGCTGAAGCTGAGGTAGCTGCTGCACCTCAGTCTGCATCTGAGTAGTTTGCAACTTAACAGTCTGCATCTTAGTAAAATAATCAAAATTAATAGATTATTTAAGTAGCAAGAAGTCGGCATACGGTTAAATTCGCATGCCGACTTTTTGTGTTATAGACTTTTCAAAAATGTTCTATAATGGAAAAGTTGCATAAAAACAGAAAGGAGGGCATTATGCCATATGTAATTGCAGAACCTTGCGTAGATGTAAAAGATAAAGCATGCGTAGACGAATGTCCTGTGGACTGTATTTATGAAGGCGATCGCACGCTTTATATTAACCCGAACGAGTGTGTTGATTGCGGAGCTTGCGAGCCAGCTTGCCCGGTAGAGGCTATTTTCTACGAGGATGATTTGCCAGAAGGCTGGGAATGGTATCGAGATGCTGCAGTTGATTATTTCGACAAGCTTGGAGATTTAGGCGGAGCTACAGATGCTGGAGCTTCCGGATGGGACGAAGAGCATGTTGCAGCCTTACCGTCGCGCTCAGACAAAGCAAGTAGCTAACTACTTGCAAAGTATTGTTTGATGTGGCGCGAGTTTATTTATGGCGCGAGTTTACAATCCAATGTGAGCTGCATCGTCGCCATATTTTTTACGAACGGCATCTAAAGCGTGCTCCGCATGACGCAATCTAGTATTTTTATTCATTGCAGATATGCTGTTTTGTGCAGGGTTCTTAGATTCGCGCGTATTTTCTTCCAGAATATCGTTTAATGAAGGCTGCAGCGAAACTTTATTTGCTGGCACAAGATTATTCGCTGTAATGCCAGCTAAGCGAACCGGACTTAAAAGCTTTGTGTTGTTTCCTCCAAGAATGTAATTATGAACAGTTGGATTAGCTTTAGAAAGCAAGTCAATGGCGTGCTTGTAAAACTCGTGCGTTGAATCAGTGGCATTTTGCAAAGTAGAAGATCTAGTAACATAATGCAAGTCGCTAAATCGCAGTTTTAGCGTTATAGTTCGCGCCATAAGCTTACGATTTCGCAAATGCTGAGTTACTTCGCTGCAGCATTGTTGCAGTAATTGTTGAACAGTTTGCTCGCTAGTTGTGTCTGAATCTAAAGTTCGTTCGGTGCCAATAGATTTTTCTGGCGCTCGCGGTACTACAGTGCGTTCGTCTATGCCCCTAACAGACTGATATATCATTCTTGCCATGCTTTGCGAGCCTGTTATGCGAGCAAGCGTTTTTTCATCAACATTTTTAAGTGACGCAACAGTAGATAATCCCCAGTCTTCAAGCTTATGTATTAAAGAAGGGCCGATTCCTGGTATTGCGCGCAAAGGCATTATTGACACAAAATCTTCATTACATTTTTGCGGAATAAGAAGCATGCCATTAGGTTTTGCATTAGTTGAAGCCATTTTTGCAATAAGTTTATTGCTGGCAATGCCAACAGAGCATGTAATATGATATTTTTCAAATACTTCTTTTCGTATCCAAGCCCCAATATTTACAGGTGACTTCCACTGTAATAAAGCCGATTTAACGTTCATGTAGCATTCGTCAACAGAAACTTTTTCGACTTGATTAGTAACATGCAACAAAATTTCTTCAAAAATACTTTTAGAAACGTTTGAATAGTAAGGTATGTCAACTGGCAAGAAAACTCCCTGCGGGCAAAGACTTCTAGCCTTAACAACAGGAATTGCTGAATTAACACCATAAGCGCGAGCCTCGTAGCTTGCTGCAGAAACTACAGCACGGTTTCCTGTGCCAATAATAAGAGGCTTTCCCTTAAGCTCCGGGTGTCTTGCAACTTCTAAAGAAGCATAAAACGCATCCATATCAACATGAAGTATGTTACAGCCGGAGGTATCGTGACCCCAATCTCGTTTTGCTGCCTGAACTCTCGGTGCTGTACTCATAAATTTATAATAGAACAAACGTTCGATTTTATAGAAAAAAGTAATGTTTTTTGCAAAAAAGCGAATGTCGCCTATATATTCATGTAGGGTTGTTGCTATGAAGCAATTTGTCGTAAATGTATTACATCGCATGCCAGTGCTGCTAATCATAGTTATTGAAGCTGTAATGGTGTATACGGCTACGTCTGTTGCAAAAGTTGCGTTTAGTCAGCTAGACCCACTTTATGCTGTGTGGTATCGCGTTGGTTTTATGACTTTGATGCTACTGGCTTGGAGAAGACCATTTTCGCGCACAAAGCGTAGCTTGTTGCCAAAAACTTTGCGTGAATGGGCTATTGTTATTGCGGTTGGAATTTCTTTAGTTGCTATGAATACCATGTTTTATGTGGCAATTAGCTGCATGCCTGTAGGTGTGGCTGTAACTATAGAATTTATTGGCCCGCTGCTTGTGGCTGTTATTACCGGTCATGAATGGCGTGAAAGAGCGGGTATGGTAATTGCTGTTTGCGGAATTGCTTTACTTGCAAGCGCTTCCATGCATAGTGCAGTAAGTCAGCATTTTCTAATAGGTTTATGTGCTATTATTGTTGGCGGCTTAATGTGGGGCGTGTATATTGTTTCCGGACGAAAAATTGCAAAAGCTTCGCATGCTATTGACCGCGTAAGTGTTGCGGCTCTTATTGGCTGGCTTTTGCAATCTACAGTTCTTGCTGTTCCTGCAGTTAAGAATGTTATTTGGCCTAAAGCGGAGGCTACGTGGGCTGCTAGGCCTGGTGGATCCTTTGCTTTGCTTGCATTGATGCTTGTGATTGCAGTATGCGCTTCATTCTTCCCGGCTTTGCTGGACCAGGTTTTACTTAAGCGCGTTAGCTCTGCAAAATATTCTGTTATGCAAGCACTGTATCCTGCAATTGCTGTGGTTATTGGAATGGGATTTGGTGAGATTCCAACTCTAACAGATGTTGCTGGTATAGCTTTGGTTATGTGTGCTGTGGTGGTTACGTTCTCTGGCGACCATAATCCTGTTTAGTGTTTTGATTGATTTTAAGTGTGTCGCGTCGGGCTTGTTTACAGTCCGTAAGAGGTGCTATAGTGTCAATCTGTTGCTAATTGTACGCAACAAATAATTGGAGTCATGCCTGAGTGGCCGATAGGGGCACCCTGCTAAGGTGTTAGTCGCGTAAGCGGCTCGAGAGTTCGAATCTCTCTGACTCCGCGGATTGCTCCGGATTGCTTTTTGCAGTCCGGAGTTTTTGTTTTTTGTTACTTATGTAGCTGCGTTTCTGCGCTGATAACGAATAAATGGGGTTTTGCGTTGTTAGCGCAGTGGGCAATCTGCGTTAGTAACGAATAAATGGTGTTTAGTGTTACTGGTGCAGTAATCACTCTGCGCTGGTAACGAATAGGTGACGAGGGCGTTTGCGCGTGCGTGGGGGCGCACGGCGTGTCGTTTAAGAATGGCGGTTTTTCAAGGGTTTGCGGGCGGCGTTGGGCGGTGGGTGCGAGTTTCCTGAGAGTTTTCTGAGAAAAATCTTTGAAAATCTTGAAATAGTATTTTTTACGATTAAACAGTGTTGTTTAGCGTATTTTTTGTGGTTTTACGCGCTTTTACTGGAATATTTTCGCAGTTTTGTTGATATTTTCTGTGTTGGACGCTTGTTTTTGCTCTTGACTTTTTCGAACGGGGGGGGGTATCTTAAATAGCAAGCGCCGGTCAGTCCTAGTTTGACAGGCGTGTGTAGCTCCGCTTGGAGCTGCATAGCAAATTTTTCTTCGTGTACCTAGCGCGAAGGAGAAGAAGAAAGGAAAATATTATGTTTAACAAGAAGGCTATCGCCGCACTCGCTGCTGGCGCCACCCTCGTTTCCGGTTTGGCTTTCGCCGCCCCAGCAATGGCTGACGAAGTTGAAGATCTCAGCAAGCAGCTTGCTGCCACCGTTAATGCAGACCCATCTCTCAAAGCTACTATGGACAAGCTTAACGAGAAGTTGGAGAAGGATAATAACGTCAAAATCACAGCGACAAAGGTTGGTGATGGTGTAAATACTAACATCAATAATGCTGAAGCTGCAGTTAGTGCCTCAACAGATCTTGTTAAGAAGCTTAACCAAACTCCTAAGGGTAAGGAAGTTGTTAAGCAGCTTAACATTGTTCAGTATTACTATAACAAGATCGAGAATATGATTCTTGGCTTGCGCGATAAGTTAGGTGACTGCAATTATCTTCGTCACACCCTTCCACAGTTGAAGGCTTTGTTGGCTGATTTGAATGCTCAGTACAAGGCTTTGCAGACTGCTTGGACTGCATACTACGATGCTCGTGAAGCAAATCGTTATGTAGATCAGTCTCGTCCTGCAGAAGAGCAGGCTGTAACTGTTGATATGCATGCTGCTTCTGACATCTCTAAGTCTCTCGTTGAGGCTAAGCAGGATGAGACTCAGGTTCTTATCGATAAGGCCAATGCTGATGTTAAGGAAGTTGAAGGCAAGCTTGCTGATTGCAAGGCTGCTGTTGACAAGTTCATTGGTGGCGTTCATGACGGCATTAACAAGTTGAGCGGCGCTAAGGACGCTAAGAAGGCTGCTGATAAGAAGGCTGCTGATAAGAAGGCTGCTGCTCCATTGGCTAAGACCGGTGCTGCTGTAGCTTTGGCTGCTGTTGCTGCTTCCGTGCTTGCTGGCATGGGTGCTGCTCTTCGCAAGATCCGTCACTAAGCTTTTAACACGTTAATCGTGTTGATTGTTTAATGATTTGTGAGCGTGCCGTATGTGAGTATGGTGCGCTCACTTGTTAAATCTTTCACTCAACGTGCTGTAAGGGCTTTATGTTCTTGCAGCGGGTTTACTTTCGGGCTTTTGCATGATTCTACTGTTTTGCCAAATCTCTTTCTTTACAGTGTGATTATGTGCGGTTCGTTAGTGTAACTGTTGAGTGTAGGCCGGTTCTGTTTATTAGGGAAAACGATCCGGTTTTTTAAAGGGCTTGGGCTTGGCACTGTAGGGGTGCTATCTCCAAGCCTTTCTTCGTATGTAAATTCTTATTTTTACTGTAAGCGACCAAAACTGCTCAGCGGTGAGTAGTAGTTTATGTCGCTTTTGCGGAAGATTTCGGGTTATTTCCCAAATTGTGGATTTGTGCATAACTTTTATCCAAATACTATCTTTTAACCACAATACTAAAAAAATATTTACGCAAATCTTTTCTAAAGTCATAGTTGATGTTATGAGCGCTTACTCTAGTGCTCAATGCAAATAGAAAATTATTCTCATAATTCGCTATTGCATTAAGGGTTGGGTTAAAGGAGATTTTTATGGAAACATATTTGGGGAAGCATACTAGTTTTAGTTGTGCAAATAAATTGCGAAACCTCATGAAACAAAAAAATATTCGCAAAATGTTGGCATTGTTTACTTCCGCAGTACTAGTTCCTTCGGTGCTTTGTTCGCAAATTGCTATGGGATCTGTCGATAAATTAACGGGTTATTATTACAAAAAGTCGAATACTGTTGAATGGCTAAGTGAAAGGCTTGCAAGGCTAAGGCTCGGTCCTGTTAGGGATAAGTGGGGAGGTAGAAAGAATTCTATTTTTTGCATTGAATCTTCCGTATTTATAGATTACAAAGGCGATATTAAGCAGATGAATGGTGAAGATTATCGTATTGCTGCAAATATTATTAAAACGCACAACAACAATGACGATGATCTAACTCAGGCTGCTTTGGCGTTTATGATTCATAGTCGTTTTGATATTAATCAAGATAGATGGAAGGAGGTTGTTGAAAACGGATTTGTAGGCGTTGAAACAGAAACTTTAAGGAATAAGGCAGATGAGTTGTGGCAGCAGGGTGTTAAAGAAACTCCGGTTAAGGCTGTGCTAAAAAATGATTACACTAAGGGCAAGCGCGTTGGCGTAATGCATATTAGTCTGCAAAATTCTAATGGAGATTCTTTAGGAGGAGTACCTATTAAAGTAAAATCCTCAAATAATCTTATTAAATTTGCTAACGGATCTGAGTCTTTTGAAGGGAAATCTAAAAAAGAAGGTTTAGATATTACTTGGAACGCGCTTGATGCTGGAAATGCTCGAGTTGAGGTTTCTTTTAACGCTCCAAAAGCTGAACGTTTATTCTCTCCAAATGGTCAAGATGTGATTAGATCTTTTGAAAATACATGGTATCCACAAGATTTTCAGTTTAGTGTAGAAAAAACTTTCCAGCCGTTGCTTAAGTCGAAAATATCAAAGCATGAGCTGCGTGCGGGAGAGCAGGTAGATAGTACTGTAACTAGCGGTGTTGCAGGAAATGATTCTTGGCCAGAAAATGTTCGTCTTCGCGCGCAAGGCTACTATTTTGTAGGTTCTGCTGAAGATATTTTGCATATTCAACAGCGAAATAGTGGTGAATCTGCTAAAGAGTACTTGAATCGCATGCGTTCTATGCCTAATTTGCGTCAAGTTGCTGCGGCAAAAGCTAATTTCTCTAATTCTGGCGAAACTATAACTGCAGTAGCAAAACGTGCTAATGGCGATATTACAGCCTCTGATCTTGATAAAGCAGAAGCTTATAAAGTAAATGATTTAGAAGCAGGATCGTTTGGCACATGGGTTTGGATTATTTCTCGCGATGCTCAGAATAAATCTGACCGAGAGTTTTTGAAAGATGATGTTGTGCAGCTATTTGGTTCTACTGACACTACGGCTGTTCATCAAGCAACTGTAAGTTCAGACATTGTTGCTAAGCAGCAAACTGTTGGGCTTAATACGGAAATTGTTAATGAAATTACTGTAAGAGGTCTTCCTGAAACTTATGGATCTTTTAAGGGGAATAACAGTTACGGCTTTAACGAAGATAAAAAAGCGCATATTCGCGTTTGGTGGGCTGGTGCTGGCACAGAAAATCCTACTAAAAAAGATAACGAAAACTATATGCCTGGATCTAAAGGCGAGCCGTCCGCGCAAGAGCCAAAAGAAGATAGTCATCATCATTTGATTGCTAAGTGGGATGTTCCTGCAGTTAATGGCGTCTACAAGATTGGCAACGGAAATATTACGCTTAGACCTATTGCTGGAACTGATAGGTCTACTACTGAGCCGAAAGTTTTGGAAAATAACGTGCATATTCGTGCCGATAAGAATAGTGCTTCAGGCTGGTATGTGTTTGTGTACGATTTTCCTGGATCTTCGCGCGCTGTAGCTTATAAATCGGCGTACGACAATTTGTGGAGCCGCACGTATGTGGAACCAACTGCTTTGATTCATCCTGTATCTGTAACAACTAGAGTTAGTGACGATAAAGTGCAGGTTGGAGAAAAGTTCCATGACAATGCTCGTATTACCGGTGACGTTCCAAAGGGAAGCTACGTAGTATTTAGCGCATATGCGTATGGTGACGATAATGCTAACGATAAATACAAGTCCTCTTCTCTAAAGTCCAATGCAGAAGAAAAAGGAAAAGCAACTGATGCGCCTCATGCTTCACCGGCTGCTAACTCTGTAACATCTGCACAAAGCGATGAGATTATGCCTGAATCGCGCGTAAATATTACGGATAAGCAATCTGAAGATAGCAAGAAATCTCCGATTACCGTTAAATCTGCTGATATTACTTTGAACCACGACGGAATTGTTTATTGGAAGGCGGAAGTTTTCGATGCTCAAGGGCATCCTTTAGCTACTCATGTTTTGGGTGTAGAGGGTGAAACTGTGCAGGTGATGGATAATTCTGCGCGCTCTTATGGAGATCAGAATCAGGATGATCAAGATGATTTTGACAATCAAGGTGTAAATGGCGAAAACAACAAAAGTGGTAAAGGCGGTGCAGGCGGTAAGTCTGATGCAAATTCAAATTATCCAATTGATCTAAATAATTTTGGTTTTGCGGATGGCAATAATGGGAATAACGATAAGAGTGGAAAAAGTAATACACAGTCTACTCCGAACAATTTGGATGAATTGTCGGATAACAGATTAGATAAAGATGATAGTGGTGAAATAACAAATACGAACCCATCTTCACTGGCTGTTACTGGCGTTTCGGGTGCGACTGTAATGCTTCTTTCACTAACAACACTAACATTCGCTAGTGGAATGTTCCTAGGGCGATTTGTTGCTGTAATTCCTAGACACGGACGCAAATTCGACAATGCGCGTCACGGTGGTGCTCGCCAATTGAAACGTAGATTGGTATAGTACTTATTCCTAGGAATATTCGGAATTTGGCGCGTTAATCTTATGAATTTTTCAAAAAATATGATTAGCGCGTCAAATTTTTGTTGTAATTACTTTACAATTTGCGCATAATATGAGTAGTATGTCAGCTTGTACTATATTGGGTATGACGTTATGACATATATGTTACTGTGCTTTTATAGAAGAGGGAGCAGCAATGAAAGATTATGATATTGATAAAAATAAACTGTTAGTACGCTTGCATAGAGTGCAAGGGCAGCTTAGTGCTATCAATACTATGATTGAGAAAGATGCTGAATGCAAAGATGTTCTTATGCAACTTTCTGCTGCAACAGCTGCATTGCATTCATTAGCTGTGCTGACTGCGCGTGAGCATGTCAATAGTGATATACATCGTGCTGTTGAAACAGGCACGGCTGAAGGCGCAAAGCAAGCAATGGAAGATGTTACTGAGATTATTGATCGTTTGCTTCGCTACGAAAAGGCCTAGTATATAGTGCCAGTTTCGCATACTGTTTCGAATACTGTTTTGCACGCTGTTTTACGCACAGTGCAAGAAGATTCTTCTAATCCTGCGCATGATGCGTTTGTTGAGAAAAAATCAGAATTTATTGGCAATATTTGTCATGTAACAACTCTTGATGAAGCTCTGGATTTTGTGCAGTCGGTTAAAGTTGCGAATCCTAAAGCGCGTCACGTTGCGTATGCTGCTATATGCGGAATGCGTGGAGCGCAATTATGCGAACGAATGAGCGATGACGGCGAGCCTTCCGGAACAGCTGGAAAACCAATACTTGATGTTTTACGCTCAGCGAATTTAACTGATTGTGTAGTAACAGTAACGCGCTACTTTGGCGGTATTTTACTTGGCTCGGGCGGATTAACGCGAGCTTATGCTAAGTCTGCAAGTATGGCGGTTGCAGCAGCAAAAATCGTAGATATTGTTTCTTGCGTTAGTTTTGCTTGCAATCTTAAATACCAGCAATTGCGCATGTTGCAGCATATAGTCAATCAAGTAGAAGGCGCAATTGACAGCGAAAATTATGGAGTTGATATTACTCTAAATATTTCCGTACCAACTTATAAATCGGAAGAATTTCTTTTGCTAGTTAAAAATGCTTTTTCTGGAAGTGTTGTTCCTGAAGTGTTGTGCCGAAAGCAGATGGTACTCTAAATAATAAGCTAATCGACATAAAGCGTTAAAGGTGATTTTATGAGTACGAATAATCAAGAGCAGTCAAATAATGATGCAGAATATGAGCCTTTAACCGCAGTATATGAGCATTTGCGCCATAGTGAGGATTCTGCAGAACTTCACGAATTTGCTAGACGTAAGTTGCCAGATAGGTCTGATCAAGCCGCGTTTTCTAGAGCCACTTCTTTACTAGAAGCTGTTGCTGGAAACGCAAATACTCCAGAAGAAGACAGAATCTACTTAGCTACTTCAATGCCATTCCCAAATATACTAGTGAAACTTTCGGAAGATTGCGCAGATGATGTTCGTCTTGCTGTTGCTGAAAATCACGATGCTAAAAATTGGTTAGTTGGAAGACTTACAAAAGATTCTTGCCCTAAAGTTCGCGATGCCGCATTGTGTAATCCAAAAGCATCTTGGAAAATGCGTTTAGAAGGTGCACAAGTAGATGGTGTAAGCGCGAAAACCTTGCAATATCTTGCATCTCTTGGAGTAAGTATAGAAGAAAACGCTCCAGGCGTATTGGCGACTATGGTGCGTAGAGCAGTTGCGCTAAATCCTGGAGTTCCGCAGAATGTTTTGCAAACTTTGTGCAACGACAAGTCGGAAGATGTAGCTTTGGCGGCGCGCGGTCGTTGCTCTCGCGAATAATGGAACACATGAATAATAAAACAGAAGAAGTGACAGAAGCGTCGCCACTGCATCGCCTAGCAGAATTAATGGGCGTAGGTGTGCGTTACGTTGGTTCCGACAATAAAGAACACGAAATTCAAGATAACGTATTGGTGTCTGTTTTAGCCGCATTAGGCGTAGATGCTTCTAGCGATGCTGCAATAGAAAAATCTATGCAAGATGTTTTGACTTACCGTCACGGGCGTATTGTTGCTCCAACGGTTTTACATACTGTTGGAAAGTGCGATGAAGTAACTGTGAATACTGGAATTCTCGAGTATCCAGTGGCAGCTATTACGTTGGAAAACGGCGAACAGTATGAGGGTGAATTAGAAATCGTACCTAACGATAACACCACTGCATACCCTGTAAATGGCAAGTTTGTAGCTACGTCTTTAATTAAAATTCCTGAAGATTTGCCAATGGGCTACCACACTTTGCGAGTAACTGTTGGAGAGCGTCAAGAAGAAGCAACACTTATTAGTGCTCCAGAAAGTATAACTACACTTGATTCTCTTGAAGCAAACGGTGAGCAGCTTTGGGGATGGATGGCTCAGCTTTATTCAATCCGTTCTTCAAAGTCTTGGGGTGTTGGCGATTTTGCAGATTTAGCAACTCTTCTTGCTGAAGCTAAGAAAAAAACTGGCGCTGACTTTGTGTTAATTAACCCAATGCATGCAGGTGAGCCTGTGACTCCACTTACACCATCTCCGTACTTGCCAGTTGCTAGGGGAATGGTAAACGTAACGTATATTCGTCCAGAAAGTATTCCTGAGTACGCTACGTTGGACGATAAAACTCGAAAAGAAGTCGAAAAATTACATGCCCAGGTAGATCCTCTTAATAACGATGCTCAAATCATTGATAGAGATTCTATGTGGCGAGTAAAAATGCGTGCACTTTGGCTGATTTTCAAGGCTGGCATGCCAGAAAATCGCACTCGTGTTTTTGACGAGTTTAAGCAGGAAATGGGCGAGCGTCTTGAATCCTATGCCACATGGTGCCTTTGCTACGACAAGTGGGGTGCTCCAAAGGGTGACGATTGCTGGGAGAAGACTCTTACTAAAGATTCTGACCAAGTGCGCGAATTAGCTAAGCGCTTCCCGGATACTCTTGAGTTTTATCGTTGGCTTGAATGGGTTGCTTTTACGCAATTGCATGATGCTCAAGTTGCTGCACGTGCTGCTGGAATGAAAATTGGCATTATGTCAGATATGGCTGTTGGTGTGCATCCTGCAGGATCTGAAGTTTGGTGGAATCCAGAGAGATTTGCTAACGGCGCTACCGTTGGTGCTCCGCCTGATTACTTCAATCAGCAGGGCCAGGATTGGTCACAGCCTCCACTGCATCCGTTTGAGCTTGAGCGCACTGGTTTTAAAACATACCGAGATATGGTTCATGGAATGTTTGCTTCAGCTGGTGCTGTGCGAATTGATCACATTCTTGGACTTTTCCGCTTATGGTGGATTCCAGAAGGTTCAGCTCCAAGTGGTGGTGCTTACGTTTACTACGATGCTGACATTATGCTTGGCATTTTGGCAATCGAAGCCGCTCGCGCTCACGGTGTAGTTGTTGGCGAAGATTTGGGTGTTTTGCCTGCAAATGCTTTGGATGTGCTGCGCAAGAAGGCTGTGCTTGGTTGCACGGTTGAATGGTTCGAGGTGCAAGATGGTGAATTCCGTTCTCCAGATAAGTGGCGCGAAATGACACTTGCTTCTGTAAATACCCACGATTTACCTCCTGCTGCTGGTTATTTGCGCTATGAGCAGGTTAATATTCGTGAGCGTTTGCACTTGCTTACGGGTTCTGTTGAAGAATTTCGCGCTGGAGCTGAAGCAGAGCATCGTGCCATGATGCGCATGTTAGTTAAGGGCGGTTATTTGGATGCTCAGTTGCTTGAGGATGAGGATGCTCATACTCAGGAGATTATTGAGGCGTTGTATCGTGCTTTGAAGGATGCTCCTTCACGTTTGCTTGCTGCTTCTTTGGTTGATGCAGTTGGTGAGTATCGTGCGCAAAATCAGCCTGGAACGAATGACGAGTATCCAAATTGGCGTATTCCGTTAGCTGATGGTGACGGCAATCCGGTGTCTTTGGATACTATGTTTGATTTGCCTCGTGTGCGCTCGCTGGCTGCGATTATGAATGCATAACATCTTGTGATTTATTTTGTTTAGCAATTTGTTTAGCAATTTGTTTAGCAATTTGTTTTGTATTCGTCTCAGCCTTATATAAAATAGACATTTGCAAGTAGTCGCCACTTGGCGATATACTTGCAGATTGTTGTGTTTCCCTAAGGGGTCCTTCAAAGCGCTTTTCCCACTCGCCATCGAGGACTTTCAGGGAGCCCACGGATTATGAGTAACGTATTTTCTATAAACCAAGAAAATACAAAGCTCGAAACACAATAGAGAAAAGGTACGATTGTGAAGACTTTCACACCGAAACCAGCAGATTTGACTCATGACTGGTACATCATCGATGCCACTGACGTGGTACTTGGTCGTTTGGCCTCTCAGGTAGCAATCTTGCTGCGTGGTAAGAATAAGCCAACGTTTGCTCCTCATGCTGATTCTGGCAATCACGTTATTATTATTAACGCTGAAAAGATTGCTTTGACTGGCAATAAGTTGAGCAAGGAACTGTATTCCCACTCTGGTCGTCCAGGCGGCCTTCGTCGTGATAGCTATGCAGAGCTTTTGGAGAAGAATCCAAAGCGTATTATCATGGCTGCTGTCAAGGGCATGCTTCCAAAGAATCGTCTTGCTAAGGTGCAGCTTGACCGCCTTCGTGTGTTCACTGGCGCTGAGCATCCGCACACTTCGCAGAAGCCACAGGTCTTCGAGATCGCTCAGGTCTCTCAGCAGGCTAAGTGAGATCAAGGAGAATAGATATGGCAGAAAATAACAACTCCGCGGTTCTTGAAAACGAAGAAGAACTGACTAGCTACACTACTGAAACTAACGCTGGTGCAGGCACCGGCACTTCCGCAATCGAGCCAGGCTACGGCACTGGTCGTCGTAAGGAAGCTGTAGCTCGTGTACGTTTGGTTCCAGGCTCTGGTAAGTGGACCATCAATGGTCGCACTTTGGAAGAGTACTTCCCATCTCGCTTATTGCAGCGCGAAGTGAATTCACCAATCGTGTTGCTCAAGCTTGAAGGCAAGTTCGACGTCGTAGTCCTCGTTGACGGCGGCGGCACTACCGGCCAGGCTGGCGCTATTCGCTTGGGTGTTGCTCGTGCATTGAATTCCATCGATCGCGATGCAAACCGTATTGCTTTGAAGAAGGCTGGCTTCTTGACCCGCGACGCTCGCGTTGTGGAACGCAAGAAGGCTGGTTTGCACAAGGCACGTCGTGCACCTCAGTTCTCGAAGCGTTAAGTTTCGCAGAATATATATTTTACAAAATGGCTTCAGGCTTTTGCTTGGAGCCATTTTTGTATATCAAAACTAAATATCAAAATCTATGTAGCAAAATAAAACGAACGTAAAAGTAAGCAAAAGTACTCAAAAAACGAACATAACTCTACCGTGCTCAATCATAAATAGCGCAACTCGCTGCAAAGATGCAAAAGTACAGTAAAACGGCTAAATTGTGACTTGTATCACATATTTACTTACTGTGAGTAACAACGGGCAAAAAATATTTGCTATTAACGTCGTTATTAATGTCGTTATTAATGCCGTTGGTAAAGATCAAGGAGGACTACTCATGGTTGAGGCACAGAATAAGGCCGAAACAGAGTCTAAAACCGTCGATGATGTTGAATTAGCAGCACAGCAAGAGGTTGATCAACTTGTTGAAAAAGCATCGCATGCTTTAGATGAATTTGAAAAGCTTAATCAGCAACAAATTGATCATATTGTAGCTAAAGCATCTGTTGCAGCACTAAATAAGCATTTGGTTCTTGCAAAAATGGCTGTTGACGAAACTGGGCGCGGTCTTGTTGAAGATAAAGCAACGAAAAACATTTTTGCATGCGAACATATTACGCATTACTTGGCTGGGCAGAAAACAGTTGGCATTATTCGCGAAGACGATGTACTTGGAATTGACGAAATCGCTGAGCCGGTTGGTATTGTTGCAGGCGTAACTCCAGTTACAAACCCAACTTCAACAGCAATTTTTAAGTCGCTTATTGCGCTAAAAACTCGATGCCCAATTATTTTTGGATTCCATCCTTTCGCACAAAAGTGCTCTTCTGAAGCAGCTCGAATTGTTCGCGATGCTGCTGTTGCGGCTGGAGCGCCAAAAGATTGCATTCAGTGGATTGAGCATCCTTCTATTGCTGCAACCGGCGCTTTAATGAAGCATCCGAAGATTGCAACCATTCTTGCAACAGGCGGTCCTGGAATGGTAAAGGCTGCGTATTCTTCTGGAAAGCCAGCTCTTGGCGTTGGCGCTGGAAATGCTCCTGCGTATGTTGACAGCGATGTTGATATTTCGCGTGCTGCAAACGATTTAATTCTTTCAAAGCACTTCGATTACGGAATGATTTGCGCAACCGAGCAGGCAATTATTGCGAATAAGGACGTATATGAGCCGTTACTTCGCGAATTAAAGCGCAGAAAAGCGTATTTTGTTAATGCTGACGAAAAAGCTAAGCTCGAACAATATATGTTTGGCTGCACTGCGTATTCTGGAAATACTCCAAAACTTAACTCCACTGTTCCAGGAAAATCTCCTCAATACATTGCTCACGAAGCTGGATTTGAAATTCCAGAAGATGCTGTGATTTTGGTTGCAGAGTGCAAAGAAGTTGGTGAGATGGAGCCGCTTACTATGGAAAAGCTTGCTCCTGTTCACGCAATGCTTCGCGCAGAAAATAAGGAACAAGGCTTCAAGATGTGCGAGCAGATGCTTGTGCATGGAGCTGGTCACACTGCTGTAATTCATACAAATAATCAAGATCTTGTGCGCGAATATGGCGTTCGTATGCATGCTTGCAGAATTGTTTGGAATTCTCCTGGATCTCTTGGTGGCGTTGGAGATATTTACAACGCGATTGCTCCTTCGCTTACTCTTGGATGCGGATCTTATGGCGGAAATTCCGTTTCCGGCAACGTACAAGCTATAAATCTTCTTAATATTAAGCGTATTGCACGAAGGAATAATAATATGCAATGGTTCAAGATTCCGGCTAAAACTTATTTTGAGCCGAATGCTATTCGTTATTTGAGGGATATGTACGGCGTTGAGCGCGCAGTTATTGTGTGCGATAAAGTTATGGAGCAGCTTGGCGTAGTAGATAAGATTATTGACCAGCTTCGTGCTCGAGATAATCGCGTTACTTTCCGCATTATTGATTACGTTGAGCCTGAGCCAAGCGTTGAAACGGTTGAGCGCGGAGCCGCAATGATGCGTGACGAATTCCAGCCAGACACAATTATTGCTGTTGGCGGCGGTTCTCCAATGGATGCTTCTAAGATTATGTGGCTTATGTACGAGCATCCGGAGATTTCTTTCGCTGATTTGCGCGAAAAGTTCTTCGATATTCGAAAGCGCGCGTTTAAGATTCCGCCTCTTGGTGGCAAAGCTAAGCTTGTTTGCATACCAACTTCTTCCGGAACTGGATCTGAAGTTACGCCTTACGCTGTTATTACGGATCACAAGACCGGATACAAGTATCCTATTACGGATTACGCTCTGACTCCAACGGTTGCAATCGTAGATCCTGTGTTAGCTCGTACGCAGCCTCGTCGTTTGGCGTGCGATTCTGGTTTTGATGCCTTAACTCACGCTATGGAAGCTTACGTGTCTGTTTACGCGAATGATTTCACGGACGCTATGGCATTGCATGCTTCGAAACTTATTTGGGAAAATCTCAACGATTCTGTGAATTGTGAAGATTCTCAGCGCAAGGTTGAGGCGCAAGAAAAAATGCACAATGCAGCTACTATGGCTGGAATGGCATTTGGTTCCGCATTCTTAGGTATGTGCCACGCTATGGCTCATACTATTGGTGCTTTGTGCCATGTTGTACACGGACATACGAACGCAATTTTGCTGCCTTATGTTATTCGCTACAACGGTCAGATTCCGCAAGAGCCAACTAGCTGGCCAAAGTACAATCATTATATTGCGCTTGAAAGGTATCAGGAGATTGCTAAGAATCTTGGTGTAGATCCTGGTAAAACCCCTGAAGAAGGCGTGGAAAATCTTGCTCGCGCTGTTGAAGAGTATCGAAATGAAAAGCTTGGAATGGACGCTTCGTTTAAGGCTTGTGGCGTAGACGAAGAATACTACTGGTCGATACTTGACAATATTGGCATGCGTGCTTACGAAGATCAGTGCGCTCCTGCAAATCCTCGTATTCCGCAAATTGAGGATATGAAGGATATTGCTATTGCTGCATATTATGGTGTTTCTCAAGAAGAAGGCCATCGCATGCGTTTGGAGCGTGAAGCCGCGTAATTATTTGCGTATTTAGTTAATAATGGCAGAAGCTAAACTAATTGTAGTTTCTGCCATTTTTTGTTGGAAAATAGCCGACACGCCCGGTTTTTAATAATCGAAGGTTGATGGTTTAATTACTTAGTTGCCTGTTTTAAGGCTCGCATATTGTAATTAAAAAAAGCGAGCGCGGAAGCAAAAACTTTGAATCGAATTTTTTTGTATGAATAGGTTTTTGATGCCGCGCACTGATGTGGAATTGCCCTAGGGGCTTATTCTCGCCGGTGCCCTTGAATTCAGGTTGGTAAACAGTAAACGAATCGCTAGAAAGGGCGGACGGCAATGGCGGGACAGAAAATCCGCATCAGGCTTAAGTCCTATGACCATGAGGTCATCGACCAATCGGCGAAGAAAATCGTCGAGACGGTGACGAACGCGGGCGCCACAGTGGTGGGTCCGGTTCCTCTGCCGACCGAGAAGAACGTGTTTGTTGTTATCCGTTCTCCTCATAAATACAAGGATTCTCGCGAGCATTTCGAGATGCGCACTCATAAGCGCCTCATTGACATCGTAGATCCAACGCCAAAGGCTGTGGATTCTTTGATGCACATTGACCTGCCTGCGGATGTAAACATCGAGATTAAGCTGTAGGAAGGGGGAGAAAATGTCGCATAATATGAATCGCACTGCATTGCTTGGCCGCAAGCTTGGTATGTCGCAGGTTTGGGATGAAAACGGCTTCTTCGTCCCCGTAACTCTGGTTGAAGTTGCTACTAACGTAGTTACCGCTGTAAAGACTGTAGAGTCTGACGGTTATTGCGCAGTACAGCTCGGTTATGGCCAGATTGATCCTACCAAGGTGACCAAGCCATTGGCCGGTCATTTTGCAAAGGCTGGTGTAACTCCTCGTCGTCACCTCGCTGAGGTGCGCACGGAGAACGCAGCAGATTATCAGCCAGGTCAGGAATTGACTGCTGAATTGTTCGCTGAGGGTTCTGAAGTAGATGTCACTGGCACTACCAAGGGTAAGGGCTTTGCTGGCACTATTAAGCGTTGGGGCTTCAAGTCCTATCGTCGTACTCACGGCTCGCACAAGAACGAACGTCGCCCAGGTTCTGTGGGCGCTTGCGCAACTCCAAGCCGCATTTTGAAGGGCAAGCGTATGGCTGGTCGCATGGGTCATGTGACTTCCACCGCGCTTAACCTCACCATCGTTTCTTCGGATGTCGAGAACGGCATTCTCGCTATTAAGGGCGCTATTCCAGGTCCTAAGGGCGCAATCGTTCTCGTCCGTTCGGCAGTGAAGGGAGCCTGATAATTATGGCAAACGTAACTCTGAACGTCACTGATACTAAGGGCAAGGCAAGCGGAACCGTTGAAGCTCCTGCTGAAATTTTCGGCATCTCCAACGAAGACGTTTTGGCTCACGGCCCACTGGTTCATCAGGTCGTAATCGCTCAGCTTGCTGCTGCTCGTCAGGGCACTCATGCTGTGAAGAATCGTGCTAATGTTTCCGGCGGCGGTAAGAAGCCATGGAAGCAGAAGGGCACCGGTCGTGCTCGCCAGGGTTCCATTCGTGCTCCACAGTGGGTACATGGTGGCGTTGTTCACGGTCCAGTTCCTCGTAAGTACGATCAGCGCACCCCGAAGAAGATGAAGGCAGCTGCTCTTCGTTACGTTCTTTCGGATCGTGCAAATGCTGGACGTATTGCTGTAGTTGACTTTGGTATTAAGGATGTTCCATCCACCAAGGCAGCTGTTGCAGCACTTACCCCTGTGACCAATAACCAGTTCACTACTGTTGTTCTTTCTCGTGAGAACATCAATGAGTGGATGTCTGTACGCAACATTCCAACTGTTCACGTGATCTTCGTTGATCAGCTCAACACTTACGATGTTGTTACAGCTCAGTACGTCGTCTTCTCCAAGGAAGGCTTCGAAGCCTTCGTTGCTGCTAAGACCGAGCCTGTCGTTAAGGAGGCCTGATTTAAATGGTCGCAGTCCATAACCCAGCACATGACGTAATTCTTAAGCCAGTTGTTTCTGAAAAAAGTTATGCAGCTTCTGATCGTGGTCAGTACACTTTCGTAGTGGCTCCAGGTGCTAACAAGGTTCAGATCAAGCAGGCTATCGAAGAAATCTTCAAGGTCAAGGTGACAAACGTTAACACTTTGAACCGCGCTGGCAAGTTGAAGCGCTCTCGCACCGGTTTCGGCCGTCGTGTGAACCAGAAGCGCGCTATTGTCACCGTGGCTGAAGGTCAAACGATTGACATCTTTGGTAACTGAAGGCTAGCCGAGAAAAGTAAAGGAATACTATATTATGGCTATCCGCGTTTATAAGCCAACGACTGCAGGCCGTCGTAACGCTTCGGTTTCGGATTTTGCCGAGATCACGCGTTCTACGCCTGAAAAATCGTTGGTACGCAAACTCAGCAAGACTGGTGGTCGTAACTCTTACGGCCGCATGACTTCTCGCCATCGCGGCGGCGGTCACAAGCGTCAGTATCGTCTCATCGACTTCAAGCGTTGGGACAAGGATGGCGTGCCAGCAAAGGTCGCTCATATTGAGTATGACCCTAACCGTTCCGCTCGCATCGCATTGCTGCACTACGCAGATGGTGAGAAGCGCTACATTATCGCTCCTGAAGGTATTGCCCAGGGTGACGTTATTGAGACTGGTGCTCAGGCTGATATTAAGCCAGGCAACAACCTGCCTCTGAAGAATATTCCAACCGGTACCGTGGTTCACGCAATCGAGCTTCGTCCACTTGGTGGCGCAAAGATTGCTCGTTCCGCTGGTGCTGCTGTTCAGCTCGTCGCTAAGGATGGCGCTTACGCTCAGTTGCGTATGCCATCTGGCGAAATTCGTAACGTTGACGCTCGTTGCCGCGCTACGATTGGCGAAGTTGGTAATTCTGATCACGCCAACATTGAACTTGGTAAGGCTGGTCGCGCTCGTTGGCTTGGTCGTAGGCCAATCACTCGAGGCGAATCCATGAACCCTGTGGACCACCCACATGGTGGTCGTACCCGTGGTGGCAAGCCGCCAGTTTCTCCATGGGGCAAGGGCGAGGTTCGTACACGTCGTCCAAAGAAGGCTTCGAACAAGATGATTGTTCGTCGTCGCCCGAATGGTAAGAACCGCAAGTAAGGGAGTGTCGAATAGATGACTCGTAGCATCAAGAAGGGCCCTTTCGTCGACGCCCACTTGCAGAAGAAAGTCGACGAGCAAAACGACAAGGGCACGCATAACGTCATTAAGACGTGGTCGCGTCGTTCGATGATCACTCCTGATTTCATTGGACACACCTTTGCCGTACACGATGGCCGCAAGCATGTGCCGGTATTCGTTACCGAAGCCATGGTTGGTCATAAGCTCGGTGAGTTCGCCCCAACCAAGACCTTCAAGGGTCATGTGAAGGACGACAAAAAGGCACGCCGCTAAAGGAGAGTTAGGACACATGGAAGCTAAAGCAATCGCTCGTCACGTCCGCGTGACGCCGCGCAAGGCTCGCCGCATGGTCGACCTCATCCGAGGCAAGCGTGCAAGCGAAGCTATTACCATTTTGAAGTTTGCTCCTCAGGACGCATCTTTGCCGGTGCGCAAGGTTCTTGAAAGCGCGATCGCTAACGCTCGCGTAAAGGCTGAAAAAGCCGGTGAACCATTCCGTGAGCAGGACTTGGTCATCAAGGAAACCTACGTGGATGAGGGTGTAACGCTTAAGCGTTTCCGCGCTCGTGCACAGGGTCGCGCTGCGCGCATTAACAAGCGCACAAGCCATATCACCGTTATCGTCTCGCTTAAGGAAGGAGCCCGCTAAAGATGGGTCAGAAGATAAATCCTTTCGGCTATCGCCTGGGCATCACCGAGAATCATCGTTCTAAGTGGTTCTCCGACTCCAACAAGGCTGGCGAGCGTTATCGTGACTTCGTCCTTGAGGATGACAAGATTCGCAAGGAAATGAGCCATGACCTCGAGCGTGCTGGCGTATCTCGTATCGTCATCGAGCGCACTCGTGATCGCGTTCGTGTTGATATTCACACCGCTCGTCCAGGTATTATTATCGGCCGTCGTGGTGCTGAAGCTGAGCGCGTTCGTGCAAAGCTGGAGAAGCTCACAGGCAAGCAAGTACAGCTCAACATCTTTGAGGTGAAGAATGCTGCACTTGACGCTCAGTTGGTTGCTCAGGGAATTGCGGAACAGTTGACAAACCGCGTTACATTCCGTCGTGCTATGCGTAAAGCACAGCAGGATGCTATGCGCGCTGGTGCCAAGGGTATTCGTATTAAGCTCTCCGGTCGTCTTGGTGGCGCCGAAATGAGCCGTTCTGAGTTCTATCGTGAGGGTCGCGTTCCACTGCAGACCCTTCGTGCCCTTATTGATTATGGCTTCTTTGAAGCTAAGACCACTTACGGCCGTATTGGCGTTAAGGTCTGGATTTACAAGGGTGATATGACCGAGCGTGAGTTTGAAGAGCAGCAGGCTCAGCAGGGTAAGCGTGAAGGCCGTCGTGGCGATCGTCGTCCACGTCGTGGCGCACGTCCTGCTAACCAGCAGAAGGCTGCTGAAGCACAGGCTGAAAAGCCAGCTGAAGCTGCAGCTGCTGAAGCTCCTGCCGCAACGGAAACGAAGGAGTGAGCAGATGCTTATCCCAAAGAGGACTAAATATCGTAAGCAGCACCGTCCTACCCGTAGCGGCATGTCTAAGGGTGGCACCGAGATTGCTTTCGGCGATTTCGGTATTCAGGCGCTGGCTCCGGCCTACATCACTAACCGACAGATCGAGGCAGCTCGTATCGCAATGACCCGCTACATTAAGCGTGGCGGTCGTGTGTGGATTACGATCTTCCCAGATCGTCCATTAACCAAGCACCCGCTTGGTGCGCGAATGGGTTCCGGTAAGGGTGCTCCAGAATTCTGGATTGCCAACATCCACCCAGGACGCGTAATGTTCGAGATCGGTGGTGTTTCTGAGGACATCGCTCGCGAGGCTTTGCGCCGCGCTATCGATAAGCTCCCAATGAAATGCCGCGTTATTGCGCGTGAAGGCGGTGACATCTGATGCCAGTCGGAACTGCAGACTACACCATCAAGAATTTGAACGAGAAGACCAATGCTGAAATTGAAGGCTTCTTGAAGAAGTCCAAGGAAGAGCTTTTTAACTTGCGCTTCCAGGCAGCAACTGGTCAACTTGAAAACAGCGCTCGCCTCAAGGCGGTCAAGCACGACATAGCCAGGATGTATACTGTCCTGCGTGAGCGTGAACTCGGCATCAGCCAAGAGCCTGGCGCCACTGAGGTCAAGGAGAAGTAAGCATGGCTGAGAACCAAGAGCGCAACTTCCGCAAGGTTCGTCGCGGCTACGTCGTGTCCGAGGCCATGGACAAGACGATTGCCGTTGAGCTGGAGCAGCGTTCGACACACCCGCTTTACGGTAAAGTCGTTCGCTCCACCCGCAAGGTCAAAGCCCATGATGAACACAACGAGGCACATATTGGCGACCTCGTGAGTATTATGGAAACTCGGCCCCTGAGCAAGACCAAGCGTTGGCGTCTCGACTCGATTATCGAGCGCGCCAAGTAAACAAGTTCGGCAAGGCTCCGCGCTTCACCTGTGTCTGTTCTTTGGGCAGGCACAGGTGAGTGGGGAGAACCAGCTCGGCTAAGGAGAATCAATGATTCAGCAGGAAACGCGGCTTCATGTCGCCGACAACACGGGTGCTAAGGAATTACTTGCCATCCGCGTGCTCGGTGGATCGAAGCGACGCTATGCCGGCATCGGCGACATCATCGTCGCCTCCGTCAAGGACGCGATCCCTGGCGGGTCGGTCAAGAAAGGCGACGTAGTTAAGGCTGTCGTCGTCCGTACTGTCAAGGAACATCGCCGTGTCGATGGTTCCTATATTAAGTTCGATGAGAACGCCGCCGTCATTCTCGGCTCTGGCCGTGAACCAAAAGGCACTCGTATCTTCGGACCAGTCGGTCGTGAATTGCGTGATCAGCACTTCATGAAGATTGTGTCCCTTGCCCCGGAGGTGATCTGATATGGTAGCCAAGATTAAGTCCGGCGACCAGGTGAAGGTTATCCGCGGTAAGGATCGCGGTAAGGAAGGCAAAGTACTTCGCGTACTTGCCGACGACCGTTTAGTCGTAGAAGGCGTTCAGGTCGTTAAGAAGCACGTTCGCGCCACCCAGCAGGGTCAGCAGTCGGGCATTGTTTCGGTTGAGGCTCCAATCCATCGCTCTAACGTGATGGTTATTGATCCAGAAACCAAGCAGCCTACTCGCGTCGGCGTGATTGTTAAGCAAGAGGCTCGTGACGGCAAGGTTAAGACCGTGCGCGTGCGTGTCGCCAAGAAGTCCGGAAAGGAGCTGGCATGACCGATACTACAGTTGAGTTGCCGGCAACTCCGCGCTTAAAGCAACAATACAAGGATGAAATCGTTCCAGCCTTGGAGAAGGAATTTGGCCACACCAATCCTATGCAGGTGGCTCGTGTACAGAAGGTTGTCGTCTCTATGGGCGTCGGCGCTGCAGCACGTGATTCCAAGCTCATCGAAGGTGCGATTAAGGATCTCACTTTGATCACCGGCCAGAAGCCAAAGGTCACTAAGGCAAAGAAGTCTGTCGCACAGTTCCATTTGCGCGAAGGCCAGGCTATCGGTGCTTACGTAACCCTTCGTGGCGATCGTATGTGGGAATTCTTGGATCGTTTGCTTACTCTGGCTTTGCCTCGTATCCGCGATTTCCGTGGTATTAACGGCAACCAGTTTGACGGTCAGGGTAATTACAACTTCGGTCTTACGGAACAGTCTATGTTCCATGAGATTGATCCTGACTCGATTGATCATCAGCGTGGTATGGACATCACCGTGGTGACTACCACCAAGGACGATGTGGAGGCCAAGTCTTTGCTTAAGCACCTCGGTTTCCCATTCAAGGAGAACTGAAATGGCAAAAACCGCTCTGAAAAACAAGGCGGCCGCTAAGCCGAAGTTCAAGGTACGCGCTTATACGCGTTGCCAGGTTTGTGGTCGTCCTCACTCCGTGTATCGCAAGTTCGGTCTGTGCCGCATTTGCCTTCGTGAGAAGGCTCATCGCGGTGAGTTGCCGGGTGTTACGAAGTCCAGTTGGTAAATATCGACGCTGAAGGTCCACTGCCTAAAGACAAAGGTCTTATATAGAGGCGGTGGAAACCACGGCGAGAAAGGGCGTTAGCCCACATGACAATGACAGATCCAATCGCAGACATGTTGACACGTCTGCGTAACGCGAGCGCGGCAAAGCACGATACCGTGGAAATGCCGTACTCCAAGTTCAAGGCGAATATCGCCGAGATCCTTAAGCACGAAGGCTATATTAAGGACTTCGCTGCTAAGGAAGCTAAGGTTGGACAGACGTTGGAAATTACGTTGAAGTATGGCTCCAATGGCCAGCGTTCTATCCAGGGCATCAAGCGCATTTCTAAGCCAGGCTTGCGTCGTTACGCTAAGTCTGATGCTTTGCCAATGCCTCTTGGTGGTCTCGGTATCGCTATTATCTCGACCAGCTCGGGATTGTTGACTCAGAAGGAATGCCTCGACCGAGGCATTGGCGGCGAAATTGTCGCCTACGTATGGTGAGAAAGGAGAGCTGAAGATGGCATCGCATATTGGTAAGCTCCCCGTCGACATTCCTCAAGGCGTGGAAGTAAAGATTGAAGGTCAGTCCTTCAGCGTCAAGGGCGCTAAGGGTTCTGACTCCTATGTAATTCCAGAGGGTATTACCGCGGAAGTTGCTGAGAATCAGATTGTTTTGACTCCAGCTGACGATTTGCGTCCAACTCGTGCAAAGCACGGCTTGGCTCGCGCAATTGTTGCTTCCATGGTTAAGGGTGTGCACGAAGGCTACACCAAGACTTTGGATATTGTCGGTACCGGTTATCGTGCAGTAATGAAGGGCAAGGGCATTGAGTTCTCGCTCGGTTATTCTCACACTATTACCGTTCAACCACCGGCAGGTATTGAGTTCGAGTTGCCAAATCCTAACCAGGTAATCGTTAAGGGCACTGATAAGCAGGCTGTTGGCCAGGTTGCTGCTAACATCCGCAAGCTTCGTGCTCCAGAACCTTACAAGGGTAAGGGTATTAAGTACACCGATGAACGTATCCTGCGCAAGGCTGGAAAGGCTGGTAAGTGATATGAGCGTTAAGATTTTCGGTAAGGGTACCAAAGTCGCACGTTTGCGTCGTCACGCCCGTCTTCGTAAGCGAATTGCTGGCACATCTGAACGTCCTCGTTTAGTTGTTTCTCGTTCTAACCGTCACATGGTTGCTCAGATTGTGGACGATACCAAGGGTATTACTTTGGTAAGCGCTTCCACTTTGACAGCTGACTTCGCTGGTTTCACCGGTACGAAGACTGAAGCTGCAACCAAGGTTGGCGAATTAGTAGCGGCTAAGGCGAAGGAAGCGGGCATCACCGCTGTAGTCTTCGACCGTGGCGGTAACAAATATCATGGTCGCGTCGCAGCAGTAGCTGAAGGCGCCCGTCAGGGAGGTCTAGCACTGTGAGCGACAACGAAAAGGAAACCCAAGTGGCTGAAGAAACTCAGAACACTCAGGCATCCGCTGAGGAACGCAACGATGATCGTCGTTCTCGCCGTAATAAGGGCGAGGGTAAGCGCGGCGAGCGTCGTAACCGTCGTGAAGAAAACCGCGGCGAAGAGCTTCTGGATCGCGTAGTTACTATTAACCGTGTTTCCAAGACCCACAAGGGTGGTCGTACCTTCAGCTTTGCAGCACTTGTTGTTGTGGGCGACGGTAAGGGCACTGTTGGTGTTGGTTACGGCAAGTCTCGTGAAGTTCCAGCAGCTATCGCTAAGGGTCAGCTTGACGCTAAGAAGCATATGTTCACTGTCCCACGTATTCGTGGTACCGTCACTCATCCAGTGCTCGGTCACGATGCTGCTGGTACCGTGTTGCTTCGTCCAGCTGCTCCAGGTACTGGTGTAATCGCTGGTGGTGCTGTGCGTGCTGTTATGGAGTGCGCTGGCATTACAGATATCCTCACCAAGTCCATGGGTTCTGCGACCGCTGTAAACGTGGTGCGCGCTACTGTGGACGCTTTGAAGAAGCTCGAAGAGCCAGAAGAGATTTCTGCTCGTCGTGGTCTTTCTCTTGAGGAAGTTGCTCCTGATGCTTTGCTCCGTGAGCGCGCTGCCGGCATTGCCGAAGCTCGCAAGGCTCGCGAAGAAGCTCAGGCCGCCAAGGCAGCTGAAGCAAAGGATGGTGAGTGATGTCTAATTTGAAGATCACTCTGGTGCACGGTTTGGTTCATACCACTGAGCGCCAGCGCGCGAATGTTCATACGCTCGGCCTTCATAAGATTGGTCACAGCGTAGTTCGTGAAGACACCCCCGTCAATCGTGGCTTGGTCATGGCCGTGCGCCACCTGGTGAGCGTCGAGGAGGTCGACTGATTATGGCTAACGAAGAACCAATGCTGCATATGCACACATTGCGTCCAGCTCCAGGAGCTAAGAAGGATCGCATCCGCGTAGGCCGTGGTGAAGGCTCCAAGGGTAAGACCTCGGGTCGTGGTGACAAGGGCACAAAGAAGCGTTATCAGGTTCGTCCTGGCTTCGAAGGTGGCCAGCTTCCACTTTACATGCGCTTGCCTAAGTTGCGTGGATTCAAGAGTCCTTTCAAGAAGGAGTTCCAGGTCGTTAACGTTGCAGCTCTCGCTGAACTCTTCCCAAAGGGTGGCGAAGTTACTGTAGCTGACCTTATTGCAAAGGGCGCCGTGCGCGATGGTTACCCAGTTAAGGTTTTGGGCGATGGTGAATTGACTGTTGCTTTGAACTTGAAGGGTATGAAGGCTTCTGCTTCTGCTAAGGCAAAGGTTGAAGCTCAAGGCGGCTCCATCAGCGAAGAGTAGTTAGAACTACTTTAAGCTTGATGCAGTTATAAAGCTGTAGATAGTCCCTCTAGCATTGTCTAGGGGGACTATTTTTATCGACAAAACTCACCAATAATCTGTTTCAGTATGCACCGTGAGTTACACTATTGCCTCAGAGTTTGTTTTTTGCACTGTTGCGCCTAGGAGTGCGCGAAAAAAGGGAGGAAGACCCAGGTGAAAACGTTAATCCAGGCCTTCAGGACGAAGGAGTTGAGGAATAAGATCCTCTTCGTCTTCGCTATGATTATCATCTACCGTATCGGTTCGTTTATTCCGATTCCAGGTGTTGACTATAAAGTAATTAGTGATTGCACAACTAAGCTGGCTTCGTCAAAAGAGAACTTTATTGGGTTGGTCAACTTGTTCTCCGGCGGCTCGCTGCTGCAGCTTTCCATCTTTGCTTTGGGTGTAATGCCTTACATTACAGCTTCCATTGTGATTCAGCTTCTTCGCGTTGTTATTCCTCGCTTCGAAGCGTTGCATAAGGAAGGTCAGTCTGGCGAGACAAAGCTTACGCAGTACACTCGTTACTTAACTATTGGTTTGGCTGTTTTGCAGTCAACAACAATTTTGGTAACTGCTCGTTCAGGCGCTTTGTTTAATTATCAGTGCGGTCAGGTTATTCCAGATGGTGGCTTCTGGAGCTTGGTTGTAATGGTTTTGATTATGACCGGCGGCACTGGTTTAATTATGTGGATGGCAGAGCTTATTACAGATAAGGGCATCGGCCAAGGTATGTCCGTCTTAATCTTTATGTCTATTTGCTCCGGCTTCTTGCCAAAGCTTTGGGATATTGGTTGGGGTACTAACGGTTCTGATGGTGATTGGACTAAGTTCTCCATCGTTGGTGGTGTGCTTCTTGTAATTCTTGTTTTCGTTGACTTTGTGGAACTTGCACAGCGTCGTATTCCTGTGCAGTACACTCGTCGCATGATTGGTCGAAAGATGTACGGCGGATCTTCCACTTATTTGCCGTTGAAGATTAATATGAGCGGTGTTATTCCACCAATCTTTGCTTCTTCTATTCTTGCTGTTCCTACTCTTATTGCCCAGTTCGGAGATAAGAGCAAGCCTTGGGTACAGTGGATTGAGAACAATTTGGCAAATTCCACGTCTGCTTGGTATATTGCCCTATACACTGTGATGATTGTGTTCTTCTGCTTCTTCTACACCGAGATTACTTTTAATACGGATGAAACTGCAGATAACATGAAAGAGTATGGCGGATTTATTCCTGGAATCCGTGCCGGTAGCGCAACTAGCAACTACTTGAGCTATGTTATGAACAGGCTTAACACTGTCGGCGCTATTTATTTGCTTTTCGTTGCTTTGATTCCTACCGTTTTGATTATGGCTTTGCACTTGAATACAAAGTTGCCATTCGGCGGTACAACAATTCTGATTATTGCTGGCGTAGGTTTGGATACTTTGCGTCAGGCAAAGGCTCAGACTGAACAGTTCCAGTATGCTGGTTTCTTGTTCAATCACGAAAATCAAAAGCAAGTATCTAAGTAAATAAAATAATTTGTGAAGAATCAAGGAGATGAATATGCGATTGCTGATTATGGGTCCTCAGGGCGTTGGCAAGGGCACTCAGGCTGCTTTGTTAAGCGAGCATTACAATATTCCAGCAATTTCTACTGGTGATATTTTCCGCTATAACTTAAAAAATCAGACTGAGCTTGGCAAGCAAGTGCAGGTTTATCTTGACAAGGGCGAGTTGGTTCCAGATGAGCTGACAAACAGCATTGTTAAGGATCGTCTTGCACAAGATGATGCTAAGAATGGCTGGATTCTCGACGGTTATCCTCGCAACGCTTCCCAGGTTCAGGCTTTGGATTTAATGTTGGAAGAACTTTCAACTCCGCTCGACCACGTTGTGGCTTTAGAGGCTGAGCGTGAGGTTTTGCTCGAGCGCATGCAGAAGCGCGCAGTAGAGCAGGGTCGTTCTGACGATACTCCAGAAGTTATTGCTAAGCGTTTGGAAACATACGAAAAAGAAACTGCTCCGCTTCTTGATATTTACGATAGCCGCGGTCAGTTAGTTGAAGTTGATGGTGTTGGCGATATTAAAGAAATTAATAATCGCATCATTGAATCGCTAAACTAATAGCAGTAGAACAATAATACTAGACTGATTTATTACAGTCAGGTTTGTGTGAGAAATGCGCCCTATGCGACACGCCGAGTGTTGTATAGGGCGCATTTACTGTAATATAGAAGATTGGCGTGTCTTCGGATGCGCGAAGTAGTATGCCCAAGGATCGGAACGAGGCTCATGGCAAAAGACGGTGTGATTGAAGTCGAAGGCAAGGTAGTCGAAGCACTGCCGAATGCGATGTTTCGCGTTCAGCTCGAGAATGAGCACATCGTTCTAGCTACGATTTCCGGAAAAATGCGCAAGAATTATATCCGCATTCTTCCGCAGGATCGTGTAGTGCTGGAGATGAGTCCATACGATCTGAACCGTGGACGTATTACGTACCGTTATAAGTAAAGGTACAAGCAAAGGAAAACCATGAAGGTCAGCCCTAGCGTGAAGAGGATCTGCGAAAACTGCCGCGTGATCCGCCGTCACGGCCGCGTCATGGTGATCTGCATTAACCCACGTCATAAGCAGCGTCAGGGCTGAGCAGATTTCCATCGCGGAATACAAAGAATAAGGCGCTAAGTCACAGCAGAAGCTGAACCCTGGGTGCGCAGGCCCAGGCCGCATCTAATAATGCGGAAGACTTGGTGCACGACCTGCGTAACAGTAAAGGAATTACAATGGCACGTCTTGCCGGAGTAGATATTCCCAATGAGAAGCGCATTGAGATTGCCCTCACCTACATTTTTGGTGTTGGCCGCACTCGCGCTAAGGAAACGCTTGCCGCGACCGGTGTGAATCCGGACACTCGCGTCAAGGATCTTACGGATGAACAGCTGATCACCTTGCGTGATTATCTCGAGGCTAATTACAAGATCGAGGGCGATTTGCGTCGTGAAATTGACGCAGACATCCGTCGTAAGATTCAGATCAACTGCTATCAAGGCCAGCGTCATCGCAAGGGTCTTCCTGTGCGTGGTCAGCGTACCAAGACTAATGCTCGTACCCGTAAGGGCCCGAAGCGTACTGTCGCCGGGAAGAAGAAGGCCACCCGATAGTAGTCGGTGGTCGGCTCTAGGCCACGGATACATTTCCATCGTCTAGACATACCAACTCATTCGTCATTAGGAAACGAGGGTCAATGGCAGCTGCAAAGCAAGCCTCGCGCAAGCCGCGTCGCCGGGACCGCAAGTCGGTGCCGGTTGGGCAGGCGCATATTAAATCAACATTCAATAACACGATTATCTCCATCACCGATCCATCCGGTGCAGTCCTTTCCTGGGCTTCCGGTGGTGACGTCGGCTTTAAGGGTTCCCGTAAGTCGACTCCTTACGCTGCAGGTATGGCTGCTGAGTCTGCCGCTCGTAAGGCAATGGAGCATGGCCTTAAGAAGGTCGACGTGTTTGTTAAGGGTCCAGGTTCCGGTCGTGAAACCGCTATCCGTTCCCTCCAGTCCGCGGGTCTCGAAGTTGGTTCTATTACCGACGTTACCCCGCAAGCGCATAACGGCGTACGCCCACCAAAGCGTCGCCGCGTCTGAGCACTCTTACGAATCCATCCATCCAACCCGCTTATGGGCGGCGAGTGCACCACCGACCAGAAGCTGAAAGGATACCAAAGTGCTTATCGCACAGCGTCCGACACTTACCGAGGAATCACTGAATCCCCAGCGTTCTCGCTTTACTATTGAGCCGTTGGAACCAGGTTTTGGCTACACTCTCGGCAATTCGCTGCGTCGTACCTTGTTGAGCTCCATTCCAGGTGCTGCCGTTACTTCGGTACGCATTTCCGGAGCTTTGCATGAGTTTACGACTCTGCCAGGTGTTGAAGAAGATGTCACTGAAATTCTGCTGAACATCAAGGGCATCGTGCTCACTAGTGAGTACGACGAGCCTGTAGTGATGTATCTGCGCAAGAATGGTAAAGGTGAAGCAACCGCTGGAGACATTACTCCTCCGGCTGGCGTTACTATTGCCAACCCTGAATTGCATATTGCTACACTTGCTGAAGATGGTGAACTTGAAATTGAGTTTACTGTTGAACGCGGTCGCGGCTACGTACCAGCTCAGATGAACAAGCAGGAGAACAGCGAAATCGGCCGCATTCCTGTGGATTCGATCTACTCGCCAGTTTTGAAGGTGAGCTATAAGGTCGAAGCTACCCGCGTGGAACAGCGCACGGACTTCGATAAGCTCATCCTGGATGTGGAAACCAAGCCAGCTATTACACCGCGCGATGCTGTTGCGTCCGCAGGTTCAACCTTGGTTGAGCTTTTCGGCCTTTGCCGTGAGCTTAATCTTGAAGCTGAAGGTGTTGAAGTTGGTCCAGCGCCAATGCGTGAGGAATCTGATTCCCAGCTGGCTATACCGATTGAAGAAATGAATCTTACCCAGCGCAGCTACAACTGCTTGAAGCGCGAGGGTATTCATACAGTCGGCGAATTGGTAGTTCACACTGAGCAGGATTTGCTCGATATTCGTAATTTCGGCATGAAATCCATCGATGAGGTCAAAGAGAAGTTGCAGTCCATGGGTCTGTCTTTGAAGGCTTCGCCGATTGGCTTCGACGCCAATAATCTCGAAGGTGGCACTTTCTTCTCGCCTGAAGACGAGTAGAATTCACCTGCAATCGTCGTAAAATTCGGATGTTCGGGTTGATGCCCACCTGAGTTTTCGGCAATTGCGACAATAAGGAGTAATAATGCCTACACCGAAACAAGGCCCTCGTCTGGCTTCTAGCCCGGCTCATGAGCGCCTGATGCTGGCCAACATGGCGACCAGCCTCTTCCAGCACGGTCGTATTGTGACGACGTTGCCAAAGGCAAAGCGTCTTCGTCCGCTTGCTGAGCGTTTGATTTCATTCGCTAAGCGTGGCGATTTGCATTCGCGTCGTCGCGTGTTGCGCGTGATTCGCAACAAGTCCGTGGTTCACGTTCTTTTCACTCAGATTGCTGAGCAGATGAAGCAGCGTGAAGGCGGCTACACCCGCATCGTGAAGATTGCTCCACGTCGTGGCGATACCGCTCCTCAGGCAATTATTGAGCTTGTAACTGAGCCAGTAAGCCCAAAGAAGGCTGTTGTGAAGGAAGCTGAAGCAGCTACTAAGGTAGCAGCTAAAGAAGAAGCTGCCGAGTAGTCAGCATTTCAGCTTTACGCATCGGTAAAGTAAATCTTAAAGTTAAGCGTAAATTCGCTTCTTGAAAGAATTGCTAAAACGAGTCGAGGATTTCCTCGGCTCGTTTTTTATTTGTATTATTATTGAATTATGTCGAATGTTATTGATTTGTTGCGCAACGATTTCTCTACCTTCGCTCAGCGCAAGTTTAATGCCGTAGATGCGCTGATTTTGTGCGAGCTATCTTATATAAATATGCCAACGTACGTGCCAAAATATTGCGATAATCCAAAGAATATTTCTACTGTATCTATTAACGAATTGCTTAGAATAGAAGAATATTCGTCAATGTTTGCTTCTGGGTCTCCTAAAGTAGATAAATTCCGTAGGAAGCTGCTTCTTGCTGTCGCTTCCAGCCCTAGGTATAGGGGAATTCGCGTAGGGGAGTATCTTGAGAGGTTTGATGAATCAAATATTGACGAATCATTAGAGCAGCAGTTTGCTGGAGTTACTTTTGATCTTAGCAATTGCGAGGGGATTGATAATCCTCATACTCTTGTTGTTGCGTATCGCGGCACTGACAGTACGCTTGTTGGGTGGAAAGAAGATTTCAACATGGCTTTCCGCTGCCCAGTGCCAGCGCAAGAATCTGCTGCTGAATATTTGACTTCTGTAGCGCAAAGATATAGCAAACGTTATTCTAATAAAAACTTCTTTAATAAAATTTTTGCGAACAAACTTTTTGCCCGCTTTTCAAAATCTTCCGTAGATGCGCAAAATAATCCAAATATTATTGTTGTCGGTCATTCAAAAGGTGGGAACATGGCTGCTTATGCGGCTATGCGCTTAGATGCTACAAGTCAAAAACTAGGTGATCTTGTATCAAAAATTTATTCTATGGACGGACCTGGTTTTGCGTCTGATGTAGTGGATACAAGCGTTTTTGCGAATGTTTCAAGTCGTATTGAAAAAGTAGTTCCGCAGTCTGCCTTTATTGGATTGATTATGGATACGGGAGTGCCATATAAGGTTACATTTGCCGATTCGATTGGATTAATGCAACATTTTGGCATGTATTGGCAGATTAAAAATGGTGATTTTGACTACTGTGATTGCGTAACCCCGCGCGCTCTGGCCGTTTCTAAGGCTGCAAACGAGTGGATGATGAATCTGCCATTTGAGGAGCGAAAGCGCAGAATTGACAGCGTTTACAGCATTTTTAGCAGTTTAGGTTACCCAACTTTTGATGAAATGTCTTCTCATTGGTCGGAGGTTGTTCCTAAATTATTGAAGATTGCAATGCATATGGATTCAAAAACTTACGAGCTTATTCGTAGTGTTATGAGTGCTTTTGCGCTTGCGGGCGGCAGCTCTTCGGATAAAAAAAGCTAGTGTAAAGTCTGTTTGGAAAGGTTTTGAATGCGACTTCGCTTAGATTTAGCTTACGATGGTGGCGGATTTTACGGTTGGGCTAAGCAGCCTACTTTGCGAACTGTGCAAGGTGAAATTGAGGGGGCTTTGCATACAGTATTGCGTGTGCCAGAAGGGGATGCTGCTGAGCCGCTGCGCCTTACTGTGGCTGGACGTACGGATACGGGCGTGCATGCGTCGCATCAGGTTTGTCATCTTGATGTTTGTGAAGAAACTTTGCTGCGATGCGTAGGGCATACTGGATTGGACGGTGTTTGCGCGCTCGAGTACCGGCTTAAGCATGTTTTGTCGCAAGATATTTCGTTGCATAAGGTTAGTGTTGCTCCCATTGGTTTTGATGCGCGCTTTTCTGCGTTGGAGCGCACGTATGTGTATCGTATTTGCGACGCTTCTGATTATTGTGATTATGACCCTCGTATGCGTGGTTTTGTTTTGAAACTTGACGATGCTTTGGATGTTGATGCAATGAACCAGGCTGCTGGGCTTATGATTGGCCTTCACGATTTTGGATCTTTTGCTCGCCCTAATCCTGGTGGCACTACTATTCGCGATGTAAAGAGTGCTTGTTGGGAACGTGTGGGAACGCGTGCTAATGACGTGCGCGTTAAGCTTAAAACTGGCTGCGTGCCGACTGTTGAGCAGGGTTTGCTTGAGTTTACTATTGTTGCTGATGCTTTCGCTCACAATATGGTGCGCTCGCTTGTGCAGGCTTGCGTGCAGATTGGGCGTGGTAAGCGCACGCTTGATTGGTTTGTTGAGAAGATTAATACGCCGATTCGTGAAGGTTCTACAGGCCCTATTGCGCCGCAAGGTTTGACTTTGGAATATGTGGCGTATCCGCCAGATGATGAGCTTGCGGAGCGTGCGGAAAAGATTCGCGCTCGCCGTGATTCTGCTGAGTTATAGCGTTTCAACTCGCCATAATTTTATATTCGCGCCATGGTTTACAATTGAAAAGTTGCGTTTGTGCGCGATTTTGTTGCGCGAATCGCAAGTGGATGAATGTCCGAGCGGTCTAAGGAGCACGCCTCGAAAGCGTGTGAGGGTAAAATCCTCCGCGAGTTCGAATCTCGCTTCATCCGCGAATTAACCAAGCCTAAAGCATGTAAATTGCTTTAGGCTTTTTTATTTGCCGAGCTTTCTCAAAACTGAAAGTGCACTTCACTTTCAGTGAAAGCGAGGTCTGCCTTCGTCTCGATTGGCGAAGGCAGGGCAGGCTAGTGTGTTAGGTTTGTGTTGCTGCATTTTTAGATTATATGACATTTAGTTTAATAAACTTTATTTTCATTTGCTTGTGATTCTTTCTCTAATACGGAACTAATCCAATCTAAGTCGTCCATAGTAGATATCTGCAATTCATTGGTATATCTACGAAGATATAGCCATCGTCCAATTACATCCCAAATAAAAATACTTCTTGGACAAGTATTTTTTTCATCAAAATTAGGTGTTTTTCTCTTTCTAACTAATTTAACGTATTTTTGCAATGATTTAGATTCTTCTATATCTTCAACAACAGATGCAGTGGAATTTGCATTTACTACAGCATATTCACAAACTGATTCCTCATGTTCAAGAAGTATATATGATAACAAAAGTAAAATCATATACGAAACAATAAAAACAGTAATATATTTACGAATACGTTTTTTAGCTTGCTCTGATAAGCGATTAGACAGTGTATGTTTAAAATAATGTAGTAACGACATTAGTTATACCTCTATTGGAGACCATACAAAATTATACTATTTCAAAACCAAATTTGTCTCTGTTGGGTAGCCTAGAGCGTAGGCGCGCAATAATCTGGAAGTAATCAGCTTTATTACAGCATCTTTAAAAGCCTTATGCGCTTGAACAGCAGAGTATTCGTAGCTTGTTTCGTCGCGATTGTTTTTTGACGCGCTTTTAGTTTTATTTTCTTCAATAACTATTATTTGATTAAAAGCAGTAAGTTCAGTTCGTGCGCAATCCATATAAGCTATGGCTGCAATCGGCAAATCTTTTCCGCTTGCCTTATCTTGCGCTTTTCCACTTTCAAGAGCGTCGGATGGAATCTCATATATTTTTTTGCGCAAATCATCGCCTTTTCCGGATGCGTTCATAAAAGTTTGAGCATTCGTTGATGCCATATCGCTATATTCCAACGGCAGTCCTGGAACTTTTTTTGCGGCTAAAGTTTGTAGTATAAACGCTAGCTGATCTTCTGCAGCTGCTGCGCTGGCCAAAGGGTGATGTGTCCATTGAAAATTGTTGTAATGCTTTACTGTTTTTGTAAATTGTATATAAGCGTTACGCTCTAGTTGATGAGTTATTGAAGATTCTGGGTTTTCTTGGTTTTCTGTGTTTGCAGTATTCTCTTGGTTTTCTGCGCTTTCGTCAGCATTTTCCTCATCGCTTGTGCCAGCAATCTCTTCGGCGATTTTTGACTTATTGTTTCCAGATTCTTTAGATAATATTTCCCATTTTGCTTTAGCGCTATAAACAATACTTTCGCTTAATCTTCCTGGGCATTGTTGTGCTACAGTTTCCCATTCTTTTGCGGAAGATTCCAAGTCTGAAGTAGATACATTATTTACGTTATTTTCAATAAATTGTTGATTTTTTTGCGCTAAACGGTAGGCTTTTGCGCAAATATTTTCGCCAGAAGTAGATTTTACAGTATGATCTACGTGAATGTTTTGCAATGTGCCGCAAGATGCTAGAGTGAAAACTAGCGTAGGCGTCAATAAAGCACAAACGAAAATCTTAAGCGCAATTTTTATGCTGCGCTTTGCGTTAGTACGCACGGCTTTTAACAAAACATAAAGTGTCTGCATAATCTACTAAAATAGCCACTGACTGTGACCAATATCGACTGTATTAATTCAGTAAGGTGTTGGCTTGTCTGCAACTTAAAGCAAATCTGATTATAAATGCTATATCAGAAGGCAAAACGGTTGCAAAAATAATAATCATAAATGAATGCGTTATAACGAGAGGACGTGCGCGATGGAATTGGATTTGGCGGGAATGCATCAGCTTGCGGCACAGCAGGGGATTAATGCCGAGGAGCTGGACGAGGCGCTCGCCGAGGCCTTGCGTCTTGCGTATATGAAAACCGCTCATCCTGCAAAGCATGTGCGAGTTGAACTGGATGAACGTGCAGGTTCGTTCACTGTGTGGGCTAGGGATGAAATTCCTGGTAAGCCTACTGAAGATAACCCGTATCCGGCTCCAACGCTGGGAGAAGAGTACGACGATACTCCTCGCGATTTTGGTCGTCTTGCTGCGGCAACAGCCCGCCAAGTTATTAGCCAAATCTTCCGTAAGGCTGAAGATGATCGCGTATTTGGTGCTTTTTCTGGTCAGAAAGGCAAGCTGATTAACGGAATTATTCAGCAAGATGCCAAAGATACTACTAATATTCACGTTGCTGTCGGAGATGTTGAAGCGATTTTGCCTCGCCGTGAGCAGGTTCCAGGTGAACGTTACCGCCATGGTGAGCGTATTCGCGTATATGTTGTAAATGTTGCGCGTGGTCTTCGCGGACCAGAAATTGTGGTTTCTAGGTCGCATCCTGAGCTTGTTCGTCGTCTTTTTGAGCGTGAGGTTCCAGAGCTTGTTTCTGGCGCTGTTTCGATTATGGCGATTGCTCGAGAGGCTGGAGCTCGCACAAAGATTGCTGTACGCGCTAACTCTGAGGGCGTTAATCCAAAGGGAGCTTTGATTGGTCCTGGAGGCTCTAGGGTGCGTGCGGTAATGGAAAATTTGGGTCAAGAAAAGATTGATATTGTCGATTGGTCGGATGACCCAGCGAAGTTTGTTGCCGCCGCGCTTTCTCCAGCAACTGTTACGCAGGTGCAGGTAGTTAGCGAAAAAAATCAGACTGCTGTTGCGTTTATTCATGATGCTCAGCTTTCTCTTGCTATTGGCAAGGAAGGTCAGAATGCTCGTTTGGCTGCAAAGCTGACTGGTTGGAAGATTGGCATTGAGTCTCAAGAAGAGCATGATAAGAAAGTTGCTGCAGCTCAAGGTCAAAACGCATAATCTTTAGTAGTGGCGACACTCGCACCAATCCAACGTTTCGAGTATGCTGAAAGCTGGAATCTGGGCGAAAAAGCAGTAGCATCGTCCTGCACAAGACGAGGTACAAGATCATGGTCGCACGATGATATATCGCACGATAATAAATAATAAGCTCGCAATAATGTAAAGTGGCCGCGTGTGCTAGCGCTGCCACAGACAGAGGAGAACACTGAGTGGTTAAAAAGCGCGTGTATGAACTGGCCAAAGAATTTGGTGTAGACAGTAAAACCGTGTTGGAGCGTTTGAAGGGCATGGGCGAATTTGTTAAGTCCGCTTCTTCAACAGTTGAGGCTCCAGTAGTGCGTCGTTTGCAGGCGGCGCTTGCAGCTGAAGGAAATCAAGCAGGTAACAAGTCAGGTAGCAAGCCTGCTAAGGCTGCTGCAAATCCTGCTGCAACTACAGCTTCAAAGCAAGCTGCAAATCAGTCTGCAAATCAGTCTGCAAATCAGTCTGTAAAACCTTCTGGTGCTGCAAAACCTTCTGCGCCAAAAGCTAAGTCTCAGGCTGAATCTCAAAAACGCGCTGCAGGCAATCAAAATTCGGAGCAATCCGAACGTTCTGCAGCTTCTAAGGCCTCACCAAAGTCTGAAGCAAATCACTCTCGCGCAAATCATAATCCTCGTCCATCTTCTTCTGGCGAATCAAAGAATGCAGAGCGTCGTGGTGAAAACCGTGAGAATCGCGAGAATCATACGCAGATGCCTCCTCGTCCGCGCCCGCATCAGGGTGCTCAAGGAGCAGGTAATGCAACCCCTCGTCCTGGTAATAATCCGTTTAGTCGTAAGCAGGGCATGCATTCTCCTACCCCTGGAGATATTCCTCGTCCTCACCCGATGTCTCGTCCAGGCGCTAAAGATGGCCGCGGTGGCCGTCCAGGCCAGGGTGGAGCTGGTAACGCAAATGGTGCGCGCGGTGAACGTGGCGGAAATCGTTCTCGCGGCGCTCGCTCTAACCAAGGAGCTGGGCGTTCTCAGTGGTCAGGTCAGCGTCGCGGCGGCGCATCTAATGGCTCTGGCTCTTCAAATAGCAGGCCGTCTGCAGAATCGCGCTTTAATGCAAATCAAGCTGCAACTTTCCAGGCTGCAGCAGCTGGTGCTCCAAACGGTGGTCCATCTCGCGGCGGCGGTCGCGGTAGAGCAGGCGCTGCAGGTGCATTCGGCCGTCAGGGAGGCAAGTCTTCTAAGGCTCGTAAGAATCGTTTAGCTAAGCGTCGTGAATACGAAGAGCTTAAAGCACCAGTTATTGGTGGCGTGCGCATTCCTTCTGGTAACGGCGCTACTATTCGTTTGCGTCAGGGTGCAACTCTTTCTGACTTGGCAGAAAAAATTGATGTCAATCCAGCAGCTTTGGTAACTGTGCTCTTCCACTTGGGAGAAATGGCAACAGCTACACAGTCCTTGGATGAGTCGACATTCCAAATTTTGGGTGAAGAGATCGGCTGGAATATCAATATTGTTTCTGCTGAAGAAGAAGATAAAGAGCTTTTGCAGCAATTCGATATTGATTTGGACGAAGAAGAGTTGCAGGAAGATGACGATTTGCAATCTCGTCCACCTGTTGTTACCGTTATGGGTCACGTTGATCACGGTAAAACTCGTTTGCTTGACACCATCCGTAAGTCGAATGTTATCGATCGCGAAGCTGGCGGTATTACGCAGCGAATCGGCGCTTATCAGGTAACTGTAAATCTTGAGGGTAAGCCTCGTAAGATTACATTCCTCGATACTCCAGGTCACGAAGCGTTTACTGCTATGCGTGCTCGTGGTGCTGAGCTTACTGACGTTGCTATTCTTGTTGTTGCAGCAGACGACGGTGTTATGCCTCAGACTGTTGAAGCTATTAACCACGCTCAAGCGGCTCACGTGCCAATTGTTGTGGCTGTGAACAAGATTGATGTTGAAGGTGCTAACCCAGACAAGGTTCGCGGTCAGCTTACAGAATACGGTTTGGTTGCTGAAGAGTACGGCGGCGACACCATGTTTGTGGATATTTCCGCAAAGCAGGGCACTAACGTCAATAAGCTTCTTGAAGCTGTGCTTCTTACTGCAGACGCTGAGCTTGATCCTAAAGCAAATCCAAATATGGACGCTCGCGGCGCAACTATTGAGGCTCGACTCGACAAGGGTCGTGGTGCTGTTGCTACTGTTTTGGTGCAGCAGGGTACTCTTCACGTTGGCGATTCTATTGTTGCAGGCACTTCTTACGGACGTGTTCGCGCTATGCTCGACGAAAACGGAAATCACCTGCAGGATGCAGCTCCTTCTACTCCTGTTCAGGTGCTTGGTTTGACTTCTGTTCCAACCGCAGGTGACCTGTTCTTGGTTACTTCGGACGACCGTTCTGCTCGTCAGATTGCGGAGAAGCGTGCAGCTACAGAGCGTGCAGCTCAGCTTGCTAAGCGCCGCAAGGTTGTGTCTCTTGAAAGCCTTAAGGAACAGTTCGCTAAGTCTGAAGTTGATATGCTGAACATTGTTATTAAGGGTGATTCCTCCGGTTCCGTGGAAGCTTTGGAAGATTCCTTGATGAAGATTGAGGTTTCTGAAGAAGTTGGAATTCAGGTTATTCACCGCGGTGTTGGTGCAATTACTCAGAACGATGTGAACTTGGCAACTGTTGACAAGGCTGTGATTATTGGCTTCAACGTGCGTCCAAACCGTCAGGTTGCTGATTTGGCAGATCGCGAAGGCGTGGAAGTTAAGTACTACTCTGTTATTTACAAGGCAATTGAAGATATTGAAGCTGCTTTGAAGGGTATGCTTAAGCCGGAATTCGAAGAAGTTGTTACTTCGCATTCCGAAATTCGCGAAATCTTCCGTTCTTCCAAGTTTGGCAATATTGCTGGTGTTATGGTTCAAGACGGCGAAGTCAAGCGTGGTACGAAGTGCCGTATTTTGCGCGACGGCGTTGCTACAGTCAACGACCTGGAAATCTCCAGCTTGCGTAGGTTTAAGGATGACGTGCAGTCCGTTAGCGAAGGTTATGAAGCAGGTATTAACCTTGGAAGCTTCAACGACATTGAGCTTGGCGACGTAATCGAAACCTTTGAAATGAAGCAGATTGAGCGCAAGTAATTATGGCAGGAACGAATCCTAGAGCTGCACGTATTGCAGCGTTAATTCAGCGCGTAATCGCCTCTAATATGGAGTCGCAGTTGCACGATAAGCGTCTTGCTAGTGTAACTATTACGGAAGTTCGAGTTACTAACGATTTGCAAATTGCAAAAGTTTATTGGACTCAGCTTGGTCATGCTGGAAAAGAGCAGGGTGAGCGTCAGCGTGCAGCCCAGGCTTTGCAGCAGGCTCACGGACGTTTGCGCTCTTTGGTTGGTGCAAAAGCTGGCTTGCGTTTAACTCCGCAATTGCAGTTCGTTTATGACGAAGTGCCTACGGAAGCGCATGAAATTGAGGATATTTTGGTTGCTGCTCGTCATCGTGACGAAGAGTTAGCTAAAATGCGCGAAAACGCTAAGTATGCTGGCGAATCTGATCCGTATAAGAAACCGCATGAAGATGATGAGTCTGACGACGATTTTGAAGATGACGACTTTGAAGATGACGAACCTGCAGAATCTTCAGAACCTGCAGAATCTTCAGAACCTTATGAATCTGCAGAATAGCGCGAAAAAATCTTAATTTGCATATGACGCAATTCACACCATCTTCCGGCATTTTACTTGTAGACAAGCCGCAGGGAGTTACAAGTCACGATGTAGTTTCCTGCGCTCGTCACCTTTTGCACACAAAACGTGTAGGTCACGCAGGAACGCTAGATCCTATGGCAACAGGTTTGCTAATCGTAGGTTTTGGTAACGCAACGCGCTTGCTCAACTACATGCTCGGTCACAACAAAACCTACGAGGCGGTAATTCGCTTGGGTGAGTCTACGACTACAGATGATGCAGACGGTGAGATTTTGCAACAAAACAATCTGCAATTAGGTCCGGGAGTTGTTACTAAAGCTGCAGACGATTTGCTTTTGAAGCTTCTTTTTGAAAGCGATTCTTGTAATAGTGAGCTTATAAACCAAGCTTTTGAGCGCATTAAGCAAGTTATTAAAGAAAACTTAACCGGCAAAATTATGCAAGCTCCAACCGCTTTTTCTGCAATTAAAATTAACGGTCAGCGAGCATACGATTTAGCTCGTGAAGGAAAAACTGTAGAAATTCCGTCTCGCGAAGTAACTATTAGCGATTTTTATGTTGCTAATCCTTGTATTTTGCGCGGCAAAAGCGGAAGAAAAGTATGCGATATTACTGCAACTGTTTCTTGCAGCAGCGGCACGTATATTCGTGCTTTAGCGCGCGATTTAGGCCGTCTTCTTGGCGTTGGTGGACATTTGATTTCGCTTAGACGCACAAGCATCGGCGATTTTTCAGTAACAGATCCTCGCGTTCTTAAACTTCGCACGGAAACTCGCGAATTTACCGATAGGGAAGGTGTTTTGCAAAAACGTTCAAAAGCTGTGCCGAAAGAAGATTTTGACGCCGATATTTGTCTTCCTAAAACCTGCTTAAACATGTTTGAAGCAGCCGAGCATACTTTACCAATGCTACAAATTGACGAAACTCAAGCAAAAGACTTGCGTTTTGGGCGCTGGCTTAGTTTTGAATCAGAAGAAAATTCTCAACAATATCCTGCAATAGCCTACGTTAAATCCTCAAGCAATGCGCAAAATGACGTAGTTGCTGTAGTTGAGCAAGCAAAAAATAGCAAAACTAATCAAATCAAACCAATTGTGGTATTTCCGGCAAGCCAGAAGACTGGTAAACTGTATTAAGGATTGAAAATAAGGAATTACGCAAGACGTATTGCGTACGTAAAGCTTCAACGCGGATAGTAAGGATATCATGAAGGTCATCGACATTCGACCAGATGCCAACGGCATGATTAATTGGCCAACGCTAAGTGCAGAGCGTAAAGCAGTTGTTACAATTGGTGTGTTTGACGGTATGCACAAGGGGCATCGTGAGGTTGTTCGCCGCACTGTGGAACTTGCGCACCGTCACGGCGCGTTTTCTGTTGTTATTATGTTCGATCCGCGCCCAAGTGTAGTACATGCAAACCCTGATTTATACGACGATTTTGGCGATTTCAACACGGATCTTCCGGAAGATTCGGATGCGCTTACCAGCGTTCGTCAACGCTTGCGCGTGCTTTCTGAGCTAGATGTTGATCACGTTGTTATTGTGCGTTACAGCCTTGCTTTTGCTGCAAAATCGTACCGTTTCTTCTTAGGTCAGCTCGTAGGAAAGCTTGGTATGCGAGCTTTGGTTCTTGGTTCTGACGCTGCTCTTGGTGCTCGTAGGGCTGGAAATATTCAAGCGATCCGCGAATTATCTAAAGCAACGGGCGTTTTTGAGCTTATTGAGGTAGAAGATTTAGGTCCAGAGGATGTTCGCGTGCCGGATCCTATTGTGCGCGAAGTTCCTAAGGGTTCTGGAGAGCCGGAAGATCCTGCTGAAGGCATGAATAAGGCGGAATATCGCGCTTGGAGTAAGAGTATGCCGAATAAGAAGGTGCGTGCTTGGAGCTCTACGAATGTTCGCTGGATGCTTGCAACTGGGCGTGTTAAGGCGGCTCGCGAAATTTTGGATCAACCGCATCGCGTTGAAGGAACAGTTGTTCATGGAGATGAGCGCGGTCGTGAGATTGGTTTCCCAACAGTGAATCTTGGCGAAAAAATTGAAGGATATATTCCAGTTGACGGCGTATACGCTGGTTGGGTTGTTGATTTAGATTCAGATAATAAGAATGAAATGCGCCCAACAAAGAGCACTGTGCCGGATGTTAGCGTGTTGCGCCGAGATGAGCTTCATTTAGGCGTACATTCGCCATGGCGTTGGCCAGCTGCGATTTCAATCGGCACAAAGCCAACGTTTAATTCGGATAGTGAGGACGAAGCTGAGCGCACAGTTGAAGCTTACGGATTGTTCGACGATTGGAAGGATTTGTACGGACACCGCGTTTGCATTGAGTTTGCTAGTTTCTTGCGCCCACAGCAGGCTTTCGATTCTGTTGATGAGCTAAAAAATATGCTTAAAGCCAATGTTGAAGAGGTGCGTGCAATTACTGACGCTGAGGCTGAAGACTAAGTTTGAGAGCGTTTGTTCAGTTTTGATTAAGCAAGGTGAAACATACAATCGTGCACTTGGTGCTATTACCGGTCTTGCTATAGGTGATGCTTTAGGCATGCCTACTCAAAGCATGAGCGCTCAAAGCATACGCCGTTTTTATGGTGGTTCAATTACAAGATTGATGGACGCTGTAAGCCAGCAGCCAATCGCTCCAAATATGAAAGCGGGTTCCGTAACAGACGATACGGAACAAGCCTTCTTGCTTGCAAAACGCATAATCGCAGATAACGGCAATATTGACAACAACAAGTATGCGCAAAACCTCCTAGATTGGGAGGCGCAAATGCGCGAAAAAGGTTCGTTGGATCTTTTGGGGCCGTCAACTAAATCTGCTTTACAAGCGCTTGTAAACGGTGTAAGTCCCGAAGAAACAGGCAAATTTGGCACAACTAACGGTGGTGCAATGCGTGCAACACCAGTCGGAATTGCCTTTAAACCAGGCGAGTCACTTGCTCAGGCAGCAAGAAAATCGTGCTTAATTACTCACAACACAACTCAAGGAATTGAATCCACAACACTCATTGCTGCAGCAGTAAGCTTAGGAATTGAAGGTTGTGAAAATCCACTTAAAGAAGCAATAAAATTCGTAAAATCACTTCCAAAACAAGGCAATTGGAGTGCAAAAGCAAGCGTTATAAGTCGAGTCGAATTTTTCACTAAAAAAGCCGAGGAATTGAGTTCTGCGTCTGCTAGCGACGATGATTTTGCGGAAATGTTGCAGAACGATTGCGGCACAAGTGTTGAAGCTAATGAATCTGTGGCTGCAGCTTTCGCAATTGCGACTCGTTTTATGGACGATCCAACTAAAGCTGCGTGTTTTGCGGCTTCTATTGGTGGGGATACGGATACGATTGCTGCAATGTGTTCAGCAATGTTGGGTTCAAAATACGGTCCGCAAGTATTCGATGCAGAAATACGGGAACGTGTTTTAGAGAATTTGCGAGTTGAGCACTGCTATGACGTAGAAAAGACAGTGTATGATTTGTGTCTAATTAGAGAAAATACTGCGCAATAGCTTTCAGAGGCGATTACAATGGGTGAATCAAACCTAAACTTGAGCAATAAAGCGAGTTTGATTGCGCCGCGAGTGATTTCACTCGGACAAATTATTGTGGATTTGACGATGAAAGTTGACTCCGTTCCTGCTTCGGGTGAAGATATATTTGCAAGCTCTTATAGTATGCGCGCTGGTGCGAGTTACAACATGCTATTTGCTGCGAGTCAAATGGAAGCTAAGGCGCAGTGGGCTGGTGTTTTGGGCGAAGGTTATTTTGCAAATATTATTTCTAAAGCTTTAAATGAAGCGCATATTTCGCATATTGGCACAAAAAATTCCACACTTGATTCTGGATTTTGCATAGCTCTTACGGACGCAAGTGCAGAGCGCACTTTTATATCTACTAAAGGTGCGGAAACTAGCGGTGACGAGCACGCTTTTGACTTGGTAAACCCAAATCCGCAAGATGTTGTGTACCTTAGTGGGTACACGTTTGTGAGTCCTATAAAACGTGCACTTTTGCGGTTTATGATGAGAACAAGCGGCTCAAGTGGTTTGGGTAGGCCAAGCGGTTTGTGTAGTAGTGCTTTAGAGAATTCTTTTTATAATCGCACGCGCCGGTTTACGGCGATTTTTGATGCGTCGCCGATGATTGCAAATATTTTAGACGAAGATTTAAAAGCATTGATTGCCTACGCGCCGATTTGGTTGTGTAATGCTAGAGAAGCGGGGATTTTAGCGAGAAGACTTAACACTTGGGGTGATGCCAACGAGGGTGCTGCCAACGGAATCTTTACTTACGAAACAAATAATCAACTTACAAAACAAAAAATTGAACTTTTGCAACGTGCGTTACAAGCTCCGCTCGTTGTTCACACTGGATCTGATGGAGCTTGGGTGTGTGATTTAGGCAAAGAAGCCGAGCATATTAAAGGTTTTCAAGTAAAAGCAGTAGATACAAATGGAGCTGGAGATGCGCATACTGGCGTACTTGCGGCTTCAATAGGTTACAAAATGACGCTTAAGCAAGCAGTTTTGTATGCGAACGCTGCAGCAGCTCTTGCTGTTACCAAATACGGGCCTGCGACGTGCCCTACGAAAAAGGAGATAGAAGATTTTATTAAAACAAATGTTTATTAATACCAACATTTGTTAACTTTTCTTACGTTGCACAAAACAAACAAATCAACCTAAAAAAAGAAACTAGGTGAAAAATGAGTAAAGCTCAAATAGACGAATCTAAAGATCAACAATCATCAGGCTCGTCAACTCAAAATTCCTTAAGTATTGAGGAACAAGGTATAGACACAATCAGTGAAAGCGAGCGTAAAGGAACGCCGGCAAGCCTATTTTGGCCGTGGTTTGCAGCAAATATTTCAGTATTTGCAATGTCGTACGGAGCGTGGGCATTAGGTTTTGCAATATCATTCTGGCAAGCAACGCTCATGACCATAATTGGCGTAATCGTATCATTCCTGCTTGTTGGAATAATCTCAATAGCTGGAAAACGTGGAAACGCACCAACAATGGTATTAACTCGCGCAACCTTCGGCGTACGCGGAGCCAACATTCCAGCAGCTTTGAGTTGGATTGCAACGCTCGGCTGGGAAATTTCGCTAGCCATAACCGCCGTTCTTGCAATGGCAACAGCTGCTGAAAAGCTCGGCTGGGGTAGTGGCACAAGCGTTAAAATCGTGAGCACAATCATCGTAGTTGGATTAATTGTGTTGGTTGGAATTTACGGTTACGACTTAATTATGAAGTGCCAGCAAGTTATAACAATCGTAACTGGAATAATAACCCTCGGCTTCTTTGTGCTGGGTTGGGGACACATAAACTTTGCGGCTATTGGACGAATCCCAAACGGATCTCTTCCAGCAATGCTTGGCTGCTGCTTCTTTGTTATGACTGGCTTCGGAATAGGCTGGGTTAATGTTGCTGCTGATTACTCAAGATACTTGCCTAGAAAATCTTCAAATAGCGGAATCGTTTTTTGGACTACTTTTGGAGCGTCAATTGCAAACGTGTTCCTAATTTTCTATGGTCTTTTGCTTGCTGCATCAAATATGCAACTGGCTCACAACGTTGGAAATGACCCAATCGGCGCAATTGCGGCAATTCTGCCAGCTTGGTATTTGATTCCGTACACGATTGTAGCTGTGTTAGGACTTATGTCGGGCGCAATTATGGACAATTATTCCAACGGTCTTGCGCTGCTATCTTTTGGAATACGTATCCCGCGTGCGGCGGCGGCAATTATTACGGCAGTGCTCACTACTCTCGGCGTTGTTTACGTTACGTTCTTCTCCGACACGTTTATTGGACCATTCCAAGGCTTCTTAACAACTTTGGGAGTGCCAATGGCTGTTTGGGCAGGAATGTTTACTACGGATGTGCTCGTTCGCAAAAAAGATTACTGCACTGAAGACTTGTATAAGCCGGAAGGCCGCTACGGTGCTTGGAACGTTAAAGCTTTTGCGATTCTTTGCGTTGGAACAATTGTTGGCTGGGGTTTGGTTGTAAATTCCGCTGCACAATGGCTCACGTGGCAAGGGTATTTGCTTTGGATTGTTGGCGGAAAGTCGAGCAGCTGGGCAGGTGCTAACTTGGGCGTAATAATCGCGCTGATAATCGGCTTAATTGGCTCCTTAATCTTCCAACGTAAGGATATTGCTAAGCAAGAAGCAGATTTGTCAACAAACGAAGCAGTGCAAACAAGCGAAATTGCAGAATAAAAATAATCTGAAATAAAAGAGGATATTTAAATGATTAAAGAAGACGAATGGTTAGTAGTAATCGACAGGCAGCGTGTTTTTTGCGAAAGTGACTGGTCGACTTGGGCGTGCGCAGATCATACCTATGATTCAACAACCGAAGCTTTTACAAAACTTGCGAAAGCTTATGGGGATCGAGTAATCTACACGCGTTACGTAGCTCCTCTTAAGCCGGAAAATGCTTGGGTTGACTATTTTAAAGATTGGCCACAATTCCTTGTAAAACCTAACGACCCAATGTATGACTTTACGCCAGAAACGGCAGAACTTGCGGAAGGTCACACCGTAGTTACATGCGAAACTTTCGGCAAGTGGGGTGCGGAGCTTAAAGCCGCATTGGGTGACTGTTGCAAGATAACAATTTGCGGAGTTGCAACGGATTGTTGCGTACTAACAACTGCTTTAGCTGCGGCAGATAGCGGTGTAGCTGTACGCATTGCGGCGGATGCTTGTGCAGGAAGCACGCCAGAAAATCATGATCTGGCTCTTAAAACTATGGAGCTTTTTACTCCACTTATTACGGTATGCAACACAAGTGAAATTCTTTAAACGCAACACTTGAATATTCGCTTCGCTAAGCTCGGCTAAGCTAAACTAAAATAAGCTAAGCTAAGCTCAGCGAAGCGAATGTTTACAGACCAAGCGATTGCAACGCATCTCGAACGTTGCTCACTTCAACAATCTGCAATCCTGGAATATTAATTTTCTTTCGAAGCGGGCACACAACAGCGCGCTTGTATCCTATTCTGGCCGCTTCGCGCAAGCGCGGCTCCATTCTAGGAACAGGACGCACTTGACCAGTTAAGCTTATTTCGCCAATTGCGCACGTTTTTTTAGCTACAGCTTTTCCGCTTGCGGCGCTTGCCAAAGCAGCAACAATTGCAACATCGCACGAAGGCTCTTTTGCAAGCGCGCCGGCAATCGTAGAAACATACAAATCTTTTGCAAGTAAATTAACTCTTCCATGACGATACAAAACAGCCGTAAGCATTGCAATACGGTTTGCATCAACCCCAGAAACTGCGCGACGAGGTGTTGGGAGTGCAGATTGCGTTACAAGCGCCTGTATTTCAATTGGCAGGCTTCGGTGTCCTTCTAGCGTAAAAGTGACGCAAGTTCCGTCGTTTGTGCCATCTTGCGCATTTTTACCTTGATTATCGTTTTCTGTAGAAGACAAAAACAGTCCGGAAGGATCTGGCACTTCCTCAATTCCCTCGCCACTCATATCGAAGCAGCCAACTTCGTCAGTTGGTCCAAAACGATTCTTAACAGCTCTAAGCATGCGCAAAGCCGTCTGCGAATCTCCCTCAAACTGGCAGACTGTATCAACTAAATGCTCAAGAGTGCGAGGGCCTGCAATAGAGCCGTCTTTAGTAACATGACCAACCAGCATAACTGGAATATTATTCGTTTTAGCAACATCAATAAGCGCGCTCGCAACTTCGCGCACCTGAGTTGAGCCGCCGGTAATGCCTTCAACGTCTCGAGCAACGATTGTTTGCGCAGAATCGACAATGGCAAGCGTTGGCCTGTGAGCTTCAATAAGATCAAGAACAGTGTCTAAGTCTCCGGTTGTTGCAAGAAGCAAGTAGTCGTTTACAGCGTTAATTCTAGATGCGCGTAACTTTACTTGAGCAGCTGACTCTTCGCCGGAAATGTATAAAACAGGAGGATTTCCATTTAATTTCGCCTGTTTTGCAATATTTGACGCAGCTTCTAAAAGAAGAGTTGATTTTCCGATTCCAGGCTCACCTGCAATAAGAGTTACTGAACCCGGCACAAGACCGCCGCCTAAAACGCGATCAAATTCGCCAAAGCCTGTGTGAATACGAAGTGCATCGTCGGCTTCAATTTCGCTCATCGGTTGAGCTGATATTGATGAGTTTATTGCGTTTGCAAAGTTTGCTGAGTTTACTGAGTTTGCTGACAAGTATCCTGCGTTTGCTACCGTATTTCTAGCATTTCCTGCGCGCGTCATCCTCGAGGCGCGAGTGGTTTTTGAAAGCCCACTAACGCGCGCTTCTTTAAACTCGTTTACTGTGCCCCATTCGCCACATTCCGGGCAGCGTCCATACCATTTTGACCCGCTCCATCCGCATTCGGAGCATAAATAGTGCAGGGGAGATTTACTAGCCATATTTAGACGCTATATGTCTTTAGCGACAATGACGCGCTGTGCTTTATAAAGCCTCAAAAAAGCAGCGTTACAGACTTACGCGTCATCGTGCTGTGAGATAATGCAAGTATGTCGGATATGAATGTTTCAAATGCTAATGGATCAACACATCACAAGTTATTAGTTGTAGTTACGTCTGCAGCAGTAGTGGTTATTTTAGCGTTTCTTTCAGCTTTCGTGTGGCCGGGTTGGGCGCTTAATCACGATAATTCTGCAAATAAAAATCATGTTGCTGTGCCAAAAACACCATCTATACCGGCTAAAGCTTTGCCGGTTTCTTCAACAGCTTTGTTGAAGTCTATGCCGGATAGTGTTCTTGATTTTGCGCGAGTTGACGCAATTCCTAGCGCAACTTGGACTGAATCGTCGCCTTTGGAAGAATATAGCGTAAAGTATTCAACAGGTCAGAGCGATGGTGAGGTTTCGTTAACTGTTGCGCAATGGTCGAATCGTGATTCTGCAAATAAGCAATACGAAGCATTGCTCGACGGTCTTAAGGGTTCGGACGTTGCAAGCGGTAAGATTCAAGTTGCTGGTAAAACGGTTGGCAGCTACGTGCTTCGTGTTGATGAGAATGATAAAACTCAGGCGAGCGCATTATGGCAAAACGACACTGCTGTTTTTGAGGTAACTGGTTCGAAGCAGTCTGTAGAGCGTTTTTACCACAGCTTCCCAATGTAAATTTCTTCAAAAAGCACTGTTCTTTGTGACGGTACTGTCCAAAGTCGTCAAAACGGTGTAACATTAGGCAAGTTGCACACTTTAGATAGGAATGGAGGCTTCAGATGGGTTCTGTCATCAAGAAGCGCCGCAAGCGGATGAGCAAGAAGAAGCACCGCAAACTGCTGCGTAAGACTCGTCACCAGCGCAAGTAATTATGCTTATGCGTTGATGCGTGTCTGAACGTTTAGGCACGTAAATACTTTTTATAAAGCGTCGGTTTTTCCCGGCGCTTTTTTATATACAAAAAAGTAGAGCCCGCGTTTGCGGACTCTACTTTGCGCTTAGTTTTGTTACTTATTTGGGTTTGTAAGCGTGCGAGGACCGTTAGGGTCGCCAACAATCACTGTGTCAACCATGTTCAAGAACAAGCCGTGTTCTACGACGCCGACGGTTTCAATCAAATCTTTAGCCAACTCCTGTGGATGCTCAATGCGCTCCATGTGCAAATCAACCACGAAGTTGTTCTCGTCGGTGCGCACTTCCTTGCCGTCCGCATCAAGACGCAAAACTGGCTTATATCCGCGCTTTTCGAACTTACGAATCACCTGTGCGGAACCAAACGGAATCACCTCAACTGGAAGTGGGAACCTGCCAATTGTGTCAACTACCTTGCTTGCGTCCACAATCCACACAATGCGGTCTGAGTTAATGGCCACAATCTTTTCCCAAAGAAGTGCCGCGCCGCCGCCCTTAATGCCGTTGAAGTTCTTATCGACTTCGTCAGAGCCGTCGATTGTAACGTCAATGTGGTCTACTTCGTTAATGTCGAGAATTTTAATACCGTAGCCTTCTGCCTGCTCCTGCGTGCGGCGGGAAGTTGTGACTCCTGTGAAGCTCAAGCCTTCTTCTTTAACTCTGCGGCCAAGCTCATCTACCAAAAAGCGCACGGTGGAGCCGGTGCCGAGGCCAACCATCATGCCATTTTTCACAATCTTTGCGGCTTCAATGCCGGCTGCTTTTTTAAGCGCGTCTTGTTGTGCTTTATCCATTATTCCTGCTTTCTTATGTTTTGTTATTCCCGAGTTCGTCGATGAACTTCCATCGCATTTGCGGGAGAGGCGTTTTACGCTTTATGCTGTTGCGCTTTTATGCGTGCCTCATTTTCGTACATTTCCATATTAGTCTGCGTGCAGATTTTTTGAACTGAGCGAAGGACGCTCGCACGCTCCAAATGTGAGATAGATTCCTCGCGTTTGGAGCGCCAGATACACAGAAACCCTCCAAATGCGGGGAAAGTTGCGCGCGTTTGGAGCGTTATGCCAGTCCAAACCCTCCAAATGCGAGATAGATTCCTCGCGTTTGGAGCGCCACATTAAAAAATAACCTATGAAAGGTAGAAGGCGGTTGGAGCAAAGTGCAAAGTGCCGTCGGGTTCAACGTATCCGCTTACGTTAATTGTGCCGGAAATAAAACGCGCCTGGCCGTTAAAAGTTGGGCTTGTGTTTGGTGGAGGAGTAAACTGCAGAACGCCAGAAACGCTTAATCCTTTAACTGGCTGCGGCTTTATTTGCGCCTTGTTTTCGGGATTGTTTTCGGGCTTATTTTCGGGATTTACTTCTGACTTGTGCGCCTCGTTTGATTCGTTTATTTTGTGCGCCTCGTTTGTTTCACCTGCTTCGTTTGTTTCACCTGCTTCGTTTGATTTTTGCGTAGAATCTTGCATATTTTCGGCAATTTTAGACGCGTCTTGAGTTTTTGCTTCGTCGCAATCGTTGCTATTTTTTACGAAATCTGGGTTTGTGTCTTCTCCAACTGCGCGCCCAATATGGTATTCCTCGCAAGAAATCTTATTTTCCATTAGCGCTTTTGCGTCTTGCGGAACGTCAGTTCCACTTGCGTATGGTGAAGAAAGTAGCGACTTCCAGCCTTCTAAAGGCAAGTATCCGCTTTTCACGCCGCTTCGGCAATCTTCTGCGTATGTGCGCGCTAATGTATCAACTTTTTCGTTTCCAGCGTTTCCAGCATGCCCTTTAACCCACACGAATTTTACAGCACCTTCGCGCTTAGTAAGTTCTGCGTCGATTGCGCGAATCAAATCTGCGTTTTTTACAGGCTCGTTTTTGGAATTTTTCCAACCGTTCTTTTTCCATCCGTGAATCCACGTAGTTGAGCAGTTGATTGCGTATTGTGAATCAGTTTCGATTGTGAGCGGCTCGCTTCCTGGGTGTGCTCGCAAAGCTTCCAAAACAGCGCATAATTCGCCGATTTGATTCGTGCCATTAGTTGCGCCTCCAGCGTCCGCGTTACCAGTGTGATGGTGCTCGCTAGTGCTACCAGCCTCGAAGCTGTGATCTGCCCATGCCCAACCCATTGAACCATTCGGATTTCCTAATGCGGAACCGTCTGTAGAAACAACTATCATGGCAAACCTTTCAAAAATGCGCCGGCTGCAAATTGCAACCAGCGCAATTAGTGTATTTTTTATTTACGCAAGATTATTACGTTACGCCAAAGTCTTGTCGACTGCCACAGTCTTGCAGACTATGCTAAAGCCTTGTCGACTACGGCAGTGGCTTCTTCAAGCACTTTGTCAAGTGCTTCTGGAGAAACGAAGGATTCTGCGTAAACCTTGTAAATGTTTTCGGTACCAGATGGGCGAGCAGCGAACCAGTTATTCTTGGTAGTCACCTTCAATCCGCCAATCTTTGCGCCGTTTCCAGGAGCTTCCGTAAGCTTTGCGGTAATATCTTCGCCAGCAAGCTTGGTTGCTTCAACATCGTCGCCGCTCAAAGCTGCGAACTTCTGCTTCTGCTCAAGCGTGGTTGGGGTATCAACGCGCTTATACCAGCTTTCGCCAAAGCGAGCAACCTGATCCTGGTGAAGCTGAGCTGGGTTCTTGCCAGTCTTTGCAGTAATTTCCGCAGCGAGCAAGTCTGGAATCAAACCATCCTTATCGGTGGTCCACACGCGACCATCCTTGCGCAAGAAGCTCATGCCGGAGCTTTCCTCTCCGCCGAAAGCAACTTCGCCGCTAAAGAGTGGGTCAACGAACCACTTAAAGCCAACAGGAACTTCCACAAGCTTTGCGTTAATAGAAGCAGCTACGCGGTCAATCAAGGAAGAAGACACAAGCGTCTTGCCGATTGCAGTATTCTTTGGCCAATCTGGGCGAGCGCCGCCGAACAAGTACTCAACGCATACTGCAATGTAGTGGTTCGGGTTCATAACGCCCCAGTTTGGGCACACAATTCCGTGGCGGTCAGCATCTGGATCAGTGCCGCCAACCAAATCGTACTTATCCCAAGCGCCAGCGTTAAGCTGATCAACTAAGCCCTTCATTGCGTAAGGGGAGCTTGGATCCATACGAATCTTGCCATCGTGGTCAATAGTCATGAATCGCCAAGTTGGGTCAACTTCTGGGCGCACAACGCCAATGTTCAGGCCGTACTTTTCGTTCATAAGTGGCCAGTAGTTTACGCTTGCGCCGCCGAGTGGGTCAATTCCCAAACGCACGCCGCTGGAACGAATCACGTCGAAGTCGATTACGTTTGCCAAGTCGCTTACGTAATGTTCGCGGTAATCGAAGCCTTCAACCAAATCAGACTTGATTGCTTCCTCGAAAGGCACGCGCTTTACGGACTTGTAGTTGTCGAGCAATTCGTTTGCGCGGTTTGCAATCGCATTAGTCACGTCTGCAGGTGCAGGGCCGCCGGTTACAGGATCGTACTTAAAACCGCCGTCGGTTGGAGGGTTGTGCGAAGGGGTGACTACGATGCCGTCAGCCAAGCCGTCTCCGCTAAAACGCTGAGTGCCGTCGGCTGCGCGATTATGAGTCAAAATAGCTTGAGAAACAACAGGAGTTGGCACGAAGTCGCCGCGAGAATCCACGCGAACGTGAACGCCGTTAGCAACCAAAACCTCAATAGCGGTTTTTTGAGCAGGCTCAGAAAGAGCGTGCGTATCGCGACCAATATAAAGAGGGCCAGTTACGCCAGCTTTCTTGCGATATTCAGCAATAGCTTGCGTAATTGCCACAATATGAGCTTCGTTAAACGAAGTTTTCAAAGCAGAACCACGGTGACCGGACGTGCCGAAAATCACGCGCTGTTCTGGAATGTTGGAATTTGGAACTTCATCATAGTAAGCGCCAACCAAAGCGTCGACGTCGACTAGATCTTCTGGGGTGGCGGGCATTCCCGCATTTTTTGCTACCATAATTTTTTATTTTGCCACGGCGCTTGTATTTTATATTATTCACTCACAGTAACGCTGGTTTTTACGCTTGCTGGCACGCGCACGCACAGTGCTTGTTTGTCAACAGTGAAGCGCAAATGCTTTGTGTAACCCAAAATGTCGCCGTCCACCTGCACTGGCGCCGCTTTTTCCAACTGCACTTCCGCGCTAAATCCTTGCGTTTGGTCAATTCTGGAGCCTGCGGATAGCGACTCCTGCTGTAGAGCGTGACCGGTTACGGTTTGGTGTACTACTCCGCGGAATAAATTAGCCCAGCCAATTAATCCGCCCGAAGTGTCAATAATTTCAAAGTCGAGTACGCCGTCGTCGTAAGCGGCTTCTGGCATTAGCGAGAACATAGGAATTTGCCCGCAATTTCCTGCCATAAGTGTTCGGAAGGTGAGTCCTTTTAGCACGCTTTCGTCGCCGTTTGATCTTTGTAAGGTAACGGTTGCACGATACTTCGGCATAAACAAATGTTTAACTCCGGCCACAAAATAAGCAAGCCAACTAATGTTTTTCTTTAGCTTCGGGTCTGTGTCGTCAATCATAAGCGCATCAAAGCCAATTCCGGCAATAATTAAAAACGCATGGCCGTGGTCCTCTTTTGGATTGTCCAGAATTGTTACTCGCCCAACATCAACCTGCCTAGATCCGTGCGAAGTAGCCACGCGCAATGCAGCTTCCACATCGTTTACAGGTATGCCCATGTTTCTTGCAAAAAGATTTCCGGTGCCAATAGGAATAATTCCCATAGCATGTCCTTTGCCGCTTACTGCGCTCGCAACTGTTCTAACTGTGCCGTCTCCGCCAACTGCCACAACAACGTTAGCTCCGTTGGAAAGTGCTTCTTGTGCGCACTCACGTCCGTCTTTGTCTAACTGCGTGTCGATTATTTCGTAAGTTAGTTTGCGCTTGTCGCAATAATTTTGAATACTTTCGCGGTAAGATTCTGCCTGCGGCTTTGAAGGATTTAGAATAAACGCGTAATGTACAGAGTCGCCGTGTCGTTTTGCGAGTTTTTTCGCTAAATGATGCCGTTTCATGGCGCGCGTAACAATCATGATGACGAATGGCGCAATAACTAGCGCAAAAACAATCACCATAAGTGCAATGGTTGCTTGGATAGGCATAATTGGCATACCCTCTATTCTTGCACATTATTTCTATTGCTACGATAAATTTTGCTTAATACTGTGAATATTTACGTTTTTTACACATTTGTGTTATATGGCTAAGACTATTATTAGGCACTATGTGTGAAGCTTTTAATAACGCAAATAGTAAGTGCGATTCTTTTAAGGATTGCTCACTTTTTCAGTTGCACAATACGGTTTATAGAGATGTAAAAAATTCTGACGATTCAAACAATTCCAATATTGTTCCAATCGTTTTAATCCATGGTTTTCCGGTTGATCACCGCATGTGGGATGCTTGTGCAGATTCTTTGAACGCACAAATTGATGCCGCTCTTGAATCCGGATTGTTAAAGCATGACGTTCCTATTTTTGCTCCGGATATGGTCGGTGCCGGCTTGAGTGAGACTCCAAAAGCCGAGCGCTCTGAGTTTAACGAGGCTGATTACGCTCACGCTCTTGATGCTCTTAGTGCATCTTATGTAAAACTTATTAACGATTTGGGCTTTGAGCGCGCTGTATGGGTTGGTCTTTCGATGGGCGGCTATGTTGCTTTGGATGTTCAGCGTCTTCTTCCTAAAGCTGTTGCCGGCATTGCTTTATGCGATACTCGAGCCTGCGTTGATGCTCCTCAAGCACGCGCTAAGCGTCTTGAAATTGCAGACGTTTGTGAGCGCGACCAAACAGTTGAGCCTGTTATGCATTTTGCTCACGCAACCGAAAAAGATTCTACGGTTAAAAAGTCTCCTGAGTTTATTCAAACTTTTGAAAATTGGATTCATGACCAGAAGCCTGAAGGTTTGGCATGGCGTCAGCGCATGGCAGCCTGCCGTCCAGATATGGAAGATCAGCTGCCTTTGATTACAGCTCCGGCTTTGGTTATTAGCGGCACTTTGGATCCATCTAGTGCGCCTGAAATTATGCGTCCAATGGCTGAAGCAATGAAATCTTCCTCGCACGTAGATTTTGTTGAGATTGAAGATTGTGGACATTTCAGCGCTACTGAGCATCCGTATGAGGTTGCTTCTGCCTTGGTTGCTTTATTGTCTGCAGTGCAGCGTTTGCAGAGAAATCTGTAATTTCGTGCGTCGCTAGTGATAAACTGTACAAGCGTGTTTTTGCGTACAATTATTGAGCAGAGGTTATTAATATGACTGATATGCAGCACAATCCTGAAGGCGAAAATTCCTTCAATCAAATGCCGGGTCATACGCCTGATGACGCAAGCGACGATACAGTTGCTTTTGCGCAAGTCGAGCAGAATCAGGTAGATAATCAATCTGCCGATAATGATGGAAAAACTCTTGCCGAAAATCTTGGTGAAGTTGCAGACGAGTACGAAGATCAGGATTCTTTCGACAGCGGTCTTTCTGTACAAGAAATACTTATTAACAATTCTGCTGATTCTACAGCAACAGACACTTTTAAGGCTGTAACGCCTGATTCTCAATCTGAGTCCGAAAATGGCGGCAGCAGAAATGGTAAAGGTGGCAATCGAGGCGGTCGTGGTGCTAACGGAGCGAAAGCAGGCTCAGCTAATCACGGCAATCGTTCTGCGCTCGCATTGCTTTATTCTCTTTTAGTTTTTGTTATTTTGATAGCTGTAGCATTCTTTGCCCTACAGTGGTATTTCCACGATCGCGTATCTCCAGGCGTTAATTTTGGCGATGTTTCTGTTGCTCGTAATCTTACGGGTTATAAGGAGGATTCCGTAAAGCGCGTTGTAAGTGATGCCGTGGATGCTTCTTCTTTGGTTATTAAGGACGACCGTGGAAACAGTATTACTGCAGATTTAGGTGAGCTTGGTGTAAAAATCAATCAGCCAAATACTGTGCGAGCAATTATGCAAGCTAAGCATGATAATTTATTCACTCGCATTATGCCTTGGATTCAGCAGTCTGTTAGTTTGCAAGCTAAGGTTGACCATTCTGCAATGGATTCGTATGTGCTTACTAGGTTTGTTCGCGAGCGTGATCGTGCCGTTCCTTACAGCGCAAAATTCGACAAGAATTCCGAGTCTTATGTTGTAGAAGATGGTATTCCTGGACGCACTATTGAAACTTTGTCCGTGCGCGAAGCGGTGAAAAAAATACTGGCTCATCCTGGTAAAAGCTTAAAAGTTTCAGTTACTTCTCGCAAAACGCAAGCTCCTATTAAGCGCGATGCTGCACAGAAACTTGTTGACGAATTAAATAAGTTGCTGTCGAAAAAAATTACGTTTAATAACGGAGACGGAAAAGATTTTACTGTTCCTAAAACAGTTCTTGCTTCTTGGATTACTGTAAAAGCTGATACTACGCGTCGTAAGCTTTCTTACACTATTGATACAGATAAAGCAGATGAGTTCTTGTCTCAGGCACTTCCTAAAGAGCTTAATCAGCAGAAAGTTAATCAGGAAGACGCAATCAATAAAGACGGAAAGTTTATTTTCACAACCATGAAGGGTTCTAATGGTGTTGAAATCACTTATGCAAAATCAGCTGCAGAAAAAGCAGTTGAGGCTTTGCGTAAGGGAAATGATTTTAAGCTGACCCTTCCTGCGAAAATCACTAAGTTTACGGTTGAGAAAAAGCTTGTGGAAATGCGCATTGTTGTTGATAAGTCAACTCAGACTGCGTCTGTTTATAAAAACGACGAGCTTGTGAAGACTTTCCCTGTTTGCACCGGTAAGACTGGCGCGGATGATTCAACTCCTGGCACGTTCTTCATTTACTTGCGTTACGCTTCTCAAGATATGCGCGGTAGAAATGGCGATGGTTCTTCTTACTTCTCGCCTAATGTGCGCTGGGTTAGCTATTATCACGCTGGAGAAGGATTCCACACTGCTTCTTGGAATTATGATGGTATTGCTACTGGCGATGCTGCAAATCATGGTTCTCACGGATGCATCAACATGTACGAGCAGGATGCGCGCTGGATTTATGAGAATTGCCCGCGCGGCACGATTGTTCAGATTGTAGGAACTACTCCGGATGGTCCTGTGCGCGAGAAATGAGCGTATGAGCATGTATGATGAAGGTTCTGAGGATGAAACTAGCTCATTCGATGAGAATGTAGCTACTTCTGCAGCGCCATCAAAGCATGCTGTTGCGCAAAAACCGGAAGCGCTGTTAAAACCGGCAGCACAATCGAAACCGGCTGCGCAATCGAAACCGGCAGCACCTTCGTTATCTCGTCGAATTAGCAGCACCCCAATTCCTGTACATGTTACAGCTACACTTTTTGACGCACCGTCTGAAGACGAAAAAATCAGCAATAAACCTTGGTTTGTGCGCGTAGTAAGACGTGTTATTACGTCTTGTGTTGGAATATGGATGCGATTTGCCTCTCGCATTGCTCGCCGGTCAGGGTGGTATCCAAGCGTAGAGCCGTATATTGGCTATGGAACGCATCGCTATGCTCGCTTAATTTGCCGCACAGTGTATGCTCCAAAGCGCGGACACCGTTCAGTGTTAAAGCGCGGTATTTACGCCATGCTTGTGATTCCAGCCGTACGTGTTCGTGTTGCGCTATCAATAGACAATATTCCTGTAGAAACCGCGCAAGTTGGTGATTCTGAAGTTTATGACAAGCCGGAAGAGGCTCGTGGTGGTAGTGCTGAATATTGTATTTCTGATCGTGCAGGCTACTTGGATTTGATTACAGAACGTGCGCTTTTGCCGGGTCGTCATGTTGTTTCTTACACGCTTGAAAATCGTGAGCCGGTTAAAGCAAGCTTGTTTGCTATTGATGACAACGTGCCAATCGGAATTATTTCCGACGTTGACGACACTATTATGGTCACTCAAGCGCCTTCTCCAATTCGTGCCGCGTACAATCTGCTTATTATGAATCCGGCGCATCGTTCGCCTGTTGCTGGAATGTCGGAGTTTTTCCAGTCGCTGTCTAATTTGCGTAACGATATTCCATTTTTCTATCTTTCTACTTCTCCTTGGAATGTTGAGGCTTCAATTCGTCACTTTATTGAGCGCGAAAAGTTTCCTGAAGGCCCTCTTTTGCTCCGCGATTTAGATCCGCGTCCTAAGACTTTTATTCCAAACGGTCCGCAGCATAAGTTGGAGTTTGCCACCCAGCTTATGGATGATTTTCCAGGTATGCGTTTTGTGCTTATTGGCGACGACGGCCAAAAAGATCCAAGCACTTATGCGAATATTATTCGTCAGCATCCTGGCCGAGTGCTCGCTGTTGGCATTCGTCAGCTTCATAAGCGGGATACTGTAGACAATTTTCGACGTAAATTATCGCGTGACTTTGCGGTTGCTCTTAGTGCTTCTCGTCGTGCTTATATTTTTGAAGACGAAAATATTCCAGAAATTCCTGAAACGGAACTTGAAAAACTTGACGATAATCTAAATGTTGTAGAAGCAAAAGGTGCTGCTGGAACATTGCAAGGAGTTCCATTTTTTGCAGCGCCTACAGGTCAAGGATTGTCGGAAGTAATGCTTCCGTTTATAAAAGAGGCTATTAAAAGCAGAGTAAGGTAAAAAAATATTTATGAGTGAAAAGATTTGCGAAACAAGCTGTAACACAACTTCCCAAACAGTCTTTGAAAAACCTGCAGAAGCTAAGCGAATACCCTCAAAGCGCGAATTTCATGGCGATACTTATGTTGACGACTACGCTTGGATGAAAAATCGTAGCAGCAGTGAGCTTCTTGAATATATAAATTCTCAAAATGCGTACACTGCTAAGCGCGTTAAGCATTTAGAAAACTTGCGTTCTACCTTATTTAATGAATTGCGCTCTAGAGTTCAAGAAACAGACATGTCTGTTCCTGTGCGAATGAATAATTACTGGTATTACGTTCGTACGCAAGAAGGAAAACAGTACGCTATTCAATGTCGTATGAAAGTTAGCGATGAAGCTAATTGGAATCCGCCTACTATAGATGAGTCTGCTGAGCCGGGCGTAACTGTAGATGAAGAAATACTTTTTGATGCAAACAAAGAAGCAGAGCTTGCTGGAAGCAAATTCTTCCGGCTTGGAGGCATGGATTTAAGCTCCGACGGCTCTCGTATGCTTTACGGAGTTGATACTCAAGGCGACGAACGTTTTAGCTATTTTATGCGAGATTTTTCTTCCAGCACATGCTCTTGGTCTCCTTTGGAAGAGTCTTGGGAGAATCTTTCTTCTGCTTCACTTTCTCCGGACGGAAAATGGGTGTTTTATGTAAAAATAGACAGCGCATGGCGTCCTTACCAGGTTTGGCGGCACCGCGTTGGAACACCAACAAGCAGCGATGTAAAAGTGTTTGAAGAAAAAGACGAGCGCTTTTTTGTTGACGTTTATGAAAGCTTTGACGAACGCTACATGATGATTAGTAGCAGCTCTAAAACAACCTCTCGTGTGCTTATGCTTCCGTTAAGCACGCCTGAAGGTGATTTTCGCATGGTGATTGAGCCGTCTGAAGGCGTTGAATACGACATTTCCTTCGCATGCTTTGAAGGCGCTGGTAAAAATGGTGAGGATATTCCGGTTGCTATTGTTTGCCACAATGCTAAAAATCCTAATTTTGAGATTGATGTTATTGATATGCGAAATCTTCCGGACGCAAATACGGACGCAGGTGCGAACGCAGTCTCATCTAAAATTGCGACTTATAAACTAGGTGATGGCGTTTGCGTTGCTTCCGGTTCTCCTTACGGCTGTGAAAATGGAGATTTGTGGGAAGATTCTGCCAGCAAAAAGCCTATTTGTCAGCCGTATAATTGCGAACAAAATCCTGAAATATTGCGAAACTCAGTCGGCTTAAGTATAAGCGGATTGTCAATGTATAAAAATTATGTTGCGTTGGCGTATAGAGCTCAAGGATTGCCGCATCTGGCTGTAGTTAGCAAAAAGCGCGCTGTAGAAGACTTTTTAAGCGGAAAGCCGTGGCGTTTTTACGAAGTTCAGCCTCAAATTGTTTTAGATCACGAATCTACTTGCGTTAATGTTCAAAACGTAAGTATTTCGCGTGTTAATAATTTGCAATCTTGTATAACTAATCAAGCTAAATCTTCTTCGCGCGAATGTCTTTGCAAAATATCTAAAGAAGAAATCAAAAATAATCGCTTGTTCAGCATTTCTATGACTGGGAATCCTTCTTATGAAGCTCCTCGCATGCGTTACGCTTTTGGAAGTTACGCAACTTTAGGTCAGCTTCGTGAGCTTGATCCTTCGAGCGGCGAAGACGTGTTACTTAAGCGCGGGAAGATTCTTGGCGAGTTTGACGAGCATAATTACGCCGAAAAACGCATATGGATTACTGCTAGGGATGGCGAGCGTGTGCCGGTGTCTATTGTTTGGCGTCCGGATAAAATTTCGCAAAACGAATCAATGTTTATTACAGGATACGGCGCGTACGAAGTCAGTTCTGACCCTAGTTTTTCTGTTGGACGCTTGAGTTTGCTAGATCGCGGAGTGCTGTATGCTCAAGTGCATGTGCGCGGCGGCGGTGAAATGGGTCGCGCATGGTATGAGCAGGGTAGGCGCGTTAATAAAAAGCACACTTTTGAAGATTTTGTTGACGCAACGCGCGCATTGCAGAATGCTGGTTTTGCTTCTGCTCGCCATACTGTTGCAAATGGCGGTTCTGCAGGCGGCTTGCTTATGGGTGCTATAGCAAATATGGCTCCGGAATGTTATGCGGGAATTGAAGCGGATGTGCCGTTCGTTGACGCACTTACTTCTATGCTTGATTCTTCTTTGCCGCTTACTGTAACCGAGTGGGATGAGTGGGGAAATCCGCTTAATAATGCTGAAGATTACGCTTATATGAAGTCGTATACTCCTTACGAAAACGTGCCTTGTGCTGGTAGTGAAGATGGGCGCAAAAAATTAGCTGATTTCCCGAAAATCTTAATAACATCGTCTATTCACGATACTCGCGTACTTGTTACTGAACCTATGAAATGGCTCGCGAAATTGCAGGCTTCTGGGGTGGATGCTATTGCGCGTGTTGAAACTGACGGCGGCCACGGCGGCACTTCGGGCAGGTATAGGCAGTGGCAGGAGCTTGCGTATGAAAACGCTTGGTGTCTTGGTGCTATGGGCATAAACGAATAGTCTAAAACGACCAAAACTACTCAGTTGTGTGCTGTTTATGTCGCCTACGTGCCAGCATCCGTGATATTATAGTTCGAAGTGATGTTCGTTTACGCACATACGTTTACGTTCATCTGTATGCGTAGGTAACTCAAAGGCGATATATCTACTTTGCTTGAGAAGGGTAAAGCAATGGTGATAAGCAAAACTAGTGCAGTGATTACAAATGGTGATAGATTGTCGCTGCAACATACTGCATTGTTTAAGCAAGTTCCTGCGGATCAAATGAAGGAACTTTTGGTTCATCTTCAGGAGTCGATTTTTAACAAAGGTGAGTCGATTTTTAATGAGGGTGATACTGATCACAGAATGTACCTTCTTGAGCGCGGTCGCGTAAAATTAGTGCGTCATTCTAACGATAATCGTGTGCAATTGCTTAGTATTCATACTTCTGGTGAAATTTTGGGCGAAATTCCTGTTTTTGACCCAAAGGGCGGTCCTCGTACCGCTTCAGCAATCACCATTACAAGCAAAACAAAAGTTTTGTGGCTTGAAAACGATATTTTATTCGCTTGGCTAAATAATCATCCTCGAGTTGCTGTAGATATGCTGCAAGTTTTGGCTGCGAGACTGAGGGCTAATAATGAGAGAATTTCAGATTTAGTTTTTATGGATGTTCCAGCTCGTTTGGCAAAAACTCTGTTGAATTTGGCATCCAGATTTGGCGAACCAATGAGTGACGGTTTGCTTGTGCCGCATGATTTAACTCAGGAGGAATTAGCTCAGTTGGTTGGTTCTTCTAGGGAAACTGTGAACAAGGCGCTTATGGATTTTGCAAATCGCGGGTGGATTATGCGAAAAGGACGTTCGATTATTATTTATAAGCCGGGAATGTTAATTCGAAGAGCAGGACGCTGATTATTCAAGTAGAGGCAAACCTTTAGAATAGTACGCATGCCGAAAAAGAATTCACTTACTGCTCGTCGTGTGCTAGCGCTGTTTCTTACCTACATCACTTTGTGTGTTGCGGGTGGTGTTGCTGCAAGTATTATGTTCGTTCCTGGCGTTATGAGTGTGAATAGCGTGGTGAAAACAGTTGTTCCTTCACTTCGCGTTGATGGCATTGATTTTGATGTAACTGCTTTGCCGCAAAAATCGCGACTTTATGCATCTGATGGCAAAACAATTATCGCAACATTTTATGCGCAAAATCGCACTGTTGTGCCGCTTAGACGTATTTCGCAATATATGCAGCAGGCAATGGTTGCTCGTGAAGATAGGCGATTCTTTGAGCATTCTGGCGTTGATGTTCAAGGCGTTATGCGCGCGTTTGTGAAAACATTCGTTAAAAAGTCAGATATGCAAGGTGGCTCTTCTTTAACTCAGCAGTATGTGAAAAATGTGCTTATGATTAAAGCGCGCGAAAATAACGATCCTTTGGCGGAATATCACGCTTCTGAAGGTACGATTGCGCGTAAGCTTCGCGAAATGCTCATAGCAATTCAAATGGAAAAAAAGTATTCAAAACTTGAGATTTTGCAAGGCTATCTTAATATTGCGCAATTTGGTAGCAATAATATTTACGGTGTAGAAACTGCAGCCCACCGCTACTTTAATACGAGCGCTGCAAAGCTTAATCTTGTACAGGCTGCAACTATTGCTGCAATCACAAAAAATCCTTCTCATTACGATCCGTCTATTGAAGAAAATCAGCCAGAAGCGCAAAAGCAGCGCAATATTGTGCTTGATTTAATGCTTCGTCAAGGTTTTATAAATAAAAAAGAGCATGATTCTGCCGTAGCAATCCCGCTAAAAAATACTCTTAATGTTCAGCGAGAAGTGTCTAAGATTGGTTGCCAGGCTGCAGGTGACGCTGCATTCTTCTGCGATTACGTAACCAAGCGAATTTTGCACTCTCGCGAATTTGGAAAGACTGCTGTTGCGCGAGAAAAGCTTCTTACTGAAGGTGGTCTCGATATTTACACCACTATGGATTTGCGTGCAAGTAAGGCTGCAATGAAAGCTGCTCGTGACACGATTCCAGTAAACGATAAAAGCGGTTTTGAAGTTTCGATTGCTGCTATTAAGCCTGGAACTGGTGAGGTTTTGGCCTTTGGTAGCAATCGTATTTATGACGCGTCCGACGCTGCTAGGTCTGATCCAACTCATACTGCTCTTAACTACGCTGTTGACGAGCGAGATGGCGGTGGTCTTGGCTGGCAGATTGGTTCTACTTGGAAGCCTATTAATATGGTTGCGTGGATGCTTGCTGGAAAGTCAATCAACCAGCCTCTTCGCACGACTATCCGATACAATAATTCTGATTTTAACTGCAATAAGTTCCGCGGAGTCGGCTCATGGTTTGTGCAAAACTCCGGCGGTGGCACTGTTAGCCCAGAAACGCCTTTGCAAGGTCTTGTTCGTTCTCACAATACTACGCAGGCGTCTATGGCTCAGCAAATTAAGCTGTGTTCTATTGCAGACGCGGCTAAAATTCTTGGATACCATAATTCACCTCTTGGTCAGGAAAGCGTGTATTCGGCTAATTCTTTGAACCCGCCAATGACCATTGGTTCTGTGCAGGCTTCGCCTTTAACTGTTGCAAATGTGTATGCAACTTTGGGTGCAGATGGTGTTGCTTGCGATCCTATTGCTATTAAGCGAGTTATTGATAAGAACGGCAAGCGTTTAAGAGTTCCTAGTGCGCATTGCCATCAGGCTATTCCAAAGGGTATTGCACAAACTGCCGCATACGCACTTAATCAGGGTGTTGTTCAACCTGGTGGTGAGGCTTCGACAACTCAGCTTGACGGCGGACGTAAAACCTTCGCAAAAACTGGTACTAACGAACAGTACTACATGACCACAGCAGGATTTGTGCCGTATCAGGTGGCTTCGTTTGTGGCCGTCGGCAATGCCGAATCGCAAAAGAGCTTCAACGGCATGACTATTAACGGTCGCACAATGGCAGCTTGGTATGGTATGTATATTGCAACGCCTGCCTGGAAGCAGTTTATGAACGACTATTTGAAGGCTGCTAATATTCCTGTTGATAACGATTACGGAAAGCCTGATCCAAAGTACACTGCCGGAGCTTCCTCAACGCACGACTCGCTTTATAAGAAGCCTGCCCAAACTGAGCAGGAAAAGCGAGATGAAGACGCTCGTCGTCAGGCCGCTAGAGAACAGCAGGAAGAGGCTAATAATCAGCAGCAGACGCAGGATCAGTATGGAACTGCTCGTCGCGATGATTACAACACTTCCACAGGAGATGCGTATTAAGTTTTAGATGATTAAAACAGCGCAAGCGGCATGACCTACTCAACGCTGCGCTGTTTTGGTTGGAATTACGCAAAAAAACGGCATAAACTACTCGCGACTGGGTAGTTTATGCCGTCACTTTTAGTCTAAATCTGCTCCAACAGCGTCGGAAACATGCTCGAATCCGTCTCGCTTCAAAAGATCCGCAAGTCCGCGCTTTAGTGTCGTAATCTGCTGCGGTCCTCTGTACATAAGCGACGTAATAAACATAACCAAATCCGCACCAGAGCGAATCTTCTCGTATGCTTGCTTTGGTGTAAAGACGCCGCCAATTCCAGCAATAGCAAAACGATTACCAAAAGCCTTACGCGTGCGACTAATAAGTTCGTTGCTTGCCTGGTAGGTAGGACCTCCAGAAAGTGCGCCTTGCCAATCTGCTGGAACGTCAAGTCCGGAGCGGTTCTTCTGCAAGTTCGCAATACTTACGCCATCAACCTTATGTTCGGCAAGAACATCTAAAAGCGACTTAAACTGCTCCCATCCTCCCGGCAAATTAAGCGGCATTTTAACAAGCGTTGGCTGAGGTCGCTTAATAGTATCAAGATCGCTAAAAAGTTTGTCGAGCGCTTCCGGCTCTCTAAAAGGTTCACCTACGCGAGTATTTGGGCAGGAAATATTCACCTCAATAATCGAGCTACGTCCAGCCGCGCGCTCCATAGAAATGTGATAATCTTCAATGCCTTCGTTTAAGTCGCCAACTAAATCGTCGTTTGTGCGAGCAATTGAAATAGACATATTCATTGATTTAGCTTTAGTCCACGCTTTTTCTGCGCGTGCAACAACCGCTTCGCTGCCGTCGTTTGCTAAACCTGCGTGTACCAAAATAGAGTCGTATTGCGGAAGACGATGATACCAAGGCTTCTGATTTCCTTCGCAAGGACGGCTTGTAGTTGAGCCAACTGTTTCAAAACCAAAGCCGGCATTGTCTAGCACGGTTGCCATTTGGCAGTTTTTATCTAATCCAGCGCTTAAGCCGAACGGGTTCGCAAAATCCAATCCCATAACATTAGTTTCAAGAACAGGATCCGTGTAGTTAAGCATTGTTCGAAGAAGCCACATAAGACCCGGCGTATTTTCGCTGAATTTGCAGAAGTCAATCATGCGTTCGTGAGCTTCGTCAGGCGGAATGTTGAACACAAAATGTGGTTTTATTACATGCTTGTAGGAGAAAGTGAACAAATCAGTCGTGGCTTTATTGACGACATTGTGCAATGAATTTTCAGAAACGTAATGCATATCTATATATTAAGGCATTATTTGTGCGTTTACCACCCTAATGCGCGTTCGTTTTTGTGCGATTTATTACAAAAATAAGATTTGAATGCGGGTAAATGTGCGTTCTTTTCGTTTTTACGCCCCAAAACGCTCAATTGCGTTTGTTTTTTGCGTATACTTGTGCGATAATGTTCGTATGATTTCTTCGCAGCGTCAACATTTGATTTTAAGCCGTCTTCGCACGCGTGGTGCAGTTCGTATTACCGCGCTATCTAAAGAGCTGAATGTTTCTGCAATGACAGTTCGCAGGGATATTGCCGAGCTTTCCGATCGAGGGCTTTTGAAGCGAGTTCACGGCGGCGCTGTAACTACTAACACTTTGCTTTCTGAGCCACTGTTTTCTGTGAAATCGCAGATGGATATTGGTTTGAAGGATGCTATTGCGCGCTTGGCTGTGGACTATGTTTCTCCGGGGGATGTTATTGCTATTGGCGGTGGCACAACGGCTTACGTGTTTGCTCAGCATTTGCTGGAGTCTCGTAGGGCTTCTGGAATTACGATTTTGACTAATTCGATTCCTGTTGCCGAGCTTGTGCAGGCGTTGGAGTCGAAGGATGTTGAGGTTATTGTAACCGGTGGTGTGATTACGCGCTCCAACTCGCTGGTTGGTCCTATTGCAGATAAAGTTGTGGCTTCGCTTCGAGTGAATACTGTGTTTCTTGGAACGCACTCTGTGTCTCTTCCTCGAGGATTCCTTATGCCTAACTCTTTGGAAGCGGCTACGGATATGGCTTTAATGGATATTGCTGACCGCACGATTATTTTGACGGATCACACTAAGTGGAGCTGCACGTCGCTTTCGCTGTTTGCGCGTTTTGATCAGGTTGATACTGTTATTACTGACGATGGTTTGGATGCAGATTCGCAGCTTCGCACGCGAGAGCTTGTTAAGGATTTGGTTTTGGCTCCTGTTTGTGACGATCGCGAGATTCTTAATTCCGCTTCAGATTCTGCGGATTTTGATTTAGCGCATAATTCTGTGGACGAAGACTGACACGAAGCTTTAGAGAAGTTTTGCGTGAGGTTTTGCGTGAGGTTTTGCGTGAGGTTTTGCGTGAAGCTGTAATACGCTTTTGCTTACCGCATGCTTGATGCAATACTTATCGCACGTTTACAAAAAGCGGTTCGCTATGCAATCCTGCAACGCGCTTATGCTCAACTCTAAGAACATAAGTTCCGCGATCTACCTTCGGCAAATCCTCGTCCGCAGTGCAGCCTTTCCCTGCATTCGTGTTGGTATTCCAGGTAATCTTCTTTTCAAAATGATCGCCCTTAGCCATAAGAAGCGGTTTCAAAGCAGTATCGCAAGTGTCTGAACGCCACACTGCGTTGGATAAGTAGTTGCTGCTATTTGCGTCTTTAGAGTCTTTTGCATCTTTACCATTTTTGCTATCTTTGCTATCTTTTGCGTCATCATTCGACTTACTAACAGCATCGCTACTGTTTACAGACAGCACAGAATTCATGTCGGAAGCATCAATAAGACACGAAGTATTTCCTTCATATACAAAACGCTCAGTAAGCTCAACGCTACCGCCCATCGGAACGTTTTGAGATTTCACAGAAAGCTCAATATTAATATCGTGCGCAGTGCATCGGGGAGTGAGACCAACCGGGCGCGGCTCAGGCACGGATTTTCTAGAAACATCAACTTCATGCCCTGCAATCGCTCCGCCAACTGCAGCAAGTCCCTTACCTAAGCTAATGACGCAAAATATTGCCAGCGACACAATCAAAAAAAGCACTACACACACAAAAACGCGTCTGCGAAAATACATTTTTTGCTGCGACGTGCTCATTTTTTTGCCGGATTTACGCAATTTACTGCGATTAAATATGGCGCTCGCTTTGCGCTGCACCTGTCGCTTTATTTTGCGCTGTATTCCGGATGGTGTGAACATATTATCCATTGTAATGCATAGTTTGATGTGCTTACTTGCCGCCGGCGAAACCGAGCTGTCTCCACGCTTCGTACACTGCAATAGAAGCGCAATTTGTAAGATTTAAGCTACGAAGCGAAGGTCGCATTGGAAGACGAACCTGCTCTGCCACATGCGGGCCTGCCATAACATCCATCGGATCCGGAATATCTCCAGGTTCTGGACCAAAAAGCAGAATATCGTTCGGCTTGTACTCAATTTCAGTGTAAAGTTTCGTAGCATTTGCGGTAAAAGCAATAATTCGCGAATTAGGCATCGACTCAACTAAATTCTCAAAATTCGGGTGCAAAACAACGTGAGCCATATCGTGATAATCCAAGCCTGCGCGACGCAATTTAGTATCGTGCAAATTAAACCCAAGCGGTTCAACCAAGTGCAAAATCGTGCCAGTTACAGCGCAAAGACGAATCGCAGAACCGGTATTTCCTGGAATACGAGGGGAGTAGAAGCAAAGATGAGGCGTGTGCGTTTCTGCTCGCGCGGCATCGTCGGCGCTGAGCATGGCGTCCATAACGCTAATTGGATTTCCATGAGCGTCGGTTACAAGCTCGTCAGGGCCATAGTTTGACTTGCGGTAGCCGTACTCGTACATTTGCTCTACGCTGCTTGCGGCGGCTTTGTGCGCGTCGGTTTGCTCTTCGGTTTTTGCCGCTGCTTCTTGCGTATTCTCGCTGTTATTCATGCTATTCCTTAGCTTTTAAGTATTCCTTACGTAACTTCGTAATCGTAACGTATTTAGTTTACTCGCAACTTGCACATTACTATTGTAAGATTTTTGTTTGTGAGATCCTTGAGTTCCGTCTATGAGTTTTGTAACTGATTTAGTTTTTCGGTTTTGACGAGGCTAGAAAATTTGTGTTTGCGCAAGTCCCGTCCTTCGTCGCTTTAACTGTTAAAGAATTCTATTGTGTTCGCCTATCTTTTAACAATGTTGCTTCCTCAGTCCTCTTTTATTGCTGAACACAATTTTTCCAGCCTCTCAACACATTAAACCGCAACACAAAACTCATAGACTCGTGCAGAAAGTTACGTAAAGTGCGTGGTTTACTAAGTGCAACTAGAGTCGAAAAATTAAGCTGCGGGTGAGTGAAGCTATCTATTTTTTTTATTGTTTGCTCAGTGCGAAAAATCTCAAATCTCACCACACGAATATTCGTTCCACTGAAGTAGAGAATATTAAGCATCCAAAAAATTGCAAGCGCTAGAGCAGACTTTTTTATTAATAAGGAAGTCTGGAGCTTTCGCTAGAATAGACAGTCTGTGTAAGGTGTGTCATATAGCGGGCATGCTCATGGAACCGAAGAAGGCGCCCGCGAATCAAAATATGCTTAAATAAGCACCAAATTTGCCGCGATTTTCTTCAGTTTTCAAATATTGATATTAACTAGCGAGTGATAAAGGAACGTCCATTGGCTGCTGAACAAGCTATGACGAGCACCACGAAAGTCATCGCACGTGCTGACGAGCATGATATTAAACTGCACAAAGCGTCAGATCGTGTGAATTTTGGCTCCATTTGTGAGCCTATTGATGTGCCATACCTCCTCGGCGTGCAAACCGACAGCTTTGATTGGTTGATCGGCTCTGAGCGCTGGAAGAAGCGCGTCGCTGAAGACGAGGCAAACGGAACTCACACCGTGCCTCATGTTTCCGGTCTTGACGAAGTCTTCCAGGAGATTTCCCCAATCGAGAACTTTGCTGAGACAATGAGCCTCACATTCTCCGACCCATACTTTGAAGAACCACGCCACACTGTGCTCGAGTGCAAGGAAAAGGATTACACCTATTCCGCTCCACTTTATGTGAACGCTGAGTTTGAAAACGGCGAAACTGGCGAAATTAAGAGCCAGACTGTTTTCATGGGTGATTTCCCACTTCAAACTCCTCACGGTACCTTCATTATTGGCGGAACCGAGCGAGTAATCGTTTCTCAGCTTGTGCGCTCTCCAGGCGTGTACTTCGACCGTGCGCAAGATCGCACTTCCGACAAGGATGTTTTCGGTGCGAAAATTATCCCAAGCCGCGGTGCATGGTTGGAATTTGAGATCGACAAGCGCGACGTTTTAGGCGTTCGCGTAGACCGCAAGCGTAAGCAGTCCGCAATCGTATTCCTTATGGCAATCGGCATGACGAAAGACGAAATTGCCGAAGCTTTCCAAGGATATCCTCTTGTTTTGGATGCGCTCGCAAAAGAGCCTATCGATACGCAAGACGATGCACTTACCGACTTGTATCGTAAGATTCGCCCGGCCGACACTGCAACTCCAGAAGCTGGCCGCAATCTTCTCGACTCCTTCTACTTCAATACAAAGCGTTACGATTTGGCGCGAGTTGGTCGCTACAAGATCAACCGCAAGCTTGGTCTCGAAGCAGACTACAGTGATCGCAGCTTGAACCGCGAAGATATTATCGCCACTATCAAATATTTGGTAACCTTACACGCAGGCGAAAAAACCTTCCCAGGTAAGCGCGATGGTCAAGACGTGCAGTTGCGCGTTGACGTTGACGATATTGATCATTTCGGCAACCGTCGTATTCGTCAGGTTGGCGAGCTTGTGCAGAATCAGCTTCGTACTGGCTTAAGCCGCATGGAGCGCGTTGTGCGCGAACGTATGACAACTCAGGATGCGGAAGCAATTACTCCACAGTCCTTGATTAACATTCGCCCAGTAAACGCAACTATTAAGGAATTCTTCGGAACTTCCCAGCTCAGCCAGTTTATGGATCAAAACAATCCATTGGCAGGCGTTACGAACAAGCGTCGTCTTTCCGCACTCGGCCCTGGTGGTCTTTCTCGCGATCGCGCTTCCATGGAAGTTCGAGACGTGCACCCATCCCACTTCGGACGTATGTGCCCAATCGAATCCCCAGAAGGTCCAAACATCGGTCTTATCGGTTCTTTGGCAACCTTCGGACGCATCAACCCATTCGGCTTCATCGAAACCCCATACCGCAAGGTTGTGAACGGTCACGTAACTAACGAAGTCGAATACATGACTGCAGACCGCGAAGCTGAGCACGTTATTGCTCAGGCAAACCAGGAACTCGACGAAAACGGCAACTTCGTTGGCACTCAGGCACTTGCCCGCGTGGACGAAGAAGAAGCAGTCGATGTGCCTGTAAGCACTGTAGATTACATGGACGTTTCCCCACGCCAGATGGTTTCCCTCGGCGCTTCCTTGATTCCATTCTTGGAGCACGACGAAGGCCACCGTGCTTTGATGGGTACGAACATGCAGCGTCAGGCTGTGCCGCTTATTAAGTCCGAGCGACCACTTGTTGGCACTGGCTCTGAATGGCGTGCAGCAGTTGATTCTGGCGACGTAATCTTGGCAGAAAAGCCAGGTGTTGTAACCTACGTTTCTGCAGATATTATTCGCGTTATGAACGACGACGGAACTCAGTCCAGCTACAAGCTTTCTAAGTTCCAGCGTTCTAACCAGACTACTTGCTACAACCAGGTGCCACTTATTAAAGATGGCGAACGCGTTGAAGCTGGTACTGTTTTGGCAGATGGTCCTGCAACCGAAAAGGGTGAACTTGCATTGGGTAAGAATTTGCTCGTTGCATTCATGCCTTGGAATGGTTACAACTACGAGGATGCTGTGATTATTTCCCAGCGTCTTGTGCAAGACGATACGCTTTCTTCCATTCATATTGAAGAATACGAAATCGATGCTCGCGAAACCAAGCTTGGTTCCGAAGAGATTACTCGCGATCTTCCAAATGTTGGCGAAGATGCGATTGCAAATCTCGACGAGCGTGGCATTATTCGCATCGGTGCTGAAGTTGAAGCCGGCGACATTTTGGTTGGTAAGGTAACTCCTAAGGGTGAAACCGAGCTTACTCCAGAAGAGCGTTTGCTTCGTGCAATCTTCGGCGAAAAGAGCCGCGAAGTGCGCGATACTTCTTTGCGCGTGCCACACGGTGAAACCGGTACTGTGATTGCAGTTAAGGAAATCACTCGTGAAGACGCTGAAGACGACGGCGACGAGCTTCCAAACGGCGTGAACCAAATGATTCGCGTCTACATCGCTCAGCATCGTAAGATTACGCAAGGCGATAAGCTTTCCGGCCGCCACGGCAACAAGGGTGTTATTTCCCGCATTTTGCCAGAAGAAGATATGCCATTCTTGGCTGATGGCACTCCAGTTGACATCATGCTTAACCCGTTGGGCGTGCCTTCTCGAATGAACTTGGGCCAGGTGCTCGAGCTTCACTTGGGTTGGATTGCTCACGCTGGCTGGGATATTAACTTGGATCCAGACCTTGAGGCTGCTTGGAAGAAGTACGTGCCGCAGGGCGCTGAGCATGGCGATCCATGCACTCCAGTTGCAACCCCAGTATTCGACGGCGTTCGCCCAGAAACTTTGAAGGGCTTGCTTTCTACAACGCTCGCAAATCGCGATGGTGAAAAGCTTGTTGGTTCTGACGGCAAAGCAACTTTGTTCGACGGTCGCACTGGCGAGCCATTCCCGAAGCCAATTTCTGTGGGCTACATGTACATTTTGAAGCTGCATCATTTGGTTGATGATAAGATTCACGCTCGTTCCACTGGTCCTTACTCCATGATTACCCAGCAGCCGTTGGGTGGTAAGGCTCAGTTCGGCGGCCAGCGCTTCGGCGAAATGGAAGTGTGGGCGCTCGAGGCTTACGGTGCTGCTTACACATTGCACGAAATGATGACCACGAAGTCTGATGACGTCGACGGTCGCGTGCGAGTGTATGGCGCTATTGTTAAGGGCGATAACCTCCCACCAGCAGGCATTCCTGAATCCTTCAAGGTGTTGCTTAAGGAAATGCAGTCGCTTTCCCTTAATGTTGAAGTGTTGAACGCTGAAGGCGTTGCAATCGACATGAAGGATGAAGAGGACGACCCAGTTTCATCTTCCGACGATCTTGGCTTCAATATTGGCGCTCGACCAGATTCGTCCGCCAAGGAAGACCAGATTGCTGTTGAACCTGAATACCAGTGATTCGGTGACCGATTCAGTAAATGACTCGGTAACGAACACACTTTAAGAAATTAAGAAACATTAGAAAACAATTTCATGAGACAGGACGATAAGAGTGCTGGACGTCAACGCATTTGACAAACTGAGGATTGGACTGGCTACCGCCGAAGATATCCGTAGCTGGAGCCACGGCGAAGTAAAGAAGCCAGAAACCATTAATTACCGTACCCTAAAGCCAGAGAAGGACGGTCTGTTCGGTGAGCAGATCTTCGGTCCAACTCGCGACTGGGAGTGCGCGTGCGGCAAGTATAAGCGCGTGCGCTTTAAGGGAATCGTGTGCGAGCGATGCGGCGTGGAAGTTACCCGCAGCCGCGTTCGCCGCGAACGCATGGGTCATATTGAGCTTGCAGCTCCGGTAACACACATTTGGTTCTTCAAAGGTGTGCCAAGCCGTTTGGGCTACTTGCTCGACATTGCACCTAAAGATCTTGAAAAAGTAATCTACTTCGCAGCCTACATGGTTACGAAAGTCGACGAAGAGCAGCGTCATCAAGATCTTCCAGATTTGCAAGACGAATTCGATACCGAAATCGGCAATCTTCGCAAGCGTCGCGATAACGAAATCGAAGCGCGCGCAAAGAAAGTTGAAGAAGACTTGCACGAGCTGGAAGAATCTGGCGACGGTAAGGGTGCTGCAAAATCTAAGTTGCGCGCTAGTGCAGAACGCGAAATGTCTGCTATTCGCACTCGCTACGACGAGCAGATTCAGCGTTTGAACGCCGTGTTTGACCGCTTCAAGGGCTTGCGTGCAGGAGACATGGAAGGCGACGTTGACTTGTGGCGCGAGATGGAAGATCGCTACGGCGACTACTTCGAAGGCTGCATGGGTGCTGAAGCTATTAAGAAGCGTTTGCAGGACTTCGATTTGAAGTCTGCCGCAGAAGAGCTTCGCGCAGAAATTGACAACGGAACCGGTCAGCGCAAGGCTCGCGCTTTGAAGCGACTGAAGGTTGTAAACGCATTCTTGACTACTGGAAACAAGCCAGAAGCTATGGTTTTGGACGTAATTCCAGTAATCCCACCAGATTTGCGACCAATGGTTCAGCTTGATGGTGGTCGTTTCGCAACTTCCGATTTGAACGATTTGTACCGTCGCGTAATCAACCGTAACAACCGTTTGAAGCGACTTATTGAGCTCGGCGCTCCTGAAATCATGCTTAATAACGAAAAGCGCATGCTTCAGGAAGCAGTCGACTCGCTCTTCGACAACGGTCGCCGCGGCCGCCCAGTAACCGGCGCATCCAACCGACCATTAAAGTCGCTTTCCGACATGCTTAAGGGTAAGCAAGGCCGATTCCGCCAGAACTTGCTCGGTAAGCGTGTTGATTATTCCGGCCGTTCCGTAATCGTCGTTGGCCCAAGCCTTCGCATGCATCAGTGCGGTTTGCCAAAGCCAATGGCATTGGAGCTTTTCAAGCCGTTCGTTATTAAGCGTTTGGTAGATCAGGGCTTCGCTCAGAATATGAAGAGCGCAAAGCGTTTGGTTGACCGCGGTGACTCCGAAGTTTGGGGTGTGCTCGAGGAAGTTATTTCCGAGCATCCTGTGCTTCTTAACCGCGCACCTACACTTCACCGCTTGGGTATTCAGGCATTTGAGCCAATTTTGGTTGAAGGTAAAGCAATCCACCTGCCACCACTTGCCTGCGCAGCATTCAACGCAGACTTCGATGGTGACCAGATGGCAGTGCATCTTCCGCTTTCTGCAGAAGCTCAGGCTGAAGCGCGCACTTTGATGATGGCTTCCGACAATATCTTGAAGCCAGCAGACGGTCACACCGTTACAATGCCTTCTCAGGATATGATTTTGGGTCTTTACTACTTGTCTACCGTAATTGAGGGAGCCAAGGGTCAAGGCCGAGTCTTCTCCTCGCTTGCTGAAGCTGAAATGGCTCTCGACAAGCATGAGATTGACATGCAAGCTAAGGTGCTGATTCGCGTTCCTTCAGACTTCGTATTGCCAAAGAATTGGGAGCCTTCCGAGCTTAAGGTTGTTGATCCTGAGCCTGGCAGCCCAGACGTTGTGCGCGAAGAGCGTTTTAAGGACGGAACTGTACTGTTTGCAACTTCTTGCGGACGCATTTTGTTCAACGGAACTTTGCCAGTCGACTATCCGTTCGTAAACGAGCAGGTGCCGAAGGGCGTACTTTCTAAGATCGTCGACGAAATCGCAACCCGCTATTCTACAGCTCAAGTTGCTGCAACACTCGACGCTTTGAAGGATCTCGGCTTTACTCGCGCTCCTTGGTCTGGCGTAACAATGGCATTCTCCGACATTGTGCTTCCTCCAAATCGCGAGCAAATTGCGCAAGATTACGAGGATCAGGCTGCAAAAATCAACTCCCAGTACGATATGGGTCTTCTTACCGATGAAGAGCGTCGTCAAGAGTTGATCAACTTGTGGACTGAATGCACCGACAAGGTTGCAGACGCAATGCGCGAAAACTTCCACGACGACAATAACGTGAACATCATGGTTCAGTCTGGCGCACGTGGTAACTGGATGCAGATTCGCCAGATTGCTGGTATGCGAGGCCTCGTGGCAAACCCTAAGGGTGAGATTATTCCTCGACCTGTTAAGTCAAACTACCGCGATGGTCTGTCCGTGTTGGAGTACTTCATCTCCCAGCACGGCGCTCGTAAGGGTCTGGCAGATACCGCACTTCGTACGGCAGAATCTGGCTACTTGACTCGTCGTCTTGTGGACGTTTCGCAGGAAGTAATCGTGCGCGAAGAAGATTGCGGCACTAAGCGCGGTCTTATGATGAAGATTGCTGATCGCGACGAAAACGGCAATTTGACGCTTGTTAAGGCTGCTGATGGTGGCCCATACTCGCGCTTGCTTGCTGCAGACGTAATTGACCCTGCCGACGGCACAACAGTTTTGGCAAAGTGTGGAGATGCGCTTTCTATGGACGTTTTGCGTGATTTGGTTGCGCATGGCGTTGAGGAAGTTAAGGCGCGTTCTGTGCTTACTTGCGAATCTAAGCGCGGCGTTTGCGCAAAGTGCTACGGCTGGTCCTTGGCTACGAGCCGACTCGTGGATGTTGGTGAGGCTGTTGGTATTGTGGCAGCACAGTCCATTGGTGAGCCTGGTACGCAGCTTACGCTTCGTTCCTTCCACTCTGGTGGTGTTGCTTCGGCTTCCGATATTACGCAGGGTCTTCCTCGTGTTACGGAGCTTTTCGAGGCTCGTACTCCTAAGGGCGAGGCTCCAATCGCTGAGTTCCCAGGCGTTGTGAAGGTTGAGGATACCGACCACGGCCGTCAGGTGACTTTGACTCCAGACGACACTACGGTTGAGCCAATCGTTTACCCTGTGACGCGTCGTGCTCCAATGCTGGTAAAGGATGGCGAGCATGTTGACGTTGGTACGCAGCTGATTGAAGGTTCTGTGGATCCTAAGAAGATTCTTCGAATCCTTGGTCCTCGTGCGGCTCAGGTGAATATTGTGGAAGAAGTTCACAACGTTTACCGTTCTCAGGGCGTTGATATTCACGACAAGCACATTGAGGTTATTGTGCACCAGATGCTTCGCCGTATTACGGTGATTGATTCTGGTGACACTGAACTTCTTCCTGGTGAGCTTGTGGATCAGGCAAAGTTCCGCGAGGCAAACTTGGCTGCTGTTAAGAACGGTGGCAAGCCTGCTGCTGGTCGACCAGAGCTTATGGGTATTACCAAGGCTTCTTTGGCTACGGATTCTTGGCTTTCTGCCGCATCCTTCCAGGAGACTACGCGCGTGCTTACTGAGGCCGCCTTGAGCCAGAAGGAAGATGACCTTAAGGGCTTGAAGGAGAACGTTATTATCGGTAAGCTCATCCCAGCTGGTACTGGTTTGGCGCGTTACCGCAACGCTAACGTTGAGCCTGATCCTCAGGTGCGCGACTCCATTTACCCTAACTTCGGTTTGGGTGGTGCGGATAGCACGCCTTCGAACTTCGGTGAGAGCGATATGGGCGATGTTGACTTCTCCAACATTGATTTTGGCGACATGAAGCTCGGCGACGACTTTAATCCAGATGACTTCCTTGATGATCAAGGCGGTCAGGGCGATTATGGCGACGAAGCTGAGTGATTGCGATAATCTGATATAAATTGGGGCTTCAAGCTTTCGGGCTTGAAGCTCCTTTTTGTTACTGGCGCAGTTGGTGTTCTGCGCGCGTGTCTCTTGCGTAATCTTACGTAACTACTTATTTTCGTGCGTTCAATACCTTTTTCGTGCGCTCAATACCTTTTATCCACAATGCGTTAATCTGATTGCGAAATTATTGTCAAGTCGAATAACCTCAGTCGTATGATTGCAGCAAATACTAGTACTATCAGCATGGTTTCAAGCGCTGAACAAGAGCATCGATGCATCATACCTATTAATTCAGCTCAAAGACTAATAAATCTACGCACGATGTTGTTTATTTGTTACTGGCGCAGTTGATTTAAAAAAGTTACGCAGTAAAAGTTACGCAGTGCGTGGCGGATTGGAAAAGATATTTAGATAATGTTGGGGGCATTATGGCAGAAGAGAATAAAGAGATTGTTGTAATAGATGGAACTACGCTTAAAAGTAAGATTCACTATATAAGAAATCAAAAAGTTATGCTTGATTCGGATTTAGCTGAAATTTATGGTTATGAGACAAAAATGTTTAATAGACAGGTCAAAAGGAATATTGAAAAATTTGATGACGATTTTATGTTCCAATTAACCGATGAGGAAGTATCTGAACTTTCAAGGTACCATTTTGGCACCTTGAACGATGGGCAAGTATCTGAACTTTCAAGGTCGCATTTTGCGACCTTGAACAAAGCGCAAGGTAGAGGCAGTAATATTAAATACAAGCCCTACGCCTTTACAGAACAGGGAATCTATATGCTTATGACCGTATTAAGGGGAGAGCTGGCAGTTAAGCAAAGTAAGGCTTTAATACGAATGTTTAAGCAGATGAAAGATTTCATTATTGAAAATAGAGACTTTCTTAGCTCAAAAGAAATGGCGCAACTGTTATTGCAAACAAGTCAAAATACAAATTACATAATGCAGCATTCAAAAGAAATAGCAAATATAAATGATAAAATTAGCGCCTTTGCAACAAAAGAAGATCTGAAAAAGGTAATGGATAATTTTATAGATAGTAACACCTACAAGCATTTTCTTTTGCTGAATGGAGATAAGATAGAAGCAGATATTGCCTATACAAAAATATATAAGTCAGCAAAGAAAAGCATCTATGTTATAGATAATTATATAGGGCTTAAAACATTGGAACTCTTAAGGGCTGCAAGAGATAACATGCAAATCATAGTTTTTAGCGATAATGTAAGAAATAAAGATATGCTTACGAAAAATATTTTAGATGATTTTAGAAAAGACTATCCTAATATAGATTTGAATTTGAAGATAGCTGATAAAAAATACCATGATAGATATATTGCAATAGACTTTGGGGCAGAAAATGAGGCCTTTTATCTTTGTGGAGCATCATCAAAGGATGCAGGAAATAAAATATCAAGTATTACCAGGATAGAAGAATCGTCGAAGGATATGTATCATACAATGTTTGCTGGAATGTTAAACAATAAGAATTTGAAAATTTAATACACAGAGAACAAAGTAGATAGTTGTATGAGCTTTAAGCAAGACGGTAGAAATAAAAATCTATCGTCTTTTTAATTACTGCAAATTAGAGAACGCGTGTGTTCTGCGTTAGTGGCTGATTTTGGTTGTTTTGGGACATGCGTGCAGATTGGCGACTGCGTTAGTAACGTATGGTTGCTTGTTTTGACAAGATGTATACAAGAGATTATGCTATATATAACATAAAACAGGGGGTTGGGGAATTGTTTGATGTGATTTTTTACAGTGATAAGGATGGTGATAAGCCAGTACGTGAGTTTATTAAAAGTTTGGATGTCAAGTTGCGAGCAAAGGTGGTTTCGGATTTGCATCGTTTGGAGATGTTAGGAAGTGACGCAAGGGAGCCGCTTAGTAAGCATGTTGGCAACCATATTTTTGAACTTCGCACTATTTTAGGTAGCAACATAGTGCGTATTTTATACTTTTTTGATGCTAATAAAATTATTGTTGCCACCAATGGATTTGTTAAAAAGCAGCAGAAAACTCCGCGTAATGAAATATTAGTAGCTATGCAGAGAAGGGCTGAATATTTTAATAGAAAGATAGGCTTGTGATGAAAAAGCAAGAGTTGCAGGGAACGCAAGTATGGCAGGGAACGAGTGAAGTACAGGAAACGCGAATGAATGATTTGCATGAACTCACGGATGAGCTTATTAAGGATCCTGAATTCAAGAAGGAGTATGATGCTCTTCAGTCGGAAAGAGATTTGACTATGTCGCTTGTGATGGCTAGGAAAAAGGCTGGTTTGACTCAGGCTGAGCTGTCGGAGAAGACTGGTATAAGTCAGTCGGATATTAGCAGGTTGGAAAATGGTTCGAGGAATCCGACTATTGCGCTTTTGAATCGTATTGCAAATGCTTTGAACGCGACTTGTAGGATTGAGTTTGTGTCGAATGCGCGTTGACGTGTTTTAGCACTGTGATTTAGCGCTCAACTTGCCTTGTGTCTTCCAAACGAACTTGTCGGAAATTTCGACAGGTTGAATTTTTGTTATGAATATAAAGAAAGCGTAATGCAGCTTCAAGCAAGAGCAATTAATTATCATTTTTTGGATTGTTGGTCGGCAGATTACGCTTTCTTAAGAAATAAAGAAAGCACAATCGTTTGCGCTCCGACACTGAAAGCACACTGTGCTTTCAGTATTGAGTCGTCGCTACCGCATTGGGTCGCTTTTCGCGCTTCGCTTAAGCGAAAAGCGAATCAATGCGACACGCCGATTTGGTTTTTGAGAAAAAAAATTAAAATGCACAAAAAGCGGCTGAGTTAGTAATTTGGCACCCCTAAAACCCGTTATTTTTCAACGATTCTTGTACCGGGGGGGGGGTGGGTGCTTAGAGATATAAACATTTGACTGTGTTATACTGCACGCGATTTTCCGTCTAAATATCGATTAATATTGTATTTACTCATGGTTGAGCGTTATCGCACATTGCGAAAAATAGCTAAATAATGAAGGTTGCAGTTGTATCTGCGTTCGTATCTGTGCGTTTGCACATTTGCTGTCGTCGATGCAATTGTAAGTATGACATAATGACATAATTGTCATTATGTCATAACCTTTTGTTTAGCTTGTAACTTGCTGTTGAGGCTAAATAAAGATGTAAGACGATTCGTTTACTTATTGAAGAGAGGGAATATGCGTCTACAGACTTCAAAGTTAAAGCGCGCTGTTGCCGTACTAGCTGCTGCGTGCACACTTGGCACCTGCTGCATCGCCGGATCCATCGCGTGGGCTGGTAATCCACAGGATACACCTGCTCAAGGTGAAGACACCGCAAATATTAAATCTGACCAGGCTACTTCTATTACCATTTACAAGTATGAAGGTCCTGAGGGTTCTGTTAGGAATAATGGTAAAGAGCAGACTATTCCAGATAAACAAAAACCAATTTCTGGCGTGAAGTTCAAGCTTACTCCAATTCTTGATTCTAAAGGCAACAAGATTGATTTGTCTCAGACGTCTGGTTGGAAAGCCATCGAGAAATTAGAGACTGAAAATAAAACTGCTGCTCAGGCTTTGACTGATGCTAAGTTGAAGGTTTCTGAGACCACTGCTGACATTAAAGAACAAGCAACTGGTGATGATGGTTCTACAAAATTCGACCTTGGCAAAACATACGGCTTGTACTTGGTTGAGGAAGACTTGGCTAATAGCAAGCCTATGAAAGAAGGCAAGCCTATTAAGGTTACCAAGCAAGTTAACCCATTCCTTGTAACGGTTCCTCTTCCAGATACGCAGACTCACACTTGGATTTACAATTTAAAGATTTATCCAAAGAATGACGTCAGCACCAACAAGGTGGAAAAGAAAGCTCAAGCTGCTCCAAGCAAGCCATTCATTGACGGTACTAAGACGACTATGGGTTGGGATATTTCCATCCCGCTCACCGCTATCAAAGATGGTGGCAAAACCTATAACAATGTTTCCTTCACTGATCCAATTAACACAGACTTCTTGAATTATAGCAAGGTTGAAAATGTGAAGGTTGTTAGTAAAGATGGCAAAACCTCTGAGACTTTAGTGACAAGCGATTATGAAGTTGAAGGATATTCTTCAATTGGCGAATCTCCTAAGAAGGTAGATGACTTAACTACTGCTGACAATCTCAAGACAGTCAAGTGGATTCGCGTTAAGCTAACTAAAGCTGGTTTAGCTAAGGCTTCTGCCAAAGTTGGCGGTAAACTTACAGCAACAGTTGTAACAACAGTTATTAATCCTGGAAATATTAAGAACTTTATAAACACTGATGTAGATGGAGTTGCAACCGGTGAAGGAGATAAAACTCCTGGCTGTGTTCCAACTAAGGATAATCCATGTAAAGATCCAGATCATCCTCACGAAGGTGAAGACACCACTAATTTCGCTACACTCACCATTGATAAGATCGGCTTGAGTGATAACGATCAGAAGGACAATGGTAAACCTTTGAAGGGTGCAATCTTCGATGTGTATAAAGCTGCTGACGGTAAGAAGGTAGACGACCTTAAAGGTAAGACAGTTGCTGAAGCTGGCGCTGATTTAGTAAGTGGTGAAGGCAAAGTTCGTACAATGGCTGCAACTGATGATAAAGGTAAGGCTTCTGACTCCTTCTTCGTTGGTAATGGTTCTACTGTTTCGCACGTTTATTGCGCAGTTGAAACTAAAGCTCCAGATGGATTCAAACTTGATAATACGCTTCATTGCGTGAATCTTACTGCTGGAACTGATGCGAACAACACTTTGAAGATTGATAACGCTAGAGCAACCGAACTCGACAAGATTCTTGCCAACTTGCCTATGACTGGTGCTCGTGGCTTGGTGATTTTGACGGTTTGCGGCATTGTTGGTATCGCTGGCACGTTCTTCTACATTGTGATGAAGCGTCGCAAGGAGCAGGAACAGGAGTAAAACTCGATCGGCTGGCTAAGTGACTTAGTTGGCTGAGTGGCTTGAACAATTGTTCAGCTGATTTGCTCTGCCGGTTGCGCAGTTTGGTTTCGAAACAAGCTATGCAACCGGTTTGAGCGGATTAGTTGTGCAGTTATTCAGTTGTGTGGATATTCGTGTGGTGAGATTTGAGGTTTTCGCACTGAATAAGGGATGCTCGCGCGCTTTGAACGAGCTTGAAATCAATGGGATTTCAAGCTCGGTCAAAGCATGATTTGGAATGTAAAGCACACCATGCTTCACATGCTAAATCAGCCGAACGGCTATGCCGTGAGGAATATGTGCGAAAGAGGTCTGGGCGCAAACGCCGAAAATCTCCGTCAAAGTTCCAGAAGCTTTGCATCATTGCTTTGCAAACTTTGCTAATGAAGCTTTGCACCAGTGCTTTGCAGGCGCTGATTCCTGTTGATCAACGAACACTAGCATTTATGCTGCTGCACACACCACACCAAGCACTCCTACCACACAACAAAACACTAGCGGTTTTACTAATAGTGGGAGATAGGAATTGCTTGTCGAGCAATATAAAAGCGGAACGATAGTAATAATCTTGTTGATAAATACTATTTTTGCAGAAAAAGTAAGTAAAAAAACTAAACTCAACTACGCAACCGCTAAGTCCAAATAAGGTATAAGAGCGGAGCGCTGCGAGATAAGTAATTCCTATCTCACACAGCCACTCCAGAAACCTGCCAGCCAAACGCCAGTCAAAATTCATAGCCAAAACTCAAGAATGTCGAAAACAAAATCGTGAGAAAAGAAAACCACCCAAACTCGCGCAACAACGCAAAAAAGTGGCGCTTTTCGAAGTCCTGTATAATCCCCGCTTTGCTGTTGCTCGCGTCGTTTGCGTCGCTTATTTATCCGCATGCCTCCATGTGGCTGAGTCAGTATCACATGTCGGAGGTTGCGGCTGAGTACGCGAAGCTTATTACGCATGCGGTTCCTGCTCCGCACGAGCAGTTGCGCCGCGCGCGCGAGTACAATCAGAAGCTTTCGTCTGGCGCTATTTACGAAGCGAATACGAATATTCCAACTTCGCATGGAGAAACGTCGGATGCTAGTCAGGACTATTGGGATCAGTTAAAAGCTAACGATGATGGCCTTATGGCTCGTCTTCGTATTAAGAAGATTGACCTTGATTTGCCGGTTTACCACGGCACGGAGGATGCCACGTTGCTTAAGGGCCTCGGCCATTTGCGTGGAACTTCGCTTCCGGTTGGAGGAAAGGGCACGCGCTCGGTTATAACCGGCCACAGGGGTCTTGCTAGTGCGGAAATGTTCACGCGTCTTGACGAAATCGTTAAGGGTGACACTTTTACGATTGAGGTTTTCGACGAGATTCTTACCTATAAGGTAGTTGACAAAATCGTTGTGAACCCGGACGAGACGAAGAAGATTGCGGCTGTGCCTGGCAAGGATTTGGTGACGCTGATTACTTGCACGCCTCTCGGTATTAACACGCAGCGCATTTTGGTGACTGGTGAGCGAGTTGTGCCAACGCCTGCTGCGGATAAGGCGCTTCGTGGCAAGAAGCCTGATGTTCCGCGATTCCCGTGGTGGGTTTTGGTCTGCTTTGGTAGCTTGTGCGTGGTGGGCGGCTACATTTGGTGGGCTGGTTTGCCGGTTAAGAAGAAAAAGAAGGAAGATGAAGAAGATAGCGCGAAAGATAGGGAAGAGGATAGCGCTGCAAGTAGTGCGAAAGATAGCGCGAAAGATAACGCAAGTAGCGCAGTAACTAGCGCTGCAACTAGCGCTGCAACTAGCGCTGTACGCAGAGAAAATCTTGCGCGCGAGGAAGCTATGGCGATTGCGAATCGGCCAAAAAAGAGGCCGAAGGTCAAAAAGTCTAGCTCGCGTAAGAAACGTAAGAAGGGCAGTCACGGCGAAAAGACGTTCGACTGGCTTATAAACATTCTCGGTTTATAAGCGATTGCGTATAGCAACAAAACTGAATACTAAAACTGAATATTAAAACTTAAAAACTAAAGCTTAACAACAAAACTTAATATCAAAACTTAAAAACAAAACTTAATATCAAAACTTAAAAACAAACTTACGTTGCCGCGAGGCTACGTAAAGCGCGTAAAACAATGTAAAACAGGTGGAATTATGAAGAGTATTTGGACGATTATGCTAAACGTTCTTGTTCGCATAGGTCAGTTGACCCAGTGCGCAACTCGTGCGGCTGTTCGTGCGGCTAAGCGCGCGGATCAGCATGCGTATCGTGCGCTCGTTAGCGCTTTCCCTAGTGCGCTTAAGACAGTGCTGGTGTGCGCTATTTCTGTGGCTATGTGGCTGCCTGTTTGCTTGACTGCTGAAACTGCGGTTGCGGCGGATGGTGCTAATTCATCTTCTGAGACTTCCGCTAATACTGCTAACGAGGCTTCTAACAAAGCTGCTAACAAGCCTTCCGCAAATACTTCCGTAAATACTTCCGCAAGTCCAGATTCTGATTCTGGTTCTGAGTCGGTTTCTAATTCCGCCAATTCCGCTAATTCCACCGCCTCTGCATCCTATCAATCGTTCTCCTCGTCTTCATACGCGTCCTCTGACCTTTCCTCATTACAGAGTTTCGGCAATCATCGAGTATTTGTAAACGAAAGCAATCCGTTTGCGCAAGATTTAAGCTTTGCAAGCGCAGATTCAAATTACGCTTCTCAAAACATGTCACCTCTTGAGCGCGCTGCCAAAGAAGCTCAAGCCCAAGCACAAAACCGCGACGCTAAGAATTACACAGCTCGTGAATCTTACGAAGTGTATCGCCCTGGATGCAACAAGGATTACGCTTTAGGTGCATGTATTACTACTGACGGCGACGGAGCTGGTTTGCGCGCCACTAACGGCCACGATTTGGATGTTAATAGTCTTGGATACAACTTGGAATCGGGTGACCAATTTGCTAGTGCAGCAACGAGACCTCGCGGCCACTACGAGAACGGTCCTGTGCCTGAAGATCCTTCCGGCACGGATCATTACGGCGCAACTTACTTCACTCCATACCCTAAGGGCACTTTTATTATGGGCCGTTTACGCAACATGGCCTTTAATTATAAGGGTTCCGGCGTCGACAGAATTAACTTGCCTATAGATGACACTGCAGATTTCGTGTTTGTAAAGCGTACTCCTAAGCTTTCCGGCGGCGGCTTCGTGTGGGATGTTATTTTTAACGCTGGCGGCCGTACTCAAGGCGCTGGTGCTGCTCTTGATTACTTTACGATTCCAAAAGGTCAGATCCTAGACAAGGGTAGTGAAGGCGGAAGGCAGTATATTCAGCGTGTTCTTTACAGTGGCAGGGAAGCTACTGCTTTGTATAAGAAGAAGCAAGGCAACAATAATCCTCCTCGCGAAACTTGCTCATTTTCTTGGGATAATCCTAACGGTTTATGCAGCATTAAAACTGACGGTAACGATTTTGATACTGGAGACGATTTAGTTGCAGCTTGGAATAAGATGCGTGGCACTGACGACAGTAAGAATGGCAATTATTCTAGGATTCTTCCGGATGCTGTAACAACTGAGGATTTGGGTAGTACTGAAGCTATTGGTTGGTGCCGTGATGGCACAGGTTTGGACTGCATTAGATCCAGTAGCTATGGTGCTTTGGATGAAGGCGATCTTAGAGTTGTTCCTAAAGTTGAAGGAAGCTATAGCAGAGGTTATAGTCCTGCTTATGTTGCTCTTGTGCAAAATCTTTATAGATCTATAAAAGATGACACGCAGCGCGTATTTAGTTTTGTGAACAATATTAAGCCTGGCGAAATTGCTTATACGTATAAGATTCACTTCACTACTACAACTTCTACGAATAAAAACGACGCATATTGCACTGCTAACAAGGGCGATGGCACGGGTTGTGAAAACTTTTCATTCTTCTACGCTGCAGGATCTTACTACGGTAAGAGACAGAGCAAAGGTTTTTATGGTGCTACTGATCCGTTTGGTGTTACTAAAGCCAGTAAATATTCCATGACTAATTTTGGTCGTGACGCTAACCTTTACATGTACACTGTAATGCATCAGCAGTGGTATGGTGCGCCGCGAATTATGGATATTCAGGCTCCTAGATACCACTTCCTTAAGGGTACTGGTTTGGGACCGTACAACAGTGACAGCGGTAATTATCTTAGGAACAGGCTTATTTCATTCTCTAGTGTGTTACTTGGAATAGTAAATCAGCCTTTGGGATCTTCAAGTCTTATGAACGAGAGTGAAGATATACGCTTATTGCCTGATTATTATTCTCCAAATAACGGCTATGCTAGAGGCAATCAGTGGTTCCGTAATCCTGGTATGAACGACCATAATACGAAGGATTCAACTCCTGGAAGGCATAAGCTTGAGCTTAGATATAACGATAGAACGTATCATATGAGCGAAACTCAGGATTTGTGGTATAGGGTTATTACGCAAGCAGACGTGTTTAAGCCTTTGCAAACTGAGGAATATGACGAAAATAACAAGACTCCTAAGTATTATTCTTACGATCAGCCGCTTCCTAATCCTCTTATTATTGATGATCGTGATAATAATGCTGGATTTGTGAATTTTGTTGGTAAACGTTCCGACTTGTATAAGCAGGTAATGGCTTTCGACCCTAACTTGTTCCCGCCTGTTAATAAGGATGAGTATGGTACAAGGCATAGGTATGGTTCCATAAAACAGAAGAAGGGTTCAAAGGCAAACGATTATCCGCTTGATGCGAGCTATTTGACTAGTAATCCGGATGGAGATTCTAATACTCCTCTTAAGAATCTTGCTGTTTATAAAGCTGAGTGGACGGATAAGTGGGGTGATGAGCCTCGCTCGAATACTCTTCAGGATGCTGATTTAAGCGTTGCTGCTAAAGTGCCTATTGTCAGCGTTGTAAATCCTTGCGGCCATTCTAAGATTCTTGACGAATACAAGGATAAAATTACCGGTCAGTCTAGGTCTTCTATTCAATTTAGATCCGTAGATAGTGACGATGCTTCCGCTGCAAACAACGATCGTGCAGCTATGGGTGAGGATCGTGAAGACAGTATGCCTGAATGCTGGCCTAAAGCGCAAAATGCTACTAAGCGTAATGTTTGGTTTGTAAGTAACGCTCCTAAGACTGGTGATGACGGTAAGGAGTTGAAGCCGGGCGATCCTGTAAAGCAAGAATTGCAGACGAAAGTCTTGGCTAAAATCAAGCGTATTTACAGAAACTGGATGCGAAACAAGTATAGTGCTCAGTTGCAGGATGGCAAGAATCCTAAAGTTTTGCCAAATTACGTGTTTGTAAAGTACGTAAAGATTACGTTCTGGGATAATTCGACTACTGTTATACCTGTTGTATTCCCGTACGTTGATTATGAGAAGCCAACGTTGGATGTAAAAGTGAGCGTGAATAATGGGGATCCTGTTGATGTTCCATCTGATGGTTTGAAGATTCCTGTTAATAGCAAAATTAAGTTCTGGGTTAAAGGTCATGACGATAAGAGGATTTTGCTTGGTGTGAAGCCGAAGGAAGCTACTGACTACTTTACTAACGATAAAAATAAGAGATTCTTTGATGGTAAAAAAGTCGTTGTGCGCAATGATTTCGATATGATTACGACTAATCGTGATAAGAAGAATGATTGTGATAATCGTGGTTGCGGCGATTTTACTACTATAAGCTACGATCAGTTCATTCATAAAAATGGTGAATCTGATAGTCCGACGGATCAAGTTGGATGGGTTATTAACAGCAATAATTCTAAAGATGAGGGTTCTCCTACAGTATTAGTGGGCGATCAGAATAGAAATCATGGTGTGCATGATTTGATATTCCACGGTTGGGATGCTGCAGGTAATTCCGTAATAAAGAAACTTAGGCTGATTATTGTATCTCCTGGTTACGGTTTGCCAAACGTTTGGTGGGATAAGAAGCCGAATGGGCATTATGTTGGGCGAGTGAATCCTTGGGATGAAGATAAGCGCGTGCGTTCGATTATGGTACGCATTTGGGCGCGCGGTAAGGAAGCTCCTAAGAAGGATCATAACTACTTTACGATGTGCCCGAATGATGGAAGCTGCTACGGCATTGTTATTCAGCGAGACGGTAATAAGAAGACTGATCTTTGGCATCAGGTTAATACGTATAACCACAATAATGATGCTGCAAGACCGGATGGGTCTAGGGCTGCTGAGGATAGGTCTGCTGAAGATAGGTCTGCTTTAGAGGACAGAGACGCGGCTGGCGATAAGGCAGCTGATGGCAAGTCGGCTGATGGCAAGGATAAAGATAAATCTAAAGCTGACGATAAGAATAAAGCTGGCGATAAGGCGAAAGTTGACAACAAGGCTAAAGCTGATAACGAAAAGACTGAAAATGCTAAACCTGGGGAGAACTCTACCCAAAATCAGCAGGGTAAGCAGGAACAAGGTCAGCAGCAGAAGTCGCAGAAGTCAGAAAATAAGCAGCAGGAGCAGCAGACTAATAAGTCTCAAACTAGCAACAAGCCTGCTTCTTTGAAGATTACTAAAGTGACTAAGAAGAACGCTAAGAAGCGCAATGTTCCGGGAAGGCGCGGTAGCGTAAAGCTTGCAGTTCTAAACGAAAGCGATTCTTCTAAGAAAGAAAATACACAAAAATCTGAAGTAAATAACGGTATCAAGCAGAGCGATGCTGCTAAAACGTCCGAAAATGGTAGCGCAAGCAAGGATGACAAAGGCAGTAAAGATAGCAAGTCTTCCGATAAAAATGACTCCAAGAACGCTGAAGATTCTAAAGATGCTAAGTCGGAAGAATCTAAGGGTCAGGATCGAGATGCTGAAGGCGAAGATCGTTCTGTTGGAATGAATAACGATCAATGGCGTGAAGAATTTAGTAAGCGCATTATTACAGCAAATCTTGGAGACCATATCAAGGGTTGCACAGCTAACGGCGGCGACAGGTGCGAAATAACTTTTGATCCTGTAACTGGAAATATTACGATTCCGGAATACTTTGCGGAAATTGGTTCCAGAATTTACGTAGACACTTACTCTGTGCCGGAAAATAATCCAGATTGGCGTCAAGATAAACTTTGGAAGCTTATGGAGCCAGGCAATCTTCAGGATTACGAAGAGTCCGACCCGCTTCCGCTCGATATTGCGTGGCCAAACGGCTTAGTGCAAGTGAACCCGTTTGAGCTTAATAATAACGAAATCGTGGCAATGCTTTCTTGGATGAGGCATGATAAGCGGAACGAGCGAATCTTCGGCTACCGCAAGGAAGAAATTGGCGTTAAAGGTGAAAATAAGTACGATACTTATGACCAATACGATAACGGTTTTAATCCTGCAAAAACTACAGCAAAGTATGCTTATGGTGAGAATAAGCCTCAATACTCATGCCAGTCGAAGACGGATCAGAAGTGGAAGCTGTGCTTAGGTGGTGTTACTGGTATTGGCAAGCTAGGAGAAATTTCCGAAAAGAAGTATGCCGAAAAGAAGCTTTCTTTCAAAAAGTTGGAAGCTGATGACGAGACTACGCTTAACCCGATTGACCATAAGGTGACGCGCTTCGTTGATATGCGTAAGGACTATACGTGGGGATTAGTAGACAACAACAAGAAAAGTGTTGACGGGCGAAACGATCCTGGATTTGACGGGCCGCAAAACGGATTGCATGGAAATCAGAAGTTTGGCACGCAATACTTTGTGTACAAGTGGAACATAAACTCATACCGCAAGAGCGGCAATGGTAAGCCGTTAAACCTTCAGGATGTGCTAAAGCTTGTAAAAGGTACGCCTAGTATCAATACGAAAGATGAAAATAATCCGCAGCCTTCTCTAACTCCTATGAGCGCGGCGGATAATAGGCAATTTGACGCATGGAATGGTTCGTACCCTATGGCAGTCGATAATGGATTAGGTTACGCTGTGCATGACAATACATGTGCTGCATCTATTGCTTCTCATAACGGTGTTGCGCAAGAAGGTACGTGCCAGTGGCGAAATAAGCTTAATTTAGTTAAGTATACGCCTAAAGAATTTATTATGGATCGTTCTTCATTCTCTTACAATGCTTCTGTAAATATGAAGAACGGAAGTGAAGTACATATTACAGATAGGCTTATTGAAAATAAGGGTAGTCAGCATGCTGGTGAAGATAAGTATGTTAGTGAATATGCTATTCACAAGGACTTCCTTATGCCTGGCGGTGAAGATCTGAACGGTCAAGCGGATGGCGAAAATATTGGCGACATTATAACTAAGAATATTGATGTTGACACTATGAACGACTACGACGCGTACGGTGAAGGTACTTCGAAGCCTGAGGGATACGCAAATAACAGGCCGTTTATGCATGCGCAACTTTATGTGAATAATGGTCAGGTTACGAACGATCTTCTGCTTCGTGATCCTGGTAAGACGCCAGATAACACAACGAACGTGATAAACGTGTGGTTTATGCCGGTTGATAATGAGAAGCCGACTATTAGTGCGAAGAGTTATCAGGAGTGGGACGGTAAGCCGTGGGATATTCACGGAAGATGCATGATTAACGGCGATGTGAATAACTGCAATACAATTGATGATGATGTTATTACTCTTGATAAGAAAATTTATGAAAATAATACGAAAGCTTGGTATGAAGCTGATAAGGCTACGATTAATTTGCCTTCAGCGTTAAAGCTAGACGATGATTTCAATGAGTACGAACCAGGCAAAGGTGATCGCAAGTGGGTGCAAGGCCGTGCTTTTAATAGGAAATACGTTACTTTATACCCGAATAGTATAAACAGTAAAGTGCTGGTTAATAATCTGAATGTGTATATTCAAGCGAATAATATTCAGGATTCTAGTGGTAAAACTTCTAGTCCAATGCTGAAGTTTGTTAGTAACGGCGTTACGAATAAACATTTGCTTAGAAGGTTTGTTGAAAAATACAGAAGCACAGATTTAGACAATCCAAGTGTAAATAAGCAAACTGTATTTACAATGTATGCTGAAACTACAGATAGTGCTGGAAAGCAAAGTGCAAAAACTGTTGTTGGATGCTTTAAGGCTACGTGGACAGACATGGTGAAACCATCTGTTGTTGCGTACGATGGTAAAAGTGATGAATTTGCAAAGTATGATAGCTGGCTCAGCAAAGATGGTTCTTCACAAAATCGCGATTATAAAGTTGTAGTTAAATCAGGCTATGGAGCTAAAAGAATGGTAGTTTACTATCACCCTGCTTCAGAGCTTGAAAAGCCTGTTGCTGTTAATGGTCTTTTTGGATCTGCTACAAGTTCAAATGAGCCTGACGTAGAAACCAGCATTGGTAAAACAATTTCCGTGTGCTGGGATAAATCGTGGAGTGTATGCGCTGGTACTTCCAAGCCGAATGAAGTAACGCTTAATCAAGATGATAAGGGTAATGCTGTTATAACATTCCCTAGTGGTTACCTAGCTCCAGGAAGCGTGGTTCGAGCACGCAGCCGTCTTGAAGTTGGCCCATGGACGTATATGCCTGGTGTTAGAAGCCCTGAAGATCTTTCCGATGATTCGCCTAATAGGGACGGAAATAAGACTGCAAGAAGCGGCGGAAGTAATCGAAGCGGCGGAAATAGCAGAAACAGCGGAAATACGCGTGCTGCAAAAGGTAAAAATGCAAAAGGTCGCGCTGCAAAAGATAAAAACTCCTACAAAGACGACGCTAGTTCAGAAGATACTCTTGACGTGCTGCCAATGGCTTACGCAAAAGAAAAGCCTAGCGAAGTATGCCGTCCGGATTACTGGAGCGCAGACAACTGGTCTGGTTTGAAGAAGCCGTCCGACTGCGTGTACTTCGGTGTTACTATGAAGCGTCAAATAGTGCAAATACACCCGATGCTTCTAAGTGGTCACGAGGAGCGCGCAATACGAATGGATTTGCGCAGCGAAAACAACTTTGCGGGCGAACCAAAGAAGGGAATTTGGCTTCAAAACGATAGCGAAATCGTTACGAATGAGGATCCAAGGCTAGATCCTGGTAGAACTATGGTGACTTTTAGGAAGTATGACTATAATGCTATGGACAATGACCATAAGCCTTTGAATCTTCCTGACTATGGTGATCGTCAAGTAGGAAAGATACAAGACGTTGCTGTTATGACTCGAGGCTGGAGAAGCCGCGTACTTGTGCCAAATCCGAGAGAAAATAAGATTACGCGATTTGTGCGATTGCGTGCACCTCAAAACGTAGATAGTGAGCATGGTGGTGATAGTAACGGTGCTGCAGACTACTTATCTGATGCGCCTACTAGCTTCGACGAAACTAAGGGCGATAAGGCTCTGCGCGTAGATGGTCGTCCGTATGATCCAGGATTTGTTCTTTCGCAAGATAAGAAGTCTCTTCTGTATCTGTACAATGCTTCAACTAAGCGCAACTTTACGCTTAATGATTTGCAATCTGCGTTGAAGCTTAAGCGTAACAGTACTTTGCACCCAGAAAACGAGTGTGGAAACTATGTTGATGGAAGTGATTGGGCGTTTGCTGATTGCCAGCCATCCTTGCTTCCAGAAGTAAGAGGTAGCGATAAGGTTGATGGCGAGCACAATCGAAACGGCTTCAGCTTTGATGGGAGTACGCACTTCTATACGTATAATCCATCTGAAGACCATAGGTCTGGTGCTAACGGCGCTGATAACGACAATGGTGGTGCTGCTAAAGAAACTTGGTATGTAAACGTCATAGATATGATTTCAAAGGGCGGTACCGGCGGTGGATATTCTATTCCTAATAGCTCTGGCGTAACGTCTGAGAGTAGTAATACTGGTCTTTCGCTTACCAACTTCGCTAGGATTGGCGCATGGGGTAGGTCTGGCGCAATCAACAGTAGCTTAATCGGCCATAAGATTCTTAAGAATCCAGATAATGGCTTATCGATTATTATGACATATGGCGATAGCTGGGTTGGTGATACTCATAAAACGCGAGGTAAAGACGGCGGCTGGAATAACGATGCCAATTACGAATTTGTAATGCCTGTGTATCTGATTCCTGTAGATAACGAGAAGCCAACTGTTGCAGCAACTGCAGGATCGCTTCTAAGTGGGCACACAGATGCTAAGAATCCTTACGTTGTAGCAATGGATGAGAAGGACTACTCTAAGCTCACGGTTAAGGGTAATCCTGTGGAATACAAGGACGGAAAAGTTTCGAAGTCTCAAAGCAAGGAGAGTGGAAAGACTCTGTTTGCGGATGTTCACGACGACTACGATAGCTTCTCTAGACTCAGCAACCTTAGCCTGGTTGCATGCAAAGTCAATAAGATTGGCGGCACAACTGATTTTAATAGCTGCAAGTCAATAATGGGCAATAATGGCTCCGTAGATGCTGCGGCGTTCAAGAATCTAAAGATTGACGGCAGTGGAGTTGAGTACGCTTTGTACGGACACGCAAAAGATAAGTCCGATAATGAGAGCGACGGCTTTAGTGACAACAATAACGTAGGTCACTTAGTCGGATACTTCAGCTTCGGATACTTGGTTCGTCCGGTTGCGCTGCCTTACAGCGGCGGTCAGGCTGCAATATGGTTCAGCTTCATGTTCGGTGTGCTGTTGGCGCTGGCGATTTCCACCGGCGCGTTCGGTAGGCGCGGATGGCTTGGCTCGGTGCTTAGCGGCAACGGTTTCGGCGCACTAACCGACAGCAAGCACTGCGATGCTTCGGCTGAAGTGCTGCGCTGCGGCGGATTGTTTAAGTGGCTTCGACGCTGACGTATAGTCTGTTGTGTGTAATTGCGGATGAGTTTGGACTTATAGCGTTCGCGTAAGTCCAAACTTGCCGGCTGCGCAATATAATAAAAGTATGACGCAAGTATCGAGTAAGCAGCATACGGAATTGTCTACGCAGCAATCAAATCCAATCATCCCGCGCGTTTTAAGCGTGGCTGGCACAGACCCAACGGGCGGAGCCGGGATTCAGGCGGATCTTAAATCAATCATGGCTGCAGGCGGTTACGGCATGTGCATACCAACTAATTTGGTTGCGCAAAACACTTGCGAAGTGCGCGAAGTGTTTACGCCGCCGGTCAGCTTTTTCCGCACTCAACTTTCGTGCGTGTACGACGATGTTACGGTTGATGCGCTAAAAATCGGTATGCTTGGCTGCGCTGAATATATTGAGGCTATGGGCGATTGGATGCGTGATAATCCGGTTCCTGTAAGCGTGCTAGATCCGGTGATGATATCGACTTCCGGCAAGCGTTTGCTTGAGGCGAGTGCCGAAAATGCGATGCGCAAGTTTATAAGCTGCGTTGATGTTGTGACGCCAAACGTGCCGGAATTGGCGGCTTTGTGTAAGTTGCCAGTTGCGGAAAACTTTGAGGAAGCTTGCAGCCAGGCGCGCGAGTTGGCTGCAAAAAATAGCGTTGTTGCGATTGTAAAAGGCGGGCACTTAACTGGCGAAGATGTTGGAAATACTGCGGTTTTTCCGGATGGATACGCGCAACACGTACCAAGCGAGCGTGTTGAAACAAGCACAACTCACGGAACTGGCTGCTCGCTTTCTTCCGCACTTGCTACGAAAATTGGGCTTGCTTTGCGTGAGGGAAAGAATTTGAGCGATCACGATACTGTGATGCGCGCGCTTGAATGGTCGACTGCGTGGCTTCGAGAGGCGATTGCGGCTGGAAGTGAATTGCATGTTGGGCGTGGAAGTGAGGGCGGCGGCGAGCGCGGGGGTGAGCGAGGGCATGGGTGCGGCCATGGACCTGTGAACCATTCCGTGCGAATATTGCAGCAAACTGTGTGAATGCAGCAAGCTGCGAATGCAAACTGCGTGAATGTGGGCCGTGCCTGTAAAAGCGCGCGATTCTTTCGTAATAATGCAAACCTTAAAGAAACCTGAGAAAAGTATTAAAAAGTTCTGGTTACGGCGTGTCTTGTAACTTTTACGCAAAATCCATATCAAAGCCGTAAATATTTCGCCTTTTTAACGCAAAAACAGAAAATTTATCAAAAATTCGCAGCATTTGTGGGTATAAAACTTGAACACAGGTGTTGAGTTTTCTGAGAGTATGCTGTAAGTTATAACTCAGCTACCGGTGAAATCCCTAGTTCCACCGGTGCGCGCGGGAAACCGCAAATGGCAAATTTTTCTTCGTGTACCTAGCACGAAGGAGAAGAAGAAAGGAAAATATTATGTTGAATAAGAAGGCTATCGCCGCATTCGCTGCTGGCGCCACACTTCTTTCCGGTATGGCATTCGCCGCTCCAGCTTTCGCTGCTGAGACAGAAGCTCCTAAGAAGGAAGAATGCAAGCCAGCTGATGCTGCTAAGCTCACTGAGCTTAAGCATGCTGTTACTGTTGCAGAGCGTAATGTTTCCAAGAAGGAAAATGCTCTTGCTGATGCTAAGGATGACCTTAATGCAAAGAAGGAAGCATACGCAGCTAAGAAGGCTGTAGCAGATGCTTACAACAATGCCCTTAAGGCTTACAATGATGCTAAGACTGGCGATAAGAAGGATGACACCACTCCAAAGCAGTTGGAAGCTCTTAAAGAAGCTTTTGCTAAGGCTGGTAAGGCTGCTAAGGCGTTTACTACTGCAGATAAGACCCAGCCTTTTAAAGCTACTGCTAAGGACTCTGTAGACGATAATCCAACAGATTTGTCCGCTGGTGATGATCCTTCTGAGCAAGGTGTGAAGGATGCTAAGCATGAGTTGCAGGATGCTAAGGATGAGTTGCAGGATGCCAAGGATGCTCTTGCTAAGGCTCAGTGCACGCCTGCTGATCCAGAGCATAAGGATCCAGAGCATAAGGATCCAACCCCAACTCCAAAGGGCAAGGATGTTCAGCACACTCTCATCGACCAGGTTCGTTTTGCTAAGATGATGCTTGACGACGCTGATGATGCTTTGGCTCACGCAAAGGCAACTCTTAAGGATAAGACTGCTGCTCTTGCTGCTGCCACTGCAGAACTTAAGGCTCGTGTCAACGATCTTGACAACGCTAAGTTGCGTCTTAACGCATTCTTGGCTTCTGGTGTAAACGATTCTGCTACCCAGACTCGTTTGAGCGACGCTGTGGCTCGCGCCGAAGCTCATGTAACTCGCGCAACCGCTGCTTTTGCTAAGGCTACTGCTGAGTATAAGGATGCTCTTACCAAGGCTTTTGCTGCAGTTGACGCTTACAACAAGGCTTTGGCTGACTACAAGGCTATTTACAACGAGGCTGTTGCCAACGGTGTAAACCCAGCTTTGCTCCCACCAGTTGTAACTTCTGACCCATTGTCCAAGAACTTCCCACAGGTTCCAGGCGCTAAGGCTCTCTACGACGAAGCTTTGTCTGGCAAGTTCGGCCAGGAAGTCAAGAAGATTCTTGAGGAAACTTCTTCTAAGAAGAACGATGCTAAGAAGGCTGATGCTAAGAAGTCTGCTGCTCCATTGGCTAAGACCGGTGCTGCTGTAGCTTTGGCTGCTGTTGCTGCTTCCGTGCTTGCTGGTATGGGTGCTGCTCTTCGCAAGATCCGCCACTAAGCTTAAGGCTAGCAAGGTGAATTGCTTCTAGTCTTCTGCTTCGAGCGAAAAGCTTTTGCTGAACGTTTATGGCGAAAGGCCTAGAGCGAAAGGCTCATAACGTAAAGCTTGGGGCGAAAGGCCTGTAGCATGTGACTCCTAGCAATCACCTAGCTTTTATATCTTGTGTTTGTTAGTAATTTACTTTACTAACAAATCCGGGGACTGATTCGTCAGTCCCCGTTTTTTTTTGCTCCAAACGTGCGCGACGACTGCTTGAGCGCTGCGATTTAGCGCGAGAAAGCAACTCGGAGCGGAAACTCGCTTAGGTTGGAAGTCCAGTGGACTTCCAACGCGAGTTTCGTAAGCGAGCACTTATAGTGCGAGCTTTGGTCTGGCGTATCGCTCCAAACGTGCGCAACTTTTCTCGCGTTTGGAGTGTTCGAGCTACTTTATCGCTCCAAACGCGGGGAACTTATCTCGCATCTGGAGAGTTTGGTGTGATGTATCGCTCCAAACGTGGGGAATTTATCTCGCGTTTGGAGTGTTTGAGCTACTTTAGCGCTCCAAACGCGCGCAACTTTTCCGGCGTTTGTTGTCGTTTCTGCATTGGCTGACCACATTTGCCGTGTATTTTTACTGGCGTTTGTTGTCGTTTTGGTCGGATTTTATTGCCGCACCTCGCTTCGTAAGCAATATTCAAGCTGGTTAGCATACATCAAATATCACTGTATCGTGATATAATTATCGGCATGATTTAACGTTTAGAAAAAAGAAAGAGGGGTGAATGTGCCTGTAATTTCAAGGTTTTATGGGATTGTTATACGAATGTATTTTGCAAGTGCAGAGCATAATCCGCCGCATATTCATGCTATCTATGGCAACTATGTTGCTGCTCTAGATATTCAGTTATGCAAAGTCATTGACGGATATTTGCCAAAGCGCGCAGAGTGCATGGTGATTGAATGGATAAAATTTCATAAAGACGAGTTGATTACTATGTGGAACACTCAAGAATTTAAGAAAATAGAACCGCTGAGTTAATTTGCCAGTACGCTTTAAGTTTTTAATCGCCTTAAGCAGATTAGCCAGAAGAATTATTGCATTAGCGCGTTAGTAGGGTTGGCAAAGACGGAGCGTTTGGCAATAGTGATTTTAGAAATAGTGATTTTAGCAATAGTGACAAAGGAGAGGTTATGAACTTCCACAAGATTAAAGATGTAAAAGCGTGTGCAAATATGAGGCTCCTCGTGCATTTTGTAAACGGAACTTTTAAAGAATATGATGTGCGTAATCTGCTGCGCAAGTTTCCAGCGTTTAAGGCCTTGGAAGACGAAGAGTTGTTTAATAAAGTCGTTGTAGATACTGGCGGATACGGCATTGTTTGGAATGATGATTTAGATATTTCGTGCGACGAGTTGTGGAACAATGGAGAGCGGATTAAAACGCCATTTGACAATTTAATGTCTTTTGCAGATGCGAGCGATTTGTGGAATTTAAGCGAGTCGACTCTTAGGAAAGCGGTGTCGTATAAGAAGCTTGTTAAGGGCGTTGATGCTCAAAAGTACGGAAAGCAGTGGGTTGTTACTCGTAGTGCGATGGTTAGAGAGTATGGGAATCAGGTTGGTGCTAATTGAGCTTGTGTTGCGCTCCAAATGTGCGCGACGTTTCCCGCGTTTGGAGGGTTGTGGCTGGCTTGGCGCTCCAAACGTGCGCGACGACTGCTTGAGCGCTGCGATTTAGCGCGCGAAAGCAACTCGGAGCGGAAACTCGCTTAGGTTGGAAGTCCAGTGGACTTCCAACGCGAGTTTCGTAAGCGAGCGCTTATAGTGCGAGCGTTTTGGCTGGTAACCACATTTGCCGTGTTTTTTATTGTATAACCTATATAAATAATGCCGGGAGAAGTACTCTCGGCATTATTTGTATAACAATTATTGTATGTATTCCCAATTTATGAGTTCTAAGCAAAAATAAAAACGTGCGGCGCAAAACCAACGATTTCACACCACACGTCAAAGTATGTTATTAAACGGCGCAAATTAAACAACTTACACCTTTTAACTTTTCAATTATTCATTAGTTACGCATTAATGGCGGAACTTGCGAAGAGCAACACCCAAGCCTGCAATAGCAGAAGCAGCAACAGCAACCAAAGCTACTGCAGCACCGGTCTTAGGAAGCCTCTTGGTCTTAGTGTACTTAGGAGCTGGAGTGGCTGGAGTATCGAACTTTCCAGACAAAGCTTCGTCGTAAAGTGGGGTAGTTCCTGGCTCGTAAACTACAGTGCCCAAATGATTCATGTATGTGCGAGTCTTTGGATTTGCAACTAAAGCAGCTGGAGCATCAGGCTGCTGAGCTGGAGCAGGAGCAGGAGCTGGAGCTGGATCTGCAAAAGCTTCAGAACTTGTAGCAGAATCGTAGCTCAATGGATCAGCAGTATTCAATGGCGAAGTAGCATCAGCCATTGCTGGGGTTGCAAAAGCAAAACCAGAAATTAAAGTGACGCCAGCAGCGAATGCGGCAATGGTCTTTTTAGTCAACATTTGTAGACCTTCAATCTCTTTTATCTGATTCCCACGCAAAAGTTAGGGCTAACGCGTAGAAGACAGATACCAATATTTAGAACCTAAAACTGGAATAGGACGGTCAAAAATTTAACCGAAGTAAACCTATTTCAGGCTACAAAAACTTAGCCTACACCAATTCTTTGCAAATCAAAAGTTTTTCTAGAAAAAATCACTAAATAAAAGATGTTTTGTAGCAATAAGACACTACTGACAGTGTAGGTAGGACCTGACGAAGAAAGGCATAAACTACTCGCGCGCGCTTGCGTGACGACTGCTTGAGCGCAGCACAGCGCGGCTCTCCAAACGTGAGAGTTTCGTCTCGCGTTTGGAGAGTTTGAGCTACTTTAGCGCTCCAAACGCGCGCAACTTTTCTCGCATTTGGAGTGTTTGAGCTACTTTAGCGCTCCAAACGCGGGGAATCTATCTCGCATTTGGAGGGTTTTGGGTTGTGTGGCGCTCCAAACGCGCGCAACTTTTCCGTCGTTTGTTGTCGGTTTTGCCGAAGCTGACCACATTTGCCGGTAAATTCTACGGCGTTTGTTGTCGTTTTGGTCGCGGCTGTCTATTTGCTGCTCTTTCTGTAGTGTTTTGTAGAATAGTTGCATATGCGCTGATGAGTTCAAAAACTTGATGTCGAAAAATTCTACATCAAGTCGGGGTGGTCGCAGAAAGCTTCCATATGCTTTTACTGAGCAAGGCATCTATATGCTCATGACGGTGCAAAATTTCGACTATTACGCGGATATCTGTTACGCGGATATAGTTATCGAATGCTATTGGGGTAGTATTCGCAAAAATAAACGATATTTATCCATGTAAAAATAAACGATATTTATCCATAGTTGGGGAGGAATAGGGGAATGGATAATCGATACTGTTCGTGTGCAAAGAAAACATGTGTAATTAATAAATTGCCCGTGAAGCTTTCGTCAATAGATCAGATAAAACATCTTAAGAAGCAAGGTATAACTTTTAACAAACAATCTGAAGATTTTGCAATTTCCTACCTTTCAACCTTCTCATATTATTTTGAAACTTGTTCATATAAGAAATTGTTTAACAAGAGAGTTGGTGGATCTAGGGATGGCCAGTATATTGACTTGGATTTTGATCAATTATGTAAAATAGAGCAGCTTAATAGAATGTTTCAAAAACTTTTACTTCTAATAACTCTAATTATAGAGCATGAGTCAAAAGTTAAGTTAATGAAAATGTTTACTGAAAATCCTGAAGAAGATGGATACTCCATTGTTGAAGATTATATGTTTAGTCTTGATAATGATGACCGCAAAATATTAATTGCTGAATTAGAACGACTTAAAGATGGAAAATATAGCAGAGAATCGGCAGAAAAGTATACAGTTGGAATGCCAATTTGGGTATTTGTTGAAGGTGTTACATTTGGAACATTGCTAAGATTTTATCGTTTTTGCGCAAAAAGATGGGGTAGTAGAGAGATGCAGAAGGAACATCACTTATTGTGCAGGGTGAAATCCGTACGTAATGCTTGTGCTCATTCTAATTCAATATTGGATGGAATTACTGAAAAAAGTTCTGACAACGTGCTTGTGCTTGAAGAAGTAAGTAAAGCTATTGAAACTGTAGGCTTCAATAAGCGTGCTAGGCGATCAAATATGTGTAATGCGAAGATGAAAGAAATAGTGATAACTGCATATATGTATAAGAAATTTCTGCATAGGAATTATCAGTGTGATGAATGCGTGAATGATCAAGAAAGCATCATTAGATACATTGCAGGTGGATTCATAAAAAAGGCATCTGAGTACGCGGATGAGTATGATAAAGCGAGTAAATTTAACTCATTGCTTGCTTTTATTTGTACTGTTATTGACAGTTGGATATGTGAAAGATAAAATTGAGAATGCTTGAAAACCTTAGGGTTTTGGGGGGCGGAAGTGCGAGAGCGCATCTGCCCCGATTTTTTTTGCTCCAAATGTGCGCAACTTTTCCGGAGTTTGTTGTCAGTTTTGCCGAAGCTGACCACATTTGCCGTGTATTTTTACTGGCGTTTGTGGTCGGTTTTGCCTCGGCTTATGCCTGCGCGCCCAAGTCCACAATCCACGTGCCGCACGCGCCAGCCGCGCGCAAAGCCGCGCTTACTCGCTCGGCCGCAGCCTCAGTATCCGCCAGCGCAATCACGCATCCGCCGCCACCGCCGCCAGTAAGCTTCGCGCCCAACGCACCGTGATCGCACGCAGTCTGCACCAACTCATCAAGCTGAGGCGTGCTCACGCCCAAATCAGCCAAAATCCTGTGCGCGCGCGTCATCCTCGCACCCATATCCGCAGCGCGCCCCAACGCCAAATCTTCCGCCGCCTGATTCGCAATCGCCCCCAACTCATCCAGCTGATTTTTAACCGCATCCGGCTTAGCATCCATTCGCGCACGCAAAGCATCAACCGTTACGCGCGTCATGCCTTTGCACCCAGAATCCGCCAAAATAAGCCACGCTCGCATGTTTATTTCCATGCGCGAAAACTCACCGCTGCTAAAATGCACAGGCCACGAAGCCGAAGTTGCAGTGGCATCCAAGCCCGAAGAGCGCCCGTGAGCCACGCGCTCAGCCGATTGCGTGAGCGCAAAAATCTCATCTTCACTTGCGCGAATTTTGTAGTAGTCAAGAATTGCGCGGATTACAGCTCCAGCTGAAGCGGCAGACGAGCCAAGGCCGCGCTCAGGCGGAAAATCAGACTCTGTTGCAACATGCAGCGAATCGCCGACGCGCCCAGAAAACTCGAGTGCCGCGTGAATTGCGGTGCGAACGCTGTTAAAACGCTGCGGAACTTCGGAAAGTTTGCCAGTAAAGTCTAGGCAGGAAAGCGTGATGAGCGAATCGAAATTTTGGGGGATAGTGGACTCGGCAGATTCGGGAATTTCTGAGCACGTTTCGCACGTTTCGCAAGTTGCAGTTTCGCCAGTTTCGCAGCCAGCATTTTCCTCACCCGCTAAATCGCAGCCAGTCACCGTGGCTCGCATGCGCAAGTTTTTCAGCGGCAGAGCAATCGCAGAATACCCATAAACCACGGAATGCTCGCCGAAAAGAATCACCTTTGCGCAAGTTTCGCCGTAACCCGTGCGCGCACAATTTCCCGACGCTTTAGCATAACTTGACGTCGTCTTAGCGTTGATATTAAGCGCTTTTGACGGTTCGCGTTGCGTTTGCGGCACGACTTCACATCTCCTTTGTGTTCTTGCGATTTAATTTGCGATTCTTGCGATTTAACAATTTTTCTAATTTAGTCGCGTCGACTGCAAAAAACTACGGTATGCGCCTTACGCTTACAACACATTCACATTTGCGGCAGATTTCTAGAGTTTTTTATAGTTTGCGCGTGTTTTAGTGTGTTTGCGTTCGCGCGCGTTTTCTTGCGCGTATGAGCTTTTGCGCCGGCAATTGCTAAAATAGATACTTAGTGCGCTGTGCACGCACCAACGCACCAGCCTCGCAAGCCGCGCCCACCAATTCGCAGCAAAGGAATCGCATGCAAAACGTTGAAATTCAGCCAAAAGTAACGTTTGACTCAAGCCTTGCTCCTAACTCAGCTGTAGCCAAAGCGAATGTGAATATTGCGCTGATTAAGTATTGGGGCAAGCGCGACGAACGGCTGATTTTGCCTTATACTTCCTCGCTTTCGCTCACTCTTTCGGATTTGTACGCAACTACTAGCGTGCATTTTGACGAAAGTCTTTCTGCCGATTTCGTTACTTTGGACGGATTTGCTCTGCCGACGGATGATTCCACGCGTCTTCGCGTAGTTGCAATGCTCGATTTGGTGCGCGAAAAGGCCGGAATTTCAACGAAAGCGAAAGTTGTTTCGCATAATCACGTGCCGATTGCGGCCGGTCTTGCTTCTAGCGCGTCCGGATCTGCGGCTCTTGCAGCTGCCGCTTCTTATGCCGCCGGCTTGAATTTGACTCCGCGCGAACTTTCTCGACTTGCTCGCCGCGGTTCCGGTTCGGCGTGTCGCTCGATTTTTGGCGGATTTGTGCTTTGGAATAAGGGTGAGGATGACGAAACGTCTTATGCTGAGCCGATTGCGGATTTGTTTGCGGATCCGCTTTCCGAGCCTGCTGAGCCTGCTGATAGTCACCTTCCCGCTTCTCTTCTCGCTCAAAAAAATTTGAATCCCGCAATGATTGTCGTCACGCTAGACAGCAGTAAAAAGCCGATTTCTAGCCGAACTGCCATGCGTCGCACTGTTGAAACTTCGCCCGCGTACATGCCTTGGGTTGAGCAGTCGAAGAAGGATCTTGCGCGCGCTCTTGATGCGATTCGCGTTGGCAGCATTGAGCAGCTGGGCGAGGTTATGGAGCAGAATTCGTTGGGAATGCATGAAACTATGCGTAAAGCAAATCCGCCTGTAAATTATTTGACGGATAAAACTTACGCTGTGCTGAATGCTGTGTGCTCTATGCGCGAGTGCGGTTGGCCGGTTTGGGCCACGATGGATGCGGGGCCGAATGTGAAGGTGCTGACGGATGCGGGTTGCGCGGCGCGTGCGGCTGAGGAGTTGCGCGGGCGAGTGGCGGAATCTGCTAAATTTACGATTGCTTTGCCAGGCGACGGCGTAAGCGTAAGTGCGAGTTTGAAACAGGCGGCGAAATTATGACTCAGGTGCAGGCGAGTGCTCCCGGAAAGCTTTATATTGCGGGCGAGTATGCGGTTGTTGATGGTTCGGCGGCGATTGTGGCGGCGGTGAATCGTTATGTAACTGTTAAGGTTGATGATGAAAATTTGCCAGACGATTTGCGCTGTGATTTGCGCGAATTAGCTACTGAAAATTTGCTTGCATTAGTGCCGGAAAGCCGAAAATATTACGGCGTAATCGCGTCTGAAAAAGAAAATTATAAGCCGATTTTTTGGACGCGCGCTTATGACGGAAGTATCGAAATACCAGACGACGAAAAATATGCGTATGTTTTTGCCGCAATGCGCGTAATTGACTCTTATGCATGCGAGTGCTCTGCGCCAAATATGGACCGCAAAAGATACAATTTGCACATTTCCAGCGAGCTCGACGACGCAAAATCCGGGCGAAAGTATGGTCTTGGATCTTCGGCTGCAATAACTGTTGCAACCGTGCGCGCGCTGTGCAAGTGGTACGGCTTGAAGCCTGATATGTCAACGATTTGCAAACTTTCGCTGATTGCTTCCTCGATGGTAAAGAAGTCCGGCAGCGGCGGCGATGTGGCCGCGAGCTCATGCGGCGGCTGGATTTTGTACCGAGCTTACGATCGAGACTGGCTTGAGTCGGAGCTTGGTTTGATAAAATCCGGCGAGTCTAATTTTAGTAAATTATTGCGTAAAAAGTGGCCGCGACTGGAATTTAAACGAATAAATGTGCCGAAAACGCTAAAACTTTTGGTAGGTTGGACCGGTTCGCCGGCTTCTAGCGCGCAGTTGGTAAGCAGCGTAGAAAGTAGCGTAGAAAGCAGCGTTTCTTCCGAAATTGCTCACCCATTTACATATCAAGATTTTTGCAATCAAAGCGAAGTTTGCGTGCAGAAATTGGCGCAATCGCTAGAAAAATCTTCTCTAAAAGAATCAGAATTAAATAATATTTCTGCTTGTTTTGCACAAAACCGCGAATTATTACAAAAATTAAGCGCGCTTACAGGAACGCTAATTGAAACTCCAAAGCTTACGCGTTTTATTGAAGACGCCAATTTTGCCGGAATTCCGGCGAAAACTAGCGGCGCTGGCGGAGGAGATTGTGCAATTGCGCTTACAACAATTTACGAAAAGAATCGGGTTGAAAGTATGAAGTCAGCTTGGGAAAATCACGGAATTATGCCTTTAAATATTGAAGTTGCGGAAGCTCCTGACGACGGCGAAAATTCAGAAACTTGCGCCGTTCAAGCGGCTGAAACTTGCGCCGCTAAAACTCAGGAAACTTGCGCAGTTAAAGCGCCGGAAAATCAGCCTTCTCAAACAATTCAAAATCGCAAGGACGCGCATCTTGCCCTAGCCGACGCTCAGTACAATCCTCGCGCAAATTCCGGTTTTGACTCCGTGCGATTTATGCCGAATGCTTTGCCGCAGTTGGCATTGGACGAGGTTGACTCTAGCGTGCACGTGTTTGCGAAAGAGGCAAGTAGAGCCGACGGCACATCCGCCACTGCTGACGGCACACCCGCCAGCGCCGACGCTACATCCGCCAGCACATCCATCCTCACCCCATCCTTCCTTTGGCGCTCGCCGCTCTACATTAACGCAATGACCGGCGGAAGCTCCAACGCGCAAAAAATAAACGCACAACTCGCGCGCGTTGCGGCAAAAACAGGCGTGGCAATCGCAAGCGGATCTTTAAGCGCCGCCCTTCAAAATAACGCGCTATCCGCCACTTTTAGCGTGATTCGAAGCGAAAATCCGCACGGTTTTGTAATGGCGAACGTAAGCGCTGGCACGAGTCAAAGCGATGCTATGCGAGCCGTTGAAATGCTGCAGGCAAACGCGCTGCAGGTGCATTTGAACGCGGCTCAAGAGCTTGTGATGCCGGAAGGCGACCGCGATTTTCGAAATTGGCTTAAAAATATTGAGCAGATTGTGCGCTCGTGCGAGGCTCAGCATGTGCCTGTTGTTGTGAAGGAAACTGGCTGCGGTATGACGGCTCGAGATGTTTTGCGTTTGCGCAATATTGGTGTGCGCGCGGTTGATGTTTCTGGGCGCGGCGGCACTAATTTTGTGGCGATTGAGAATGCTCGTCGCTCGCGCGGTGGATACGATTATTTGGCGGATTGGGGTCTTACAACCGTTGAGTCGCTTATTGATATTCGAAAGTGTGAGGCGCTTAAAGCTGATCCGGTGGAGATTTTCGCGAGTGGAGGAGTTAGAACACCTCTTGATGTTGTGCGCGCGCTTGCGTTAGGGGCGTCTGCTGTGGGAGTTGCTGGCGAGTTTTTGCACACGCTTATGCACGAGGGTGAGGATGCGCTTTTGCAGCAAATTTTAGATTGGCAGGAGCAGATTCACGTAATTATGGCGCTTCTTGGGTGCAAGAGTGTTGCGGACTTGCGAGATAATACGGAGTTTGTGCATTCGGATTGTCTTGGTAAGTGATATACTTGTGTAGTTGTGCGTTCAGCGTGCTTATTTGTTTGTGCTATTTGCGTAGGCTATTTGAATACGTAATTTGCGCGGGCGGTGGCATGGTTGAATGACGCAAGACTTGCAAGTCAAAGAAAATAGGGAGTCCATTATGGCAGCTCGTTGCGCAGTATGTGGCAAGGGACCGCAGACCGGTTTCAGTGTTTCACATTCGCATATCCGCAATAAGCGCACCTTCCGCCCGAATCTTCAGCCGGTTCGCACCACTATTGATGGCGAAAATGTTCGTCTTCGCGTGTGCGTGAAATGCATTAAGGCTGGCAAGGTTCAGCGCGTTGAGGCGTGAATCGCGTATTGATTGCGTTTAAATTGTAAGGCCCTGAGCAGTGCTCGGGGCTTTTTTTGTATTCGCAGATTCTCCCGCAAATGTTTCTGTAGCTTTGCAGTATTGCTCTGCAAGGTTGATTCCTGTTGATTGGCGAACACTAGTATTAGCGCTGTTGCACACACAGCGTCGGCAGTATTACCACGCATTTCACAGCAGCGTGGTTTTGCAACTTTAGTTGTAGGAATATTCGTGTGGTGAGATTTGAGATTTTTCGCACTGAGCGAGGTGAACGTCAGAGCCGAAGGCTGCTGATTCACCGAGCGAAGAAGAAAAATCGAAAAATCTCTGCGATGTGCACGGTTATTAACGAATTAGCATGCAGAGTTTGGGGGATTTCTTTACGAGCACTAAAAGAGGACTGAGAAGCTACATTCTTTAAGAAAGGCGAACACACTGAACTCTTTTAGCAGCCAGAGCGCCCGAAGGACGGGACATGCGAGGAAAGAAATCCCCCAAAACTCGCGCCACGTTAAGAATGATGCCCAAAAACTCGCGCGACAATATTAGCGCTCAAGCATGTCGTCGCGACTAAGTAAATGCTTTGCGGATGATTTATAATCGAAATATGCTAAATATGCCCACGAACTCAGCCAAAACGCACGCTGCACTTTCCTCAATAATCAGCAACAAGCGCCGCGTTTCTGCTCTGAAGTCGCTTGGCATTATCACAATCGAAGATGCGCTAACTTACTACCCGTTCAGGGTTACAAATCCGCTAAAAATCGCGCGTTTGCGTGATGTTCAAATCGGCGAAGAGATTGCGTTTTATGCGCAGATTCAGTCGGTTAACCTCGTGCCTATGAACGCGCGCCGCGGGTTTAGGCTGGAAGTCAACGTTTTGCAAGATCAGCAATCAGTTGCGCAACTTATTTATTTTTCCAAAAATCGCGCTTACGCTAATTGGCTTTCGGCTAAGTTTCGTGTGGGCGAAAACGTTGTGATTGGCGGCGTGTCGAGCGCTTTTAATGGTCGACTCCAGTTTGCGCATCCGCAGATTTTAATAGTAGATTCTTCACAAAATCGAGATACTTTTAATAAGTCTGCCGATACTGTTGGAAGCGTTGAGGAAGGTTTGGCTAGGCTTTGCGCACCGCAGCCGGTTTATCACGCAAATTCTAGGATTTCCAGCGAGCATATTCACGAAACTGTGCTTTCCGCGCTTTCCGCACTTTCGCAATCTGCGCAATCTGCGCAACCCGAGCAATCCGCGCAATCTGCGCAATCTGCGCAACCCGCGCAATCCTCGCTCTCCGCATCCGCTCTTTCCGCCCAAATCCCCAATATTCTTCCGGAATCCGTGCTAAAAAAGCGCAATCTTTTGCCTCGCGCGGAAGCAATTTGCGCTATTCACAATCCTCAATCAGCCGACGAATTTTACAAAGCTATTGCCACCTTGCGCTACGAAGAAGCTTTTGTTTCGCAAGTGGCTGTGCTGCAATCTCGCGAAAATTCTAAAAATAATCAGGCAAAATCCTGTAATAATTCTCGTCTTCGCTGCAAATTTACGGAAAGTTTACCGTTTTCGCTTACAAGCGGCCAGCAAGAGGTTATTGACGAAATTATTGGCGATATGCATGAGCGCCGCCCAATGCGTAGACTTCTGCAGGGCGAGGTTGGTTCCGGAAAAACGGTTGTGGCTGTGAGCGCAATGTTGGAAGCAGTCGGATCTGGGTATCAGGCGGTTTTGGTTGCTCCAACTCAGGTTCTGGCATCTCAACACGCCGAAAATTTGCGGCAGATGATTAAGCGGGCGAATCTAAATGTGCCTGTTATTTTGGTTACTGGCGGTATGAAGCTTGCCGAGCGTCGCCGCGTGCTTGCGAGTGTTGCAAGCGGTGAGCCTGCGCTGATTGTGGCCACTCACGCAGCTTTTTCCGCGACTTTTAAGCCGACGAATTTGGCGCTGGTTATAATCGACGAGCAGCATCGCTTTGGGGTTGCGCAGCGAGATGTGCTAATGCGCAAAATGAGCGAAGATTCGCGTGCTGAAGTTTCGCGTGCTGAAGATTCACATTCTGAAGTTTCGAATGTTGAAGTTTCTTCAATCACCCCGCATCTTTTGGTAATGACGGCAACTCCTATTCCGCGCTCTGCCGCAATGACCTGGTTCGGCGACTTGGATGCTTCGTATTTGACGGAGCTTCCGGGCGGCAGAAAGCCGATTCGCACTTTTGTTGTGCAAGAAGCAGATGCGTCTACTATGGCGCGCATGTTTGCCCATATTCGTTCGCGAATTGACGCGGGGGAGCGTGCTTACGTGGTTTGCGCGCATATTGAGGACGATGATTTAGAAAGCGACGATGATTTAGCGCGCGGCAATTACGATTTATCTCGCGTCAATTCAGACTTATCTCGCGCCGCTTCCGACGATTCAGCAAACTTAACTCCTGCCCGTAAATTGCACACGGTTACCGGCATTTTAAGGCGACTTTCCGCACTTCCGCAGTTCAAAGGTATTAAGTTTGCTCAGCTTACCGGCCGCGACGATGACGCAACAAAGCGCGAAACTATGGAGCGTTTTGCGCGCGGAGACGTGCAAGTTTTGGTTGCAACTACTGTGATTGAGGTGGGCGTTGACGTGCCTCAGGCAAGCTGCATTGTGATTTTTGATGCGGATCGATTTGGTCTTGCGCAATTGCACCAGTTGCGTGGTCGAGTTGGGCGCGGTGGCACGAATTCTTGGGCGTTTTTGGTTGCGCAAACCGATGGTGACACTGTTGCTCAGGAGCGTTTGCAGGTTGTTGAAAATTCCCTTGATGGAGCGGTTATTGCGCAAAAAGATTTGGAATTGCGCAATGTTGGCGACGTTTTGGGCGATTCGCAGTCTGGTGGAAGCTCGAGTTTGAAGCTTTTGCGCGTTGTTCAAGATGCGAAGATTATTGCGCAGGCGCGAGATGACGCTGCTGAAATTTTGCGCGACGACGTGCATCTTACGACTTTTACGAATCTTGCTGGCGCTGTTTTAGACTTTACTAGAGGCGGACGCGCGCAAATCGTAAGCAACTAAACTTGCGTAGTCAAGTCTGTCAAGTCTTTCAAGTCTAGTCAAGTCTAATTAAATCTAATTAAATCTAATTAAATCTAATCAAATCTAATCAAATTTAATCAAATTTAATAAATAAAACTCCTAAAATTGTAGTTCCTAGCATAAAAATAAACAAAAATATATAAAATTTTATAAATTTACGTGCATATTATGAGATTTGTGAATATCCTAGAAAGTAAGCAAAGGTAAGGATCATTTGTAATAGCAATAGAGATGAGGCCTACAATGACTGAACGTGAACAGCAAATCTTGGCTTGGATTCAACAAAATCCAATGATTAGTCAACAGGAACTTGCAAATCTTGCAGGCATTACTCGTTCTGGTATTGCGGCGCACATCTCTAATCTCATTCGCAAAGGCTACTTGCGCGGCAAGGGCTATATTGTTACGCCTCCAAGCTACGTAACCGTTGTTGGCGGCATTAGCATGGACGTGCTGGGAATTGCTTGTGGCGATTTGATGGATTACACGTCTAACGCTTCGCGTGTTCGTTACATGCTCGGTGGAGTTGGGCGAAATATTGCAGTTGCTTTGGAGCGACTTAATGTGCGCACAAGCATGGTTTCTGTGTATGGCGGCGACCACAATGGCGAATTGTTCCGCATTGATGCTGCTGCAAACGGATTAGATATTGGTTATGCAAAGCAGCTTCCGGATTCTATGACCGCTTCTTACATGTATGTTGGCGACGCTTCCGGCCAGCGTTTGCTCGCTTTGGATGACATGAGTATTTACGACCACATGACTCCTGATTTTCTGCGCGAACGAATGTCGATTATTGAAAACGCAGATATTTTGGTGCTTGATACTAATATTCCACAGAAGTCGTTTGAGTGGTTGTGTGATAGGTATCGTCGTCCGATTATTGTGCGCGCAATTACGGATGCGAAGGCTCCGCGCGTGCTGTCTAGATTGTCTAGAATTGATACTCTTGTGCTGGATTCTTCCGAGTCTCAGGCGCTTACTGGCATTAATGCGATTGACGAGCGTTCCGCGACGCGTTGCGCGGGTGCATTGCTTAAGCGCGGCGTGAAGAATGTGTTTGTGAATGCTGGTCGCGCGGGCGTGGCTTATGGCGTGGCAGATGAGGGAGTGGCGTTTTACCCTGTGCCTGTAAAGCGCGTGCAGCGAATGATGCTTGCGCACGGTAATGGGAACGTTGGCGTTGAAGCTGTTGGAAACGATAACGGTTCTAGCGATGCTGCGACGGCGGCGTTGATTTATGCGCGATATAACGAGTTTGATTCAGCTAAGACTGGTCGTTTTGCGGTTGCTGCGGCGGCTCTTAATACTGAGTCGATGCAGCCTGTGCACGAGTCGCTCAATCCGGAGCTGATTGCTAATCGCATGGTTGATATTCACGAGCGCGCGTAATCGCGACGACCTAAACTGCTCGTGTTTGGAGGGTTTGGTCTGGTGTATCGCTCCAAACGTGCGCAACTTTTCCGGCGTTTGGAGAGTTTTGGGTTGTGTATCGCTCCAAACGTGCGCAACTTTTCTCGTGTTTGGAGAGTTTAGGAGGGCTTGGCGCTCCAAACGCGGGGAACTTATCTCGCGTTTGGAGAGTTTTGGGTTGTGTATCGCTCCAAACGTGCGCAACTTTTCCGGCGTTTGTTGTTGTTTTGGTCGGAATTTTGCGCTTCCGTCTTTCACTTTTATTGCTTAACTATGTCGTCGCGAGCGCGGGGTAGAATAGCCAAGTTATGTGCGGTTTTAACGCTGCGCATATTTGCAAACACACTCCTGCTGTGGAAAGTCCATAGCCGATAGTCCGAAGGAGGTGGGTGATGTCTGCACATAAGTATGAACTGATGTTCATTGCAAATCCTGAGCTGGATGAGCACGGTCTTAAGAAGTTGACCGAGCAGTATCTTGAGCTCGTCACCAACGAGGGCGGTTCTGTTGACGGTACCGATTACTGGGGTCGTCGCAAGTTCGCTTACGAAATCGAAGGTAAGACTGAAGGTAACTACGTTGTGGTTAACTACACTGCTGAGCCAGCTGTAAGCGACGAGCTTGACCGTGTTTTGAACCTTAACGAGTCTGTAATCCGCACGAAGATTCTTCGCAAGGACGCTAAGTAAATAAATCAAGCAAAAGCGAGAAAGAAAAGGCAAACTATGGCAGGCGAAACAATTATCACTGTTGTGGGAAATCTCACGGCAGATCCTGAATTAAGGTCGCTTTCTAATGGTGCTTCAGTTGCAAGCTTTACCATTGCGTCTACACCTCGTACGTTCAATCGTAATACGAATCAGTTCGAGGACGGTCCTGCATTGTTTATGCGCTGCTCAGCATGGCGAGATCTTGCAGAGCATTGCGCTAATAGTCTTTCTAAAGGTATGCGCGTTATTGCGCAAGGCCGATTGTCGCAGCGCTCGTATCAGGCGCAAGATGGTTCAAATCGCACGGTAGTAGAGCTTACTATCGATGAGATTGGTCCGTCTTTGCGTTACGCAACTGCTCAGGTTAATCGACAGACTTCCGCAGCTGGTTTTGCTGGCGGATCTCGTGCAGCTGTAGCTGGTAGCGGCGCGAACGGCGCAAGTAAACCTAACTTCGCTCAGGGCGGCGGTTATGCTGGCGGCGCAAATTACGCTGCAAGTCAAGCTGCTTCTAACGCGAATGCTGGAGCAGATCCTTGGAGTTCTGCACCAACTAACGACGGATTTACTACTTTCGGTGCCGGCGCTGATTTTGGCGGCGACGCAGAAGAGCCGGAATTCTAGGCTGTTTACTTAATATTGCTTAATATTATTTGCTTAATACTAATAATTTCATCATCAGTTAAATGTTATGCGAACAAATAGCATAACGGATTTGAGAGAGGACATCTTATGTCACGCAAGAGGCCGCAACCACCGGTCAAGCCTTTCAAGAAGAAGCCAAATCCTCTGAAGGCTGCCAAGATTACTGAAATTGATTATAAAGACGTTGCTTTGCTGCGCAAGTTCGTTTCTGACCGCGGCAAGATTCGTTCCCGTCGTATTACCGGCGTAACCGTGCAGGAACAGCGCAAGATCGCGAAGGCCGTGAAGAACGCTCGCGAAATGGCTTTGCTTCCATACGCCACTACCGGTCGCTGATTGAGAGGTTGTAACAATGGCTGAAACTAAGGTTATTCTTACCAAGACTGTTGCCAACCTCGGTCACTCTGGTGACGTTGTTGAAGTTAAGGCTGGCTATGCTCGTAACTACCTTATTCCACAAGGTTTAGCTTTTGCATGGAATAAGGGTGCTGCTTCCCAGATTGAAGCAATGCGTCGCGCTCGTTTGGCTAAGGCTGTTGCTACTCGCGAAGAGGCTGTTGCAGCTAAGGCTCAGATTGAAGGCACTGTTGTGGAGCTTTCTGCTAAGGTTTCCGAGTCTGGCAAGCTCTTCGGTGGCATTTCTGCCGAGAAGATTGCTGCTGCTTTGGCTCCAAAGGCCGCTGTGGAAGCTCGCGCAATCAAGGTTGCTGCTATTAAGACCACTGGTGAGTTCCCAGCAACCGTAGCGTTGCACCCAGAAATCACCGCTTCCTTCACCGTGAAGGTTGTGGCTGAGTAGTAGGTAGCTTTCGGTAGCAGTTTTGTAAATTTTACGAGATTGCGTGATTACGGGATTGCGTGATTACGGGATTTCGGAATTTGCGGAATTTACGAGATTGCTAGATTGCTAGATTGCGAAATTTTACGAGATTTTACGAAACGCGTGTGGCAGGCAGATTGCTTTAGCGGTTTGCTTGTTTGCTTGCGTTGATTGAACTTAAGCATTGGCTCTGTGCGGTGTTACTTGGGTTTAAGACTCACGTAACACAGCACAGAGCTTTTTTATTATTTATTTTGTCGTTTATCTATTAGAATTGATGATGGTTATGCGATTTAGCTTATGGTTTGCTGCGTGAGAGAAGGTTTCGTATGTTTTGCATTAATTGTGGTAATCCTATTGATGGTACAGCCAAGTTTTGCACAAAATGCGGTGCAAGAGTAGAAGATGAAGCTTCTCAGCAGCCGCAGACTCATACGCAGCCGCAACAGACTTACACGCCTCAGCAGGCTCAGCAATCGCAGCAATACCAGCAATCGCAACCGTCGGCTTATACACAGCAGCTTAATCCAGTCAAACCAAAGTTTTCCAAGTTCTTTGCAGCACTAAGTCAACCTAAGAATCTTATTATTACCGTAATTTCCGCTGTTGTTGTAATTGTGCTAGTTGTATGCACTTGCGTATGGTACTTCCGCTCAAATAATAATTCTTCATCAACTCGCGGCGCAAATTCTAATCCGAATGCTGCAGGTAACGCTTTTAATAACGCAAACGCGCCTAAAGCTTTAACTCAAGACGATATTATTTCAAATGCCGGTAAAGCTTACAAAAATTTGATTGATAGCGGATCTTATACTTCTACTAATTTCCCTCAGCATTACAGCTATTACTACGCATTGTGGGATATTGATGGCGACAATATTCCGGAAATGGTTGTTACTGCGTCTGAAGATTTCAATATTGGTGAAGATCAATATATTCACGTATTCTCGTACAAAAATGGGAAGATTGTTTCGTATCCGGACATTATAGATAAGCATGATATTTATGAAGAGCGTGGAACTATGTTCTTCGGCGGTAATCATGACGGTATTGTTGTTGCAAGATCGTATCAAACTCCTGGAAATGATGGTGTTGATGGTCTTCCTTGGCATGTGTATACATACAAAATTAATGGTAAGAGTTTTGATAAATCTACGGTTGACGTTGCTAAGCCTATAGAATTTAAGACCAAATTTACTACAGGCTCGTTGGCTGGTTTGCAAAATTTTGTGTATCCAAAATTTGTGTCCGTTAATGACTTAACTGATATAAACAATCTGATTGATACCCCGAATTTAACTCCTGAGCAGAAGAAGATGAATAAAACTATTAACGAGTGGCTCGAAAAAGGGTATCAAGTTTTTTCTGGAACTGTTAAGAGGTTGAGTGCTGAAGAAGCGTACGATTATCCTGGCATTACTCCAAATGATCCAAATGCTAAGGATGAAGTTATGAAATCTCTTAACGAAGGAGACGGAGGAAACGGTACTTTTGACATTATTGCATTAGATCAGAAGCGTTCTGGTAACGGTTTTTGCACTGGAATGTATGGTGGGTTTATGCCAAGTCACATGATATTTGATCTTGTTTCTGTTCGATTTGATAATTCGGATAAAGATCAGGCTGCGTTTGTTGAAAAGTATGCTGGCAAAAAGATTATGGTTGCGGCTCGCCCAGGTGGCTATGACGGTGGAAATTGGATGGAATTGCCGGCTCGTCAACCTACTGTGGGCGAGATTCATTTGATAAAGGAGTATAGCGAGTAGAGCGGCTGCGCGGGTGAGTAGTTTTGGTCGCGTAATTTGTGGCTCGCTTTAGTTCGAGCGATAGTGACGCTCTTGCGATGATATGCCGTCTAGGATGAAGTTCGCGCGCTCGCGGTGAGACGTATCGCTTACGAAATCTTCCGGAGCGTAAGGTGCAACGCTAGAAAACATCGCTTCGTAATCTGCAACGCTTAATCGCACTCTAGAATCGAGCATATCCGCGTGTTCTCGAGCAAACAGCGCGTCTTTAAATCCTGGAACAAGAGTTGCGCTAAAGAACTCGCCAACAGCGCCGGAACCGTAAGAAAATAGGCCGATTTTATCGCCGCTTTTAAGTGGAGGAAGCTCGCTATTTTCGTGAGAGCATCCGTCTAACTCAAGTCTGTCTAACTCAAGTCCGTCTAACTCAAGCAGAGACAACAATCCCAAATACAGGGAACCCGTATAAATATTGCCTACGCGACGACTGTACTTTGTGCTTGTTTCGTAGCGTGAAAGTAATCGATTGCGCGACGACTCGCTTAGGTTGCTATTATCGCAAGAATCTTCGCAAGTATTATCGCAAGAATCCATCGCCGCTTTAAGCGCTTTCAAACCCATTTTCGTATACGGCAAATGGAAGCAAAGTCCTGCAAAATCGTTGAAATTACAATCGTTTTGCGCACAATACTTTTGCCACACGTCGCAGAAAAATTCTATATACTGCTCGGTTGAAAACTTGCCGCGAGCAAGCGCTGTGTCCTGGTAAACTGGTCGCCAAAAGTCCTGAATATCAGCGGATTTCACAACGCTATCGTCGTTAATTTTAAGCACGTGCGGATTTGCGCTCACAAGCATTGCCACAGCACCAGCACCTTGCGTTACTTCGCCAGGTGTAGCAAGACCGTAACGCGCAATATCGGACGCAATTACGAGCACTTGCGGATCTTTTTCGGCGTGCGCGCGCACGTAGTCGCATGCCATCATCAAAGCTGCAGTGCCGCCGTAGCAAGCTTCTTTTACTTCAATAGAGCGTACCCACGGAGTGAGTTTTAACAGATTTTGAACGTATAGTGCGCTTGATTTGCTTGCGTCGACGCCGCTTTCTGTGCCGACGATTAGCATTTTGAGGCGATTGCTATCGATGTGGGGTAGGAGCGGGAGGGCAGCTTGGGCGGCGAGGGTGACGATGTCTTGGTGATTTGGTGGCACGGATTGCTCGCTTTGACCGATTCCGATTGTGAATTTATTAGGGTCGATTCCGCGCGCGTTTGCAAGATCTGTGAGATTTAAGTAGTAGTGCGGGGTGGCGAAGGAGATGCGGTCGATGCCGACGGCAAGTGGGGTTGTGGTATTCATTTTTTCCTCAATTTTTACTTGGTTCGCGAAATGTTTTAAGTAATTGCGCAACTTTTTCCGTAGTTCTTTCTGCAGGGCTAAGTTGCAGAAGATTTTTCGCAATCGCCTCGATTTCTTCGCCTTTAGCACCGGCTGCGATTGCAAGATTTGAGGCCTGTAATGACATGTGACCGGCCTGAATGCCGGGGCCGGCCAACGCGCGCAGTGCCGCAAGATTTTGCACTAAGCCGAGGGCTGCAAGCGTGTTTCTAAAGTCGTTTGCGTTTTTGTATTTGCCGATTTTAAGCGCGAGTTTTGCCATTGGAAGAGATGAGATTGAGCCGCCAACAATGCCGATTTGTAGCGGAATTTCAATACGGCCATGGAGTATGGTTTGCTTGTTTAAGCTTTCGGTGTTCCACGTTGACAGTGGTAGGTAGCGACCGGAGCGCGCCGCCCACGCGTGTGCTGCCGCTTCTAGCGCTCGCGTATCATTTCCGGACGCGAGCGCGGCTCCTGCAATGCCGTTTAAGATTCCTTTGTTGTGCGTGGCGGCGCGCTCAGGGTCGCTGGCGGCTAGCGCACTTAATGCCGCGATTCGGCGTGCGAGGCGCTTTCCTTCATATTCGCGTTTAGCCTCTTCAAGCCGCCTGGAAGCGAGCGATTCAACCGGTATTCGCACTTCTGCCGTGGTGGCAACGCGGCTTGTGTTGGTAAGAATCGCCACAAGCGCCTCAACGCCGAGCCAGCTTTCCAGCTGGGCTTTGACGGCTTCGCCCATAGTGTTCACTGTGTTTGCGCCCATTGCGTCGCATGTGTCTACGTCAACCTCGAGTTTGGCGAAGCCGTGCAAAGCTGAAACGCGGCATTTTCGCGCGCCGCCACCCCTTTTACTCATTGATGGGTGTGACTCGTTTGCAACGCGCAGCAGATCCTCAACCTTTGCACAATCCTCAACAATCTCGCTCAAACGCGCCGCCGTGCTCCCGTCCGCGTCTTCAAAAGCGATTTGTGCTGTAGTCACGTATTTCGGCGAGTGCGCAACAATTCCGTATTGTGGTGAGTTTGCAACAATTCCGCCTTCGATACCAGACTCCGCCGCAATCCTCGCCCCATTGCACGCGGCCGCAATCACGGACGGCTCCTCTGTTGCAACCAGCACGTCCCGAGCCTCGCCGTTCACAATAAGCCCGCGCACAACGCCAACCGGCAGCGTGTACTTTCCAATCTGATGCTCAATCATATGATTTGCAACATCCGCGGGAATCGTAGTATCAGAACTTTCCGAAAGCTGCTTAAGTAAAAAAGTTGCTTCAGACTCGTTTATCGCGCCATCATTTTTTAAGGTTTTGATGCGATTTTCCACGCTTAATTCACGAAAAGCAGTCATCGAAATCACCTCATGATTTTACCGACTACGAATGCTACTGATTGCTTCGCATTCTAGCTTGATTGTTTCGCATTCTAACTTAATTGCTTCGCATTCTAATCTGCATCGCAACGCCAATTCCGCCGCCAACGCAAAGAGCAGCCACTCCGTTTTTCTTATTGCTGTCTCGCAAAGCGTACATAAGCGTTGTCAAAATTCTCGCTCCGCTAGCACCCAGCGGATGACCGAGCGCAATCGCGCCGCCCCTCACATTTAGCTTCGACTCGTCAATATGAAGTTGCTCCGAAACTGCAATGCTCTGAGCAGCAAAAGCCTCATTAATCTCAAACAAATCAATGCTTTCAACGCTGCTTCCGGTTGCGCGTAGCATGCGTTCCATCACGTGTTTTGGAGCGTATCCCATTAAATCTGGGTCGATTCCGCCTTCTGCAAATCCCACAATTTGCGCAAGATATTCAATTCCGTGCGCTTGCGCGTAATCTTTGCTCATAAGTACGAGGGCTGCGGCTCCGTCGTTGATTCCGCTTGCGTTTCCGGCAGTTACGGTAGATTCGCGCTCGCTAACTTCGCGCTCCGCGCCTGAATTTTCGTCCGACGCCTTAAACAGCGTGCGCAATTTCGACAACTGCTCTAAAGACGTATCTTCGCGAGGATGTTCGTCGCGTGTTACAACAGTTCCGTCTGCAAGAGTTACTGGCACAATCTCAGAGTCAAAATCGCCTCGTTTAATAGCGGCAACAGCTTTTTGGTGAGATTTAAGCGCAAAAATATCTTGTGCTTCGCGAGTAATACCAAATTTTGCGGCCACGTTTTCTGCAGTAACGCCCATTGCGTCGCCTGTAAAAGCGTCATTTAAGCCGTCGCGCTGCAGGCCGTCAATAAGCGAAAAGTTTCCGTATTTGTGTCCGCTAAATCGCGAGTTAGTTGCATAAAATGGCACGTTGCTCATACTTTCGGTGCCGCCTGCAACAACGACTTGCGCGTCTCCCATTGCGATTGCAGATTGTGCTAATCGCACTGCTTTTAAGCCGGATCCGCACACTTCGTTAATAGTCATTGCGCAGCTGGAAGTGTCGAGTCCTGCGCGCAATGCGATTTGGCGAGCTACGTTCTGACCGCTGCCTGCTTGCAAAACGTTGCCAAAAATGGCCTGATCTACGTCGTGAGCATTAAGACCTGCGCGTTCGATTGCGGCTTTTGCGGCAATCGTTCCTAAATCAACTGAGGAAAGCGAAGATAAGCTGCCGCCGAATTTGCCAATAGGCGTGCGTACAGCGCTCGCAATCACCACTTCAGTCATATGTTTAGCCACCTAATCAATTGTTTGTTGCATCTGTATTGCAACATACCAACCGGACTACTTTATCGTATTCTTGAGCAAAATCGAGAGTCTCAAAAAATTCTTCTCGGTTTTTTCACAATTAGACTTACTTCAGTGAGTTGCGCATCCAATCCGATCACTCGCCGTTACTTACGGAACGAAATCGAGCCGTCAACAGCATCCATCGCATCAACAATCGCCAGCGAATCCAAGTCGTATCCGGCTTCTCTAAGCGCGTCGCCGCCGCCTTGGAATCCCTTTTCAATCGCAATGCCAATTCCTGCAACCGTAGCTCCAGCGTGGTCGCAAATATCAATCAAACCTTGCAATGCCTTGCCGTTAGCCAAAAAATCATCCAAAATAAGCACGCGATCTTCCGCACTTAAATACTTGCGAGACACAATTACCGGAAACTCGCGCTGCTTTGTAAAGGAAAATACGGTGGAAACGTATTGGTCGCCATCGAGGTTAATCGACTGTGCTTTCTTGGCAAAAACCACGGGAATATTTCCAAAGTGACGTGCAGCAACGCAAGCAATACCAATGCCGGAAGCTTCAATCGTAAGAATCTTATTAATGCCAGCATCGCGAAAATGCTCAGCCCACGCGGCTCCCATGTGGTCAAACAGCTCAACATCGCACTGATGGTTCAAAAAAGCGTCTACTTTCAAAACGTTTCCAGGTTTTACAATACCGTCTTTTAGGATGCGTTCTTCCAGTTCTTGCACGATGTTCCCCTTCTTGCGTAACTTATATTGCAAGTACATTGCAATTACAGCAGATTGCATTGCCGATTACATTTGCAGATTGCACTTGCTTATTAAATTGCAGTACGCTCAAGCATACCCAAACGTGTGACACAAATCGCGCAAAAACGACTGCAGTATGTGGTAAACCTGATTAAATATGTGCGTAATTAAAAAATCTTTACTCGAAGGCTTAAATCCGCAGCAATCTAAAGCCGTGCAGTACGACGGCCCGGCTCTTCTTATTGGAGCAGGCGCGGGTAGTGGCAAAACACGAGTTCTTACGCGCAGAATCGCCTGGATTTTAAGCCAAAAAGGCGCGTGGCCAAGCCAAATTTTAGCAATCACTTTTACCAACAAAGCCGCAGCCGAAATGCGCGAACGTTTAAGCAGTCTTATTGGAAGCGAAGCAAATACAATGTGGGTTTCGACTTTCCATTCCGCATGTGTGAAAATACTTCGCAGGTCGGGTCAAAGTATTGGCTTAAAACAGGGATTTTCTATTTACGATACTGCCGATTGTGAGCGTTTAGTAAAAATGATTGCAACCGAGCTTAACGTTGATATTAAGCGCTTTACTCCGCGAAATATTTTGGCGAAGATTTCGGATTGCAAGAATAGTTTGATTGGTTGGCGAGAGCAGCTAGACATGTATGCCAACGATTACAAGCCGGGCGTTTTGGGTCAGCAGATTGCGCACGCTGGGAATGCTGAGGCCGTGTATGCTTCGATTTATGCGGAATATCAGCATCGTTTGGCTCAGGCTAATGCTGTTGATTTTGACGATTTGATTATGCGAACCGTGCAGCTTATGCGAGAAGCTCCGGAAGTTGCTAAATACTACCGTCACAAGTTCCGCTATATTTTGGTTGACGAGTATCAGGATACTAATCACGCGCAGTATGAGCTTGTTCGAGAGCTTGCGGGAGTGGATGTAAAGCAAAGTAACGCAAATGCGGTACATCAGTCGCAGCAGTTGCAGCAGCAATCACAATCCGTTGATCCTCCTGCATCAATCACCGTCGTCGGCGACTCCGACCAGTCAATTTACGCTTTCCGCGGCGCAGATATTCGCAATATTCAAGACTTTGAAAAAGATTTCCCGAACGCAACGACTATTATGCTTGAGCAAAACTATCGCTCTACGCAAACTATTTTGGACGCTGCAAACGCTGTTATTTCGCATAATCAGGGCCGTAAGCCTAAAAAATTGTGGACGGCTTTAGGCCAGGGTGCTCCAATTTGCGGCTACGCTGCAGACAGCGCTCAGCAGGAAGCGGCTTGGATTGCTGGGGAAATAGCGCGATTAGCTGGCGAGGAAGGCGTTTCCTACTCGGATATTGCAATTATGTACCGCGCAAATGCGCAGTCGCGTTCGCTGGAAGATGCGCTTGTTAAGGCGGGCTTGCCGTATCAGCTGGTTGGCGGCACAAAGTTTTATGAGCGCCGCGAAGTAAAGGATGCGCTCGCGTATTTGCAGTCCATGGCAAATCCGGACGACGACGTGAATATGCGCCGAATTTTGAACGTTCCAAAGCGCGGACTGGGGCCTCGCGCAGAATCTTTACTTACCTTGTATGCGCAAACTCAGGGAGTGAGCTTCTGGCAAGCTTTGGAGCATTTGGAGTCAATCGAAGGCATGCCAACTCGCACTGAAGCAAAGCTTAAAGAGTTTCGAGATCTTATGCACAATTTGATGACGTGCATGCAAGATAACGATTCGAAGCCTTCAAAAGTTATTGACAGCATTTTAAAAGACAGCGGTTTGCTGGAAGATTTGCAGCGTTCGGAAGATCCGCAGGATGCTTCGCGCGTGGATAATTTGTCGCAATTGCAGTCGGTTGCGGCCGAGTATGAGCAGAATACGCCGGATGCCAGCGTGGCTGGTTTCCTTGAAACGACGGCTCTTGTGGCGGATTCGGATCAGTTGCCGGACGAAAATGAGGACACTGGCAAAGTTACCTTGATGACGCTTCACACAGCTAAGGGCTTGGAGTATCCGGTTGTGTTCTTAACAGGCATGGAGCAGGGTACTTTTCCGCATGCGCGCGCTTTGGAAGACGATGGCGAGCTTTGCGAGGAGCGCCGACTTGCTTATGTTGGAATTACGCGTGCTAAGCAGCGTTTGTATGTGACGCGTGCTGCTGTTCGTGCGCAGTGGGGTCAGGCTCAAGATATGCTTCCGAGCCAGTTTTTGGATGAGATTCCAGATGATTTGATTGATTGGAAGCGCAAAGAGGCTGATGTTACTCGTTGGGGTGGCTCGCGTGCGCGCGGAGGCAGTTTTGGCAGTGATTTCGATGGTGATTTCGACAGTGATTTTGGCGGCTGGGATGACGATTACAGCGATGCTTTTGGCGAAAAAACAACTTACGGCGGAAGCTCTTACGGATCTAAATCTTACGGATCTAGGTCGTACGGATCAAGCAAATCGTATGGATCTAAATCTTACGGCTCCGGCAAATCTTACGGATCTTCCTACGGTTCTGGAAAGTCTTACGGCTCTTCCTACGGATCCGGCTCTTCTTACGGTTCTAAATCCTACGGTTCGTCTTATTCTAAATCGAATTGGTCTAAGTCAAGCTCTGTAAAAACGCGCAAAATCACCGCAAAATCCGCGTCGTCAACAAGGGAGACAAAACTTGGCTCATCTTCCTCAGTAGTAGACAAAGACAACAATCTCAATATTCAAGATTTCCAAGTTGGAGACAAAATTACGCACGACACTTACGGTTTAGGAACTGTTCTTGCAACTCAAGATAAGGGCAGAAACTCAATTATTACAGTTGATTTTGGTTCTGACGGCGTAAAGCGCTTAATGCTTCGAGTCGCTCCAATCGAAAAATTGTAAAATTTCGTTTTATGCGGTTCAAGGTAAGATATTTTTTAGCAGGGACGTGGCGCTTGAAGGTGTGGGCGCCGAGAAGCGTGTTGTATTAAGGAAAATGCAACACAAAAAATAAATAATATACATTTATGAGGTATCAATTATGAAAAACAAATTATTCGCATCAATTCCATCTATTATTTTGGGCATATTGATTGCTATTGCTCCGCTAACTTTCGCAAAAGTTTGCCAAACTGAAGGCGGAATGCATATGGCATGCTACTACACTGGTCGCGCTGCTCTTGGAATTGGCATAGTTATTGCAGTTCTCGGAATTGTTGCGCTTTTTGTTAAAGAAAATGTTCGCATCGGTTTGAGCATTGCTGTAATCGTGAATTCTTTGCTTATGATTGCGGTTCCAACATTCCTTATTGGCGTTTGCAAGAGCCCAATGATGCATTGCGCATCTGTTACGCGCCCAACGCTGATTGTTCTTTCTGTGCTCGCATTGGTGTTCGCAGCTATTTCCGTGTATTTGGATAGCAAAGAAGACTAATAGCTAATAGCATAGCTTGTAGAACAGCTTAATAAAGCAAAAATTATGCGCACTATTACGCTAAAGCGTTTGCCGCTGGAAAATCTTAAACGAAAGCCGCTTAGAACTGCCGCATTGCTGGTAGCTGCAGCGTGCTTATCTGCCATATTTTTCGGCGGCTCGCTTATTTTTATGAATCTTGCGCAAGGCTTAAACAGTATGCGCGCCCGTATGGGAGCCGACATTATGGTTATTCCAAACGGCACGCATACTAAAGCCGAAGCGCTACTTACTAATGGCGGATCAAGTACTTTTTACTTCACCAATAATATTGAGGATTTAGTTAGACGTTCGCCCGGCGTTCAAAAGGCGAGCGCTCAAACTTACATTTCCTCACTTTCTGCAGGATGCTGCGCGGAAAAGCTGCAGATTATTGGTTTTGATCCGGATTCCGATTTTGTTATAGGCCCTTGGATTTATTCGCAGCATAAAAAGACTTTGCATAAAGGCGAAATGATTGCTGGAGCAAACGTACTAGTTTCCTACAAGAATACGGTTCGGCTTTTTGGTCACCAATGGCCGGTTGTAGCTCAGCTTGCAAAAACTGGCACAAGCATTGATAATTCAGTGTTTGTGCGCCGCGAAAGCGTGCCGCAAGTAGTTGAGTATTCTACAAAAGTGCATCATACTGCCATTCCAAAAGAGTACGCAAAAAAAGCAATTTCTGCAGTTTTAGTGAAGGTACGCAAAGGTTATAGTGCCAAACAAGTTGCGCAAAATATTAAAAAAACAACTGGGCTTTCTAGCATTGGCATAGTTTTCCCGGGAGGAATTACCGCAACAACTCAGGCTAATCTTGGCGTTTTTACGCGTTCGCTTACTTTTATAATTTCCGCATGTTGGATTGTTGGATTGCTTGTGCTGATTGTTGTTTTTGCAACTTCGCTAAATGAGCGCAAAAAAGAGTTTGCTTCTCTTCGCATACTTGGGTTTACGCGAAAAATGCTTTTGGGTGTGGCTACTCGCGAATCTGCAATACTTGGTTTTGCGGGGGGAGTTATTGGAGTTGCGTCTGCGAGTCTTATAATCTTCCCTTATAGTTCGCTTATTTCTTCCCAATTGCAGCTTCCGTATTTGGAAGTTACGGCACTTCCTGTAATAGCTTTGATGGCTGTGAGCGTAGTTCTTTCGCTGCTTGCGGTTGTTGCGGCTTCGGCGCTTACAACGTGGCGTATTGCAATGCGTGAAACATATTTGACTCTTCGAGCAGGGGAGTGATTAGATGTGCGAAAAAACGGTATTAAATAGCGAAAAATCGCCTGTTTCTGTGCTGAATCTTAATCGCGTAACTAGAGAGTTTATGCGACGAAAGCACAGATTTTCTGCAGTAAATAACGTAAGTTTTTCGCTAAATAGTGGCGATTTTGTTGCAATTGTTGGAAAATCTGGCAATGGAAAATCTACTTTATTAAATTTGATTGCCGGATTACTTAAGCCAACTTACGGAAGCGTAACTGTTTTAGGCAATAAGATTTCCGCGCCTGAGTTTAGCGATGGGGAAGTATCTAGATTGCGCGCGCAAAATATAGGTTTTGTTACGCAATCGCAAACGCTTTTGCCAAATCTTACTGTGTATGACAATATTCTTTTGCCTGTGCAGATTGCTAAAAGTAGCGAGGTAAAAAGTGGCGAAGTAAAAAGTAGTGAAGACGTTCAAGATTACTACTCAAATCGCGCTCTTGATTTTTGCAAACGCCTGCATATTGAAGATTTGCTGTGGTGCTACCCAAAGGAGCTTTCCGGCGGCGAGATGCGCAGAGTGATGATTGTGCGCGCGCTAATAAACAATCCGAAGCTGTTGCTTTTGGACGAGCCTACTGGAGATTTAGATCCAGAGCATACTCTAATAGTGGTGGAAATGTTGCGCGAGGCTGCAAATCGTGGTGCTGCGGTTCTTATGGTAACGCACGATTCTGAAGCTGCTCGAAGCGCGGATTGCACTTACACAATGGATGCTGGCTCCCTTCGCTAATTTATTCTTACGGGTGTGTAGAATTAGAAACGATGCCTATTTTGTGTAAGCATCATCTGGAGCCTTAGCCCATCAGTGGGTCGGCGCGCGGTAGTTATGGCGTTATTTCAGCGTTTTAATACTTACGCGTTCGTGTGTTAGCACGAAGAAGCACTGGAGAGGCCGGCTCAGCGTGAGTAATTTTTAAGTATTTTAACTAATGCTTAAAAGTTTGGCTCACGTTCCGTTCAGATAACGACAGAATTAAAGGATTAGTTATGACTAATATTCAGCGTTCTCGCCGTCAGGTGCGTCTTTCTCGCGCCCTCGGCATCGCTTTGACCCCAAAGGCTCAGCGTATCTTCGAGAAGCGCCCATATGCTCCAGGTGAGCACGGCCGCACTCGTCGTCGCACCGAGTCCGATTACGCAGTACGTCTTCGCGAGAAGCAGCGTCTTCGCGCTCAGTACGGCATCTCCGAAAAGCAGCTTCGTGCTGCTTACGAGAAGGGTACGCACACTGCAGGCCAGACCGGTGACGCAATGCTCACCGATTTGGAAACTCGTCTTGATGCTTTGGTTTTGCGCGCAGGCTTTGCTCGCACCACTGCCCAGGCTCGTCAGTTTGTTGTACATCGTCATATTTTGGTTGATGGCAATCTTGTTGATCGCCCATCTTACCGTGTCAAGCCAGGCCAGACCATTCAGGTTCGTGCCAAGAGCCAGACCATGGTTCCATTCCAGATGGCTGCAGAAGGCGTTCATCGCGACGTTTTGCCAGCAGTTCCTGGTTATCTCGATGTGAATCTTGCCTCTTTGAAGGCTACTTTGACTCGTAAGCCGGAAGTCGATCAGATTCCAGTTGAAGTCAACATTCAGTACGTCGTCGAATACTACGCTCGTTAATTCGCCGATTTAATTCTTAAGGACATACCGCTTGACCCCTGTTGCGCATTCGCGTGGCAGGGGTCAATGCGTTTTATGGAACATTTGCCGTGTTTTTCTCCGGCGTTTGTTGTTGTTTTGGTTGGTTTTGGAAACATTTGCCGTATATTTTTCCTGGCATTTGTTTTCGTTTTGGCTTTGGTTGACCACATTTGCCGTGTTTTTTCTACGGCGTTTGTTGTCGTTTTGGCTGGTTTTGGAAACATTTGCCGGGAATATACACGGGCATTTGTTGTCGCGCAACTTTTGACGCTTATGTACCGCATAGTGCAATAATGGAGCTATGTTGCTGCATCTTTATTTAGTGCGTCACGGTCAGACGCTATTTAATCGTTACAATCGTCTGCAAGGTTGGTCTAATTCTCCGCTTACCGAAAAAGGTTTGAAGGATGCGGACAAGGCTGCAAAAAAGCTGCAAAATATTACTTTTGCTGCAGCCTACTGCTCGGATACTACGCGTGCGCAAATCACGGCTCAGCGTATTCTCGACGCAAACGAGGCTGCCGGTAACTCGCGTCCAAAGCTTGTAAGCGATATGCATTTTCGTGAGCAATGCTATGGCTATTTTGAAGGCCAAGATATGCAAATGGCTTGGTGGGCTGCAGGAGCGCCTAACGGAGCGCACACCTACAACGAAATCGTTGAAAAGTTTGGGCTTGCGGCCACTCGTGACATGCTTAAAGAGGCTGATCCTTTCCACGATGCCGAGTCAGATATTGAGTATTGGACTCGCGTAGAAGACGGTTTTAAGCTTATCTCCTCAAATTCTTCGCTTAAAGATGGCGATAACGTGTTGCAGATTTCGCACGGAAATACGCTTTTAAGTCTTATGTACCGTTTTGCGCCTGCAGGTTACGATTTAAGCGAGCGCCCGGCAAACGGAAGCGTAACTAGGCTCGATTTTGACACTACTAAACCTATTGATAACGCTATTACTATTCAAGGCTACAACGAGTAGCTTTTTGCTACAGCTTTCTTAACGTATGCGTCGTTACCGTTCGTTAGTCTTAAGTCATTGCGAATGGTTTTAACTGTAGTCTGATTTGCTGTTGTATTAGCTTTCAGCGCGGTGAAGTCTTAAGCAAAAATGGTACAGAAAGAGGTTACGATGAGCGTTGGAGACATAGCTGCTCTTATTGCCGCGATTGCGTTTACTGTGCTTTCGGGTTTTTTGATTTATCCGCTAATTAGATTGGGCAAGTTGTTCGATCAGATTGCGAAAACTGTCAAAGAGTCGGGTGAGCATGCGATGCCTGCAATTGATGAGTCTGTTACGACGATTAAGCAAGTTAATAAGACTCTTGACGATGTAAACGCTGTTTCAGGAGCTACGCGCACAACTGTTACGAATATTGGTGCTCTTACTGATTTGTATGGTGCTTTCCTTGGAAAGCCTCTTGTTAAGGTTGCGGCTGCCGGCTACGCGCTAAAAGATACGGTTGCTTCTTTCTTTAATAAGCCTACTGTTCCAACCGACTCGCATTCTACTGGCCGTCACGCTGCAAAAGAATCTTCCGATATTGCAAGCAAGGGGGAGTAATGTTCAAGCGCCTATTTTGGATGTGTGTTGGCATTGTAATTGGTGTGCTTGCTGTAACAAAAGCGCGTGCCTACTTAAAAGCAAAAATGCCTGATTCTGCTCGCAAATTTGTGTTTAGTAAAGAGCCGGAAAATATTACTTTAAGCACAATATTGGGATTGTTTAAAGATTTTAATGAAAGTCGTAAAAAGCATGAGGACGAGCTTAATTCTCGTTATGCTCACAGTCGTCATGAGGATTTTTAACTAATCTTTTGCTAGTTAGACTTGCGTTTTTACTAAAATGCTAGTCGAAAAAGTTTGTTTAAGTTAAGTGTTGAAGTACTATATTGAATGTTTGCATGACAAGATCTTGCTAAAAATTACACAAGGAGTTCGTACGTATGCGCACAGCAGAAATTGCAAAGCGTTATCTTGACTATTTTGCTAAAAATGGTCATATGGTCGTTCCTTCGGCATCCCTAATTTCGCCGAACCCAACGACGCTTTTTACTATTGCCGGCATGGTGCCGTTTATTCCTTATTTGCTTGGTGAGCAGACGCCTCCTTCTCGACGTATGGCTTCGAACCAAAAGTGCGTGCGCACTCTTGATATTGACGAAGTTGGTAAGACTACTCGTCACGGAACCTTCTTCCAAATGGTTGGTAACTTCTCCTTCGGTGATTATTTTAAGGAAGAAGCAATCCACTACGCTTGGGAGCTTTTAACTACTCCGCAAGACAAGGGCGGCTACGGTTTTGACCCAGAAAAGCTTTGGGTAACCACTTACACGGACGATGACGAGGCTCGCGCAATTTGGAAGAACGAGGGCTTTGATCCAGAACACATGCAAGTTTTCGGCATGGAAGATAACTTCTGGACTACCGGTGGCCCTGGTCCTGGCGGCCCATGCTCCGAAATTTACGTTGATCGCGGTCCTAAGTATGGTCGTGACGGCGGTCCTGCTGCCGACGAATCTCGTTTTATTGAGATTTGGGATTTGGTTTTTGAAAACTACCAGGTAGATAACGTCAAGTCTAAGACTGATTTGCATATTGCTGGCGAGCTCGATCAGAAGAATATTGATACCGGCGCTGGTTTGGAGCGCTTGGCTTACCTTATGCAAGGTAAGGAAAATATTTACGAAACTGACGAAGTTTACCCAGTTATTGAAGCTGCAGAAAAGCTTAGTGGCGTAAAGTACGGCGATAATAACGATGCTGACGTGCGTTTCCGCGTTGTAGCAGATCATGTGCGTTCCGCTTTGATGATTATGAGCGACGGCGTGCGCCCAAGTAATGTTGGCCGCGGCTACGTGCTTCGTCGTCTTCTTCGTAGAACTGTTCGCGCAATGCGTATGCTTGGCGTGCAGGATCCAGTTTTGCCAACCTTGTTCCCAGTTTCTAAGTCTGCAATGGAACCAAGCTATCCGGAGCTTAATGATACTTTCCACGAGGTTAGCGAAGCTGCCTACGGTGAGGAAGATGCTTTCCGTCGCACTCTTGAAAAGGGCACAACTATTCTCGACTTGGCTGTTGAAAAAGCTAAGAAAGAGAAAAAGGACGACCCTATGGTTGGCGGCTCAGACGCGTTTACTTTGCACGATACTTACGGCTTCCCAATTGAGCTTACTCTTGAGATGGCAGCCGAGCAGGGCGTTAAGGTTGACGAGGCTAAGTTCCGCGAGCTTATGAGCGAGCAGAAAGGTCGCGCTCGCGCTGACGCTTTGAAGAAGCGTCACAATGTGGACGTTAGCGTTTACGACGATATTAAGAAGGCTCTTGAAAAGCCAATCGACTTCCTCGGTTACACAGACTTCTCAAGCCGTTCTAACGTTTTGGCAATTGTTGAAGCAGGCAAGGGCTCTGTTAAAAGCGTTACTGCTCCTGCAAACGTTGAGATTATTCTCGACCGCACGCCATTCTATGCTGAGCGCGGCGGCCAGATTGCTGATCAGGGCGAGATTATTTCCGACGACGGCGCAATTTTGGAAGTTGACGACGTTCAGCGTCCAATCAAGGATTTGATTGTTCACAGCTGCCGTTTGACTGAAGGAACGCTTAGCGTTGGCGCTCCTGTAAACACGAATATTGACCAGGTTCGCAGGGCTGCTTTGGCACGTTCTCACACTGCTACCCACACTCTTCACAAGGCTTTGCGAGAAGAGCTTGGTCCTCAGGCAACTCAGCGCGGTTCTGTGGTTGATCCAGATCGTTTGCGCTTCGACTTCCAGTGGCCAAAGGCTGTTGAAAAGGATGCGCTTTCCCGCGTGGAAGCTCGCGTAAACGAGCGTATTCGCGACGATTTGCAGGTTGTTCCTAAGGAAATGCCAATCGACGACGCTTTTAAGCTTGGAGCAATGCACTTGTTCGGCGAAAAGTATGGTGACGTTGTGCGAGTGGTTGAAATCGGCGACGGTTGGAGCCGCGAGCTTTGCGGCGGTACTCACGCTAAGAGCACCGGAAAGATTGGTATGGTAACTATTCTTTCCGAGTCTTCTATTGGCTCTGGCGTTCGCCGTATTGACGCTCTTTGCGGCGAGGCAGCATACGAGTATGGCGCTCGCGAGCACACTTTGGTGGCTCAACTTGCAGACATGGTTAATGCTCGCCCAGATGAGTTGGCTGAACGTTTGGAATCTTTGCTTAGCAAGATGAAGGATTCTGATCGTAAGCTTGCAGCCGTTTACGAGTCTCAGCTTGCAGATTCTGTTCCAGCTTTGATTGAGTCCGCTAAAGCTAGTGCCGGAAGCGTTAAGTTGGCTGTTAAGAACGTTGGAAACTTCGGATCGTTTGAAACTCTTCGTAAGACTGTTCTTGACGTTCGCTCTCGCCTAGGTGAGGACCTTCCTGCAGTAGTAGTTTTGAGCGGCGTAAACGAGGACGATAAGCCAATGGTTGCAGTTGCAACTAACGAGGCTGCTCGTGGCCTTGGTGCTAAGGCTGGTGACTTGGTTCGCACTGCTTCCAAGGTTCTTGGCGGCGGTGGCGGCGGCAAGCCAGACTTCGCTCAGGGCGGCGGCACAGACGCTTCTAAGATCGACGAAGCGTTGGAAGCTGTAAAAGCGCAAGTGGCTGAGCTCGCCTGAGTCTCGTAGCCTCCTGCTTAAAATTTAAAATCTTTACCGAAAGCAACACGAATCATGGTGTGGTTAGGTATTGATTTAGGTGATGCCAGGGTCGGGCTTGCACTTTCCGACCCTGAGCTTACTTTTGCGCATCCAATCGGAAACGTGCAAGTTTTTGGAGATTCTTTTAGAGCTATTGACGAAGTCATGAATCTAATAGAAGAAAATCAAGTTAAACGTGTTGTAATTGGCTTGCCTCTTCAATTAGACGGTTCTGAAGGAAAATCTGCGAAAAAAGCGCGTCGGTGGGGTAAAAATTTAGCTAAACGCATTGAATTAGCGAAAAATGTTGGAGATTGGACGCTTTCTTACATACCTGATATTGTTTGGAAGGATGAGCGTTTAACAACAGTTAGTGCTCACCGGCAGTTGCTACAAGCTGATTTTTCTACTCGCAAGCATCGTCCTATGGTAGATCAGCAGTCGGCAGTATTAATTTTGCAGTCTGCGCTTGACGCAAATAATGCAGAGTAGTTTTGAAAATCGTGTAAAAGTAGAAATAGCGAAGAGGAGCATAGCGTGTCTGACAATTTTGATGAATTTTTTGACAAACATGCAAAGTGGACTGAGCATGATGGCGAGCCGTCGTCAAAATCATCTAATTCTAAAGACAAATCTTCGACTGTTAGCTCCAGAAAACGTGCTAAAGCTCGTCTTGCGGCAAAAAAACGCAGGCGTAGAGCAAAAGTAGTTTTAGCTATTCTGCTCGTATTCGTATTAGCTGTTGTTGGATATTTTGGATACAGTGCGGTTCGCGCGTGGAAATTATCTCAAAATAGCGAGTCGGTTGCAGACTGGCCAGGCCCAGGCTTTGGAACGGTTGAGTTTACTATTGACACCGGCGAGGGTGCTATTAGTGTTGCCAACAAATTAGTTAAAGCAAATGTTGTTAAATCTCAATCAGCTTTTACTTCCGCAGTTGCTGCAAATAATAAAATCTTGTACCCGGGAGTTTACTCGCTTAAAAAGCATATGGCTGCTATTGACGTGGTTAATATTCTTTCCGATCAAACAAAAGCCGGCGGATTCCTTGACGTTCGTGCAGGAGACCACGCTACTGAAGTTTTGCAGCGCGCTTCAAGCTTATCTGGAATAAGCATGGATAAGTTTAAAGCAGCTTTGGCAGATGGGGGAGCTGGAATTTTGCCTCCAGAAGCTAAAGGAAGCATCGAAGGATGGCTAGAGCCTGGAGTTTATAACGTAAAATCTATGAAAAGTGCGGAAGATATTCTTTCCGCAATGGTAAAAAAGCGTATTGCTAAGCTCGACTCTCTTGGTATTCCTAAAGGTGAAGATCGCGAAAAAGCTTTAATTATGGCCTCAATTGCCGAAGCTGAAGTGAATAATCGCGAATATTACGGCAAAGTTGTGCGCGTAATACTAAACCGTTTGGCAAAAGATATGCCTCTTGGAATGGACTCTACAATTGGTTACGGAGCGGGAGTAAAGCCTATAAAGCTTACGCAATCAATGCTAGATAATCCAAATAATCCTTACAATACTCGCATTCACAAGGGTTTGACTCCTACGCCTATTGGTATTGCTGGAGACAACGCTCTTCTTGCAACTATTAAGCCTCAAGATGGTCCGTGGATTTACTTCGTTACCACGAATTTGAAGACTGGTGAGACGAAGTTTGCGGATAACAAAGACGACTTTTTGAAATTCCGCGACGAGTACAAGCGCAACAATCCTGAAGGCAACTAAAAATTTAGCTTTTAACCACATATATGTGTTTAGGTTGCAAAAGTTTTATAAGTTTTCGTAATTTGCTTTAATGAGGCAATTAATTATTACGATAATATCGGCGCTACCAACGCTTGTGTGCTTAATTTCAGTTTGCGTAACGGATATAAAAAGTCGCATAGTGCCAAGACTTTGGGTTGTTGTTGCGCTAATTTTTCAATCTTTTGCGAATCTTATATATTCGATTATTTTGTTTGGAAATATTAGCGTGCTTATTTTCGGCTGTATTTCTTGCGTATTTGTTTTCGTAATTTATTGGATTATGCGAAAACTCGCTCCAACAAATTCCGTTGGCTTCGGAGATGTTACGAGTGCGTCAATGATCGCGCAAGCCTTAGTATTATTCGGATTTGACTGCTTAATTTACTGGTTTGCTTTAGTTGGAGTAGTTGGCCTACTTTGGCTTTTTCTATGGAAAATTTACTGCAAAATCCGCATGCCAACCAACGCATCAATACCATTCGTGCCAGTAGAAGCAATATCTGCCATAATCGCAGCATTGCTGTCAATAACAACCCACTCAATACTTGGTGCTTAGTAGAGTAAGTATTTAGACACGTAAATTAGTTGAGAATGGAGAATGGCATGCTTAGATGGCAAACTGCAGGGGAGTCGCATGGTGAAGCATTAGTTGCCATGATTGAAGGTTTGCCTGCTGGCGTGCGCATTACTAGTAGCGATGTTGTTGCGGCTCTTGCGCGCCGTCGTCTTGGATACGGCCGTGGCGCTCGCATGAAGTTCGAGCAAGACAAAGTGCGTCTTTTAACCGGCGTTCGCCACGGAGTAACGCTTGGCTCTCCAATTGCTGTAGAAATCGCGAATACAGAGTGGCCAAAGTGGGCGGAAGTAATGAGCGCAGATCCTTTGGATCATGAGATTGAGAAAGTTGGTCGAAACGCGCCACTTTCTAGGCCGCGCCCTGGGCATGCGGATTTAACTGGCATGCGCAAATACGGTTTTAATGATGCTCGCGAAGTTTTGGAGCGCTCTAGCGCTAGGGAAACAGCTTCGCGCGTTGCTTTGGGTGCTATTGCTGATGCGTTTTTGCAGCAGGCGTTGGGTGTGCGCACTGTTGCGCACGTTGTTGGAATCGGTGGCGTTTACGCTAACAAAAGTTTAGCTTTACCAACACCTGACGATGTTGCGGCTTTGGATGCTTCTCCAGTTCGCACTCTAGATAAAGACGCCGAAGCTAAAATGATGGCTCGCATCGACGAAGCAAAAGCAAATGCAGATACTTTAGGCGGAGTAGTAGAAGTGCTTGCTTACGGCATGCCTGCTGGAGTTGGAACATACGTGGAGTCAGATCGCCGATTGGACGCAGCTTTAGCGGCTGCGCTTATGGGAATCCAGGCTATTAAAGGCGTGGAAATTGGAGACGGTTTTGAAGAAGCAAATCGTCCAGGCTCGGCCGCGCATGACGAAATCGTAGCAGACGAAAATGGCAAAATCACCCGACTAACTAATCGCGCTGGCGGCATTGAAGGTGGTATGTCAAACGGCGAAATTATCCGCGTGCGTGCCGCAATGAAGCCGATTCCTTCTATTCCGCGCGCTTTGCGCACAGTAGATGTGCTTACTGGCGAAGCTGCTCAAGCTATTAATCAGCGCTCCGATTTTACTGCTGTTCCAGCGGCTTCCGTAGTTGCAGAAGCAATGGTAAGACTTACTTTGGCAAAGTATGCTTTGGAAAAGTTTGGTGGAGATTCTTTGCAAGAAACGCGCCGGAATGTAGAGTCTTACCTAGCTTCTTGGCCGGAGAATATGAAATGAGCAATACTAAAATTCCGCTAGCTGTTATAATCGGCATGCCTGCCGCCGGAAAAACGCGCGTTGGTCGCGAAGTTGCGCATCTTATGAATCTGCCTTTTTGCGATACAGACGACATGATTGAGCGCGAAATTAATATGCCAATTACTCAATATTTTGAGCAGTTTGGTCAGGAATCTTTCCGAGATATAGAAGCCAGAATAGTTAGAAACGTAATTTTAGAAAATCAGGCTGATTCCGGCATTGTTTCTCTTGGTGGCGGCGCTCCTGTTCGCAAAGAAACGCAGGAAGTGCTAAAAGAATACGTGAATCTTGGCGGTCGCGTAGTGTATTTGCAAACCAGCGCAGACGATGCTATTGAGCGCGCAGGTTGGAGCAATAATCGTCCTATGCTAATCGGCCAAGACGCTAAAAAGCGTTGGATGGAATTATTTGAGCAGCGAGACCCAATTTTTAGGGCAGTATCAAATATTCACATGCCAACAAAAGGTTCAAATCCGTATATGGCTGCAGAAAAGTTAAGGAGCATGATTATGCAACGCATAGTGCATGTTACAGGCGAAGCAATTGAGCCGTACGATGTGCGAATTGGCGACGGAGCCATGCAACTTTTGCCGCAAATGCTTGGAACTAAGCCGGTTAAAGTGGCGTTAGTTCACACGCAGCCGGTTCAGCGCCACAGTGACAGAGCTCGCGCAATTTTGCGTCAAGCAGGCTACGAAGTTTTAGACATACTTGTGCCGGATGCTGAAGCTGGAAAAACTATTCAAGTTGCGAGCGGAATTTGGGCTAGACTGGGTGAAGCTGGTTTTACGCGTTCCGACGCGATTGTTGGCTTAGGAGGCGGCGCTGCTACTGATGTTGCCGGCTTTGTTGCTGCAACTTGGATGCGTGGAATTCGTTACGTAAACTGCCCAACTTCACTTCTTGCAATGGTTGACGCTTCAACAGGCGGAAAAACTGGTATCAATACGGATGCTGGCAAGAATCTGGTTGGAAGTTTTTACACTCCAGCTGGCGTTTTGGCAGATACTTCTACGCTTTCAACTTTGCCAAACGATATTCTTATTGAAGGCCTGGGTGAGGTTGCAAAATCTGGTTTTATTCTAGACGGCGAAATTTTGAAGATTCTTAGCGACTCGAATAATGCTAAGCTTTTGCGCGAATTTAATGGGAATCAAATTGAAAATAATAGCGAACTTCACGAGCTTATTGTGAATCTTATTGAACGCACTGTTAGAGTAAAAGCGTATCACGTTTCGAGTGATTTAAAAGAGCAGGGTTTGCGCGAGTTTTTGAACTACGGGCATACTTTAGGCCATGCGATTGAGCAGATTGAACACTTCCGTTGGCGTCACGGAAACGCTGTTGCTGTTGGCATGGTTTTTGCGGCCGAGCTTGCGCAAATTTTAGGATATTTGGATGCTGAAGATGTTTCATACCATCGTTCGCTTTTAGATTCGCTTGGATTACCAACTTCGTGGCAGAGTAGAGAAGATGCTGACTCTGCTTTTGAGCGCGTGCTTAATCTTATGCATCGTGACAAAAAAGCGCGCGGCAATATGCTACGTTTCGTAATTTTGGATGGTATTTCGAATCCTATTCATCTTGACAATCCGCCTATTGAAGCAGTTAAAGAAGCTTTTGAGCGCGTATATAAAAAATAATTAACTTTGCGAGGCAATAATGGAAAATCAGCAACCGAAAAAAGTTCTTGTTGTAAACGGCCCGAACTTAGGCCGTCTTGGTGTGCGTCAGCCAGACGTTTATGGCAGTCAAGATTTTGAAACTCTGTGCGCGCTTTGCGAAAAGTGGGGAGCGGAGCTTGGTCTAAAAGTAGAAGTTCGCCAAAGTGATGATGAAGCGCAAATGGTTCATTGGATGCACGAAGCTGCCGACACGCATGCTTCTGTTGTTATGAATCCTGCTGCTTTTACGCACTACAGTTATGCGCTGGCGGATGCGGCTCACATGGTTTTGGATGCTGGAGTGCCGCTAATGGAAGTGCATATTTCTAATCCTTCTGCACGCGATTCTTTCCGCAAAATAAGCGTGATTAGTCCTGTTGCAACCGGCACTATTACTGGCATGGGATTGTACGGTTACAAGCTTGCGCTCGAGGCTGTTGCGCACTTAATATAACTTTTTAAGTCGCTTTTAATACAACACCCGAGTCGAGGCTCGAAGATACTATGGAGTTCCATGGTTAGAAGAAAACATGGTAACTCTCAGGAGCATATTACAAAGCATATTTTTGTCACTGGTGGCGTTGTTTCGTCCCTCGGAAAAGGCCTTACTGCATCGTCTTTAGGACGACTTTTGCGAAGCCGCGGCCTTCACGTTTTGCAACAAAAACTCGATCCTTATATCAATGTTGACCCGGGTACAATGAACCCATTCCAGCATGGTGAAGTCTATGTTACGGAAGATGGCGCAGAAACAGATCTTGATATTGGTCATTACGAGCGATTCCTTGATGTTTTCTTAAGTCAAAAAGCGAATGTTACTACGGGTCAGATTTATCAGTCTGTGCTTCGTAAGGAGCGCGCTGGTGAATATTTGGGTCAGTGCGTGCAGGTTATTCCGCATATTACTGGTGAAATTAAGTCGCGTATGCGCGCGCAGGCTTCCGACGATGTAGACGTTATTATTACGGAAATCGGTGGTACTGTTGGAGATATTGAATCTCAGCCATTCTTGGAAGCTGCTCGCGAAGTTCGCCGCGATTTAGGTCCAGAAAACTGCATGTTTGTGCACGTTTCTTTGGTTCCTTATATTGCGGCCGCGCACGAGTTGAAAACTAAGCCAACTCAGCATTCTGTAATGATGCTTCGCCAGCTTGGTATTTCTCCAGACGCGCTTGTTTTGCGTTCGGATCGTCCGCTTAATCAGGCTATTAAAGACAAGATTTCGCTTATGTGCGACGTTGACGCTGAAGGCGTTGTAAACTGCGTGGATGCTCCAAGCATTTACGATGTTCCGAAGATTTTGTTCAACGAAGGCTTGGACGCTTACGTTGTTCGTGAGCTTGAGCTTCCATTCCACGATGTTGATTGGAACGAGTGGGAAGATTTGCTTGAGCGCGTGCATCATCCAAAGCATGAGCTAAACATTGCAATCGTCGGAAAGTATATTGATTTGCCAGACGCGTACCTTTCTGTTACGGAGGCTATTAAGGCTGGCGGTTTTGCAAACTGGGCTAAGGTAAACGTGCGCTGGGTTGCTGCCGACAAGTGCGAAACTCAAGAGGGTGCTGCTGCAGCTCTTGACCAAATGGACGGAATGGTTATTCCAGGCGGTTTCGGCATTCGCGGTATTGAAGGTAAGATTGGCGCGCTCCGTTACGCTCGCGAGCACGGTTTGCCAACGCTTGGCCTTTGCCTTGGCTTGCAATCTATGGTTATTGAGTACGCTCGTCACGTTCTAGGTCTTGAGGATGCAAATTCCACAGAGTTCGAGAAGGATTGTGGAGATCCAGTAATTGCAACTATGGAAGAGCAGAAGGATATTGTGGATGGTAAGGGAGATATGGGTCACACAATGCGACTCGGCTCTTACCCTGCCACTCTTGAAGAAGGCTCTATTGTTGCTGAGCTTTACGGCTCTACGCATGTTACCGAGCGTCACCGCCACCGTTACGAGGTGAACGTTGCGTATAAGGATCGCCTGCGTGAAGCTGGTTTGCGTATTAGTGGCCAAAGCCCAGACGGTAATTTGACTGAGTTTGTGGAGCTTCCAAAAGATGTTCACCCATTCTATGTGGCAACTCAGGCTCACCCAGAGTTTAAGTCTCGCCCAACTAAGCCTCATCCTTTGTTTGCTGGATTAGTTGCGGCTGCTCTTGAGCATCAGTCGTCTGCACAAAATAGCAAGGCAGATAAGTAGTCTTAAGCCAAGTAAAAACAGGCGGTAAAACTTAGGATTCTTAAGTTTTGCCGCTTTTTGTTTTATTAGATTGTGATAAACATTACGTTTTGTTCGTAACACAGCTATACCAAGAAATCGCATTACGCGGTAACCTTGAATAGGTAAGAAATAGACTAGACAGAATGCAAAAGTAACGTTGGGGAATAGCTTTTGCGATTGCGCTCTAAGGTAAGAGCGTAGCAATGCGTTATGCATGGAGGTGCTATAAGCGTATGAGCGATACTAGCAATATTAGTCATACAAGCGTTGCAGCAAATGATGCTAATAATCCAGCAAAAAATAAAGCTGCAGACGTTGAAATGAGCCAGTACGTGGCAGATCGCGCTCGCGTAAACGAAGATAAAATTCGCCAAGACGAGCAAATCGTTGCCGAATTTGGCGAATACAATTACGGCTGGCATGATTCGGACGCTGCAGGCGAGGCCGCGAAAAAGGGCATTGACGAGTCGGTTGTTCGCGCAATTTCTGCCGATAAACATGAGCCAGAATGGATGCTAAACCTTCGTTTGCAAGGCTACCGTGCGTTTTTGCAAAAGCCTATGCCGGATTGGGGCGTTGACTTAAGCGGATTTGATGCGGATGATTTCAAGTATTACGTGCGTCCGGTTCACGATCAAGCAAAAACTTGGGATGATTTGCCGGAAGATATTCGCAAAACTTACGATAGACTCGGCATTCCGGAAGCGGAGAAAAAGCGCTTAGTTTCAGGCGTTGCAGCACAGTACGAGTCGGAAGTTATTTACAATTCGATTCGCGAAGACTTGGCTGCTCAAGGCGTGATTTTTGTTGATACGGATACAGCAGTGCAAAAGTATCCGGAGCTTGTAAAAAAGTATTTTGCAACCGTGATTCCGGTTGATGACAATAAGTTTGCGGCTCTTAACACTGCGGCTTGGAGTGGTGGTTCGTTCGTTTACGTTCCAAAAGGCGTGCACGTGGATATTCCGCTTCAGGCTTACTTCCGCATTAACACGCCGAACATGGGTCAGTTTGAGCGCACGCTGATTATTGCAGACGAAGGCTCGTACGTGCATTACGTTGAAGGTTGCACAGCTCCGATTTATTCCACGGATTCGCTCCACGCTGCAAATGTTGAAATTGTTGTAGAGAAGCATGCGCGCGTGCGCTACACAACCGTGCAAAACTGGTCGAATAACGTGTACAACTTGGTAACTCAGCGAGCTTACGTGCGCGAAGGCGGCACAATGGAGTGGGTTGATGGAAACATTGGCTCCAAGGCAACTATGAAGTATCCTGCTTGCATTCTTGCTGAGCCGTACGCAAAAGCAGAAACCATGTCTTTGAGCTTTGCCGGCCGCGGACAGTACCAGGATACTGGTGCGAAAATGATTCATTTGGCTCCGCACACGAGTTCTACGATTGTTGCTAAGTCGATTTCGCGCGGCGGCGGGCGTTCAGCTTACCGCGGTCTTGTGAAGATCATTAAAGGCGCAAAGGGTTCTAGTTCGTCTGTTGTGTGCGATGCTTTGCTTGTTGACGATTTTTCCAGGTCCGATACTTATCCGCATGTTGACGTGCGCGAAGACGACGTTTCGATGGCTCACGAGGCCACTGTTTCCAAGGTTTCTGAGGATCAGCTTTTCTACTTGATGAGCCGCGGTCTTGAAGAAAAAGAGGCTATGGGCATGATTGTGCGCGGCTTCGTGGAGCCGATTAGCCGCGAGCTGCCGATGGAGTACGCGCTTGAGCTTAATCGCTTAGTTGAGTTGCAAATGGAAGGATCCGTGGGCTGATGAGCGAAGATTTAAAAGAGAATTTAGGCAATAAAATGACGGAAAAAGAAATTACTATTCCTGTAGCAGATCCTAATGATCCTTACGCGGTTCCTGCAGCAATGCCTTCTAGTGCAGATAAATCTGTGCGCTCTTTTAACGTGGAAGATTTTGCGATTCCAACGCGTAAGCAGGAAGATTGGAGATACACTCCAGTTGAGCGAATTTCCGAGTTTTTCGAGCGTTTCGAGCCTTCTAATAGTATCCAAGTAACACTTGAAGGCGTTGGCGGAGCCGCTTTGGATGATTCTTACGTTGGAAGCGACGGTTCCGTAAATTTGCAAGTAAAGTCGCAAAACGAGGCTCCTCACACCGACATGAAGCCGTCTGATCGCGCGGCTGCAGTTGCATGGAATGCGGCGAAACAAGCGCACGTACTTCACGTATCTGGCGAAATCAAAAAGCTAATCGTGCTAAAAATTCAGGGTAATCTCGCGAATAGCGCAAATGAAAACGCTGTGCAATCACTTGACGCACTGCACTTAGTAATCGAAGCAGATTCTCGCACAAACGCAGATATTATTATCGAACACACCGGCTGCGCAAAACTTGCTGAAGGCGTGGAAATCATACTCGGAAAGCATGCGCACGTTTCTACTACCTTTATTCAAGAGTGGGATTCAGGCAGCAAGCATGTTGGAAATCAGCGTATTCACGTGGGTGAGGGAGCTTCGCTTCGCCACACTATGGTTACTCTTGGCGGAGATGTTGTGCGCATTCGCATGGATCAGGATTTTGGCGGCGAGCAGGGCGATTTGAACATGCTCGGCATGTATTTTGTGGATCCAGGCGAGCACGTGGAGCACCGCACTATGGTTGTGCATAATCATCCGGAATGCAAGTCCAGAGTCGTATACAAGGGCGCTTTGGAAGGAAAGGACGCGCATTCAACTTGGGTTGGAAACGCGCTTATTAAGCCGGAAGCTCCTGGCACAGATTCGTACGAGTTGAACCGTAATCTAGTGCTCACTCCTGGCGCAATCGCTGATTCTGAGCCGAATTTGGAAATTGAAAACGGAAATATTATTGGTGCCGGTCACGCAAGTTCAGTCGGACGATTTGATGACGAAGAGCTTTTCTACTTGCAGTCTCGCGGAATTAGTGAGATTGAGGCAAGAAAGCTTGTTGTGCGCGGATTCTTTAACGAGCTGATTGAAGAAATTGGCGTTCCGGAAATTGTTGATCACTTAATGAAGGCTATTGAGCGCCGTCTTGCAAGAACGGAAGAATAGGAGAAAATCATGTCAACTTTGGAAATTAAAGATTTGTACGCTTCTGTAGAAACAAAAGAGGGTCGCAAGCAAATCTTAAAAGGCGTAAATCTTACGGTTAATTCTGGCGAAACGCACGCAATTATGGGTCCTAACGGATCTGGAAAGTCTACTCTTGCCTACACTTTGGCAGGTCATCCAAAGTACGAGGTTGATTCTGGCCAGGTGCTTCTCGACGGCGAAGATATTTTGAAAATGACTCCTGACGAGCGCGCAAAAGCCGGACTGTTCCTTGCAATGCAATACCCAGTAGAAGTACCAGGCGTATCTATGACGAACTTCCTTCGCACCGCAAAAACCGAAGTTGAAGGCAAAGCTCCATCTTTAAGAAGCTGGGTGAAAGAACTTAGCGAGGCTATGAAAAAGCTTCGAATGGATCCAAAATTTGCGTCTCGTTCAGTAAACGAAGGATTCTCTGGCGGCGAAAAGAAGCGCGCGGAAGTTTTGCAACTAGAGCTTTTAAAGCCAAAGTTTGCGATTTTGGACGAAACTGATTCCGGACTCGACGTTGACGCGCTTCGAATCGTGTCAGAAGGCGTGAATCGTGCCAAAGAAAACACTGGTTTGGGCATTATGATGGTTACGCATTACACGCGAATCCTCAAGTATATTAAGCCGGATATTGTGCACGTTTTTGCGCAAGGTCACTTTGTGAAGACTGCTGGACCGGAGCTTGCAGACGAGCTGGAAGAAGAAGGCTACGACAAGTATTTGCCGGAAGGCGCAACCGAGTCGGCACTGGCGTAAGCGCAGCTTAGGTGATAGCTTAATCTGTTTATGTATTCGTAAAAAATTACGTAAAAGCGTAAAAAATAGCGGTTTAATATGACTACAGTTACTACAGAAAATATTATGCGAGAATTTAGCGATTTGCGCGAACAATTTCCGATTTTGAGACGCACAGTTCACGGCACTTCGCTTTACGATACTGTGCACGGAAAACCCTTGATTTACTTGGATTCTGCAGCAACTTCACAAAAGCCGCAGCTTGTAATCGACACCGAAAAAGAGTTTTACGAAACAATTAACGCAGGAGTTCACAGGGGAGCGCACGAGTTGGCGGCGCGTTCCACGGTTGCGTTTGAACAAGCGCGTGCGAAAGTTGCGCGTCTTGTTGGAGCGTGTGCGGATGCTGGTAGTGAGGAAATTGTTGTTACTCCTGGAGCTACAGGCGCACTTAATATTCTTGCAACTGCTATTGGTAACGCTAGTGCAAAAGCTAATGTAAGTGCAAACGAAACTGCAAACGCAACTACAAACTCAACCGCAACCTCAATCGACTTCCATCGCAATTTCGTCCTGCACAAAGGTGACGTAATAGTCGTATCTCGCGCGGATCATCACTCTGTTTTGCTGCCATTCCAAGAGCTTGCTCTTCGAACTGGAGCGGAGCTTCGCTGGATTGATGTAACAGAAGACGGCCGCGTGCGTACTGATGCAGATTATTTGCGCACGATTATTGACGAGCGCACGAAAATCGTTGCAGTTACGCATATTAGCAACGTTACTGGCGCTATTACGGATGTTTCGTCGATTTGCAAGCGCGCTCACGAAGTCGGCGCGATTTTTGTGCTCGACGCATGCCAGTCAGTGCCGCATATTCCGGTTGATTTCCACGCGTTAAACGTTGATTTTGCAGCCTTTAGTGCGCATAAAATGTACGGCCCTACGGGAGTTGGATTCCTGTATGGTCGCCGTGAGCTTTTGGATGCGCTTCCGCCTGCCAATTTCGGCGGCTCAATGGTGGAGCTTGCGTGGCTTAACAAGCCTGCGCAATACATGGATGCGCCTTACCGTTTTGAGGCTGGAACTCAGCCTGTTGCGCAAATGGTTGCGGCCGGAGTTGCTGCGGATTGGTTGCGTGAAATTGGCATGAGCCGAGTAGCAGAGCACGAGCAGGAAATTGCTGCAGAATTGCTAAAATTGCAGGATATTCCTGGCGTTCGCATTTTGGGTCCGACCGATTTGAGTCAGCGTATTGGCACTGTTGCTTTTGAAGTTGAAGGCGTGCATCCGCATGATGTTGGCCAGTTTTTGGACGCGCAGGGTATTGCGATTCGTGTTGGGCATCATTGCGCTCAGCCGATTCACCGTCATTTTGGCGTGTATGCTTCCAATCGTGCGTCTGTTGGAGTCTACAACACGATTGACGAAGCTCGCGCGCTTGTTGAAGCAGTTTCCCATGTTCGCGCCTACTTTGGTGCATAATGTTGTTAGCAAGCTAGTTAGTGTTTTAGCGAGTTAGGAAGTAGGTAAGGAGTGCGTATGTTTGATATGGGTTTTGGTGCGGGCGCTGGTTTTGGTGCAGGTGCTGGTTTTTCAGATGCGGCTGGTGACGGCTTGGAAAGCATGTATCAAGAAGTGATTTTGGATGCTGCGCGAAATCCGCATGGCAAAACTCATTTTGAAAGCACGGATGCGCTCGCAAAAGCGGAACTGCAGGAAGAATCTAAAGAATCTACTGAATCTGCTGAAAATACAGAAAATACAGAATCTCAAGAATCTGCCGAAAATACAGAATCTGCCGAAATCACCCTAAATAATACTCACGAAAGTTGCGCTGTTGCGTCTAGCGAAAACTCTGCTTTGGGTCAATCGCACCAATTCAACCCAACTTGCGGCGACGAAGTAACAATGCGCGTGGAGCTTTCAAATATCGCAAATAATAACGAAACCCCAGTAATTTCAAGCGTTAAGTGGGATGGTCACGGCTGCTCAATTTCGCAAGCAAGCCTTTCGATGATGGTTGATTTGGTCGAAGGAAAGTCGGTTGACGAAGCCTTGCGATTAGACGCGCTTTTCCACAAACTTATGGAATCTCGCGGCGAAGGTCTTAAAAACGAAGATGAGGAAGATGCGCTGGAAGACGCAATGGTTTTGCAAGGTGTATCGCGATACCCAATGCGAATTAAGTGCGCGCTTTTGGCGTGGGAAGGCTTAAAAGACAGCATTGCAAAAGCTTCACAAAACTTGAATCCGCAAATTCTTGGCAGCTTGTAAAATCGAAATTTGGTACAAGCAAAGCAAGGAATATTATGGAAGAAAATAAATCGGCTGTTGAGGTGGCGGCGTCGACACCTTTAAGCGCGAACGATATTGGCAGGGTTACCGAAGAAGATATTAAGGAAGCGCTTCACGATGTTGTCGATCCGGAATTGGGCATTGATGTTGTTGATTTAGGTCTTGTTTATGGCATTGAAATTGACGAGCTGGGTCGCGCGATTCTTACAATGACGCTTACAACTCCGGCTTGCCCGCTTACAGATTTGATTGAGGACGAGTGTGCGAATGCGCTCGCAGGCTTGGTGGAAGAGTTTCGCATTGATTGGACGTGGAAGCCGCGCTGGAGCGTTGAAAACATTAATGAGGACGGTCGCGCGCAGCTTGAGGCGCTTGGCTACAATCTCAACAGTTTACAGGCGAACTTTGCAGCTGGAATGTATGGTTCTGGGGTAGTTGGTGGCGCTGGTTTGATGGGCGCTGATGATATGGGCGCTGGCATTCCGCCAACCGCGTGACTTGAATCATATTAACGGTTGTTTTAGTGTTCTTCTTAATATCGGCATAAACAAGTGGGAATTATGTGCGCTGAAATAAAAGCAGTTAGTGCAAGCGGAATTTGTGATATTTGCGGTATAAATAATATGCGCGAAAATAGTATCCGCGAGTATGCTTCGCGCGGAATTTCCGACGTTGTTTTTGACTTGAATTTGCTGGTAGATTGGGATGCGCGCCGCACTCTGGCTGCAGATTATCCGGATTTTATTGGGGAAGTGCTTTTTAGTTTCGAGCCGGAATGGGGATTTGAGTTTCACGAGTCTTTGCGCGAGGCTGGGTGGAGTATTGAGCGCGTGCTTGAATCGTTTAGCGAGCATCACGGGCCTGCGGTTACGTGGCTGTATCGCTTGTATTTTGAGCGTTTCGAGCGCGGTTTTGCCGGCGAGCGTGTGGATGCTTGCGGTCAGGCGCGCGAGTTGATTGCGAACGGCGTGCGCGTGTGGGCGCTTGGTAACGCTCCTTGCGATTGGCTAGACTTCGCGCGCAAAACTTGCCCAATACTCGGCGAGCTTAACGGTGTTTGCGCATCTTATGAATCGCATTTGCGCAAACCAGACGTAATGCTTTACCGCGAGTTTTTGCAACAAACTGGTCTTTCCGCTGCTTCCACGCTTTTTCTCGAAGGTGACTCTCGCGCCGCTTCTGCAGCGTCGCTGCTCTATTCTTAAGCTGCATTCTTAATTGGCATTCTAATCTGCGCGCGCTCGGCTGAATCAAAGTTATCGCTATGAGTCTATAGTTAACTTTTACTTGTATTCGTGCGTTATTTATATAATAATAAAGCACAAAAGCAAGTTTTTAATAAGCTTTTGTTATTCGTAAAATGGTTCGAGCAGGTTGGTATGTGATGGTAAAAGTAACAGCAAATCAAAAGATAACAAATATTAGTGCGATTAAAGAAATTGTTAAGAAAAATAACGGTATCATCACAGCAAAAGAAGTTTCTTCCGCAGGAATTGACTCTTGGTATCTAACTAGCATGGTCAAAAATAATGATTTGGAAAGAGTTGCGCGCGGTGTGTATTTTGATAGCAATTCAAATAATTACGATGAACTTTATTTTTTCCAACTTCGCAATAAAGCTTGCATATACTCTTACCAAACTGCTTTGTATTTGCATAATCTTACAGATCGCATGCCGTTTATAAACGAAGTTACGGTATGTCAGGGTTATAACACATGGCGTATAAAAAATGATGTTGAAGTGCATCAAATTAGGAAAGAATGGTATAAAATTGGCGTTACAAGGGTGCGTACAATTATTGGTAATTATGTGATGTCTTGTGATATGGAGCGCACTATCTGCGATTTGGTTAGGAATCGTAGGCGTCAGGATTCAGAGATATTTGGTAAGGCTTTGCGTGCGTATGTGAGGAATCCTAATAAAAACGTACATAGATTGCGCGAATATGCCAAACAATTTGGTATTCTTCTGCAAGTTGACGATATTTTGGAGATTCTCGATGAATAACAGTAGTAATAAAAGTACTGCAATTAGAGATAGTGTTACGCAGCGTTTGCGTAACGCATGAAAGCATTGTTCGTGAGCGTAAAACCAGCATGAAAGTGTGCGATAACCCGATTAAAACTGCGAAAGCTATTTTAAATTCATAAATTCATAATCTACAATTCATGTACATTTTGTATAGTTTAATTTATGTTTGCTTATATAGATGATTCTGGTGACTCTGGGTTTAAATACGACAGAGGTTCAACGAGATATGTCGTGATAGCAGCATGTATTTTCGATACTATTGAAGATATTACTCATACTTGGAAGTTGATGGAAACAGCAAGGTGTGAGGAACAAAATGGTGAATTCTTTCATAAGTATGATCGAGAATTTAAATATAATAAAACGCATCCTAAGCTTAAAGATGTGTTTTTTGATTGCATGAAATTAGCCAATTATCACGTACGAGTAATTATTGCAGACAAAACTAAAATTCGTAGTAAAAATTTATTAAGTAATCCTAGGCTACTAAAAAGTTATATGATACGTCAGCTTTTTACGCACACATTTGGGGCGGTCAGGGAATGTGTTTTGTATATTGATGGGCAGGATACTCGCGCTTTTTCTATTCCTGATGCAGATTATCTAATGAATATAGTTAATAAAGTATGTCCAGGAACATTAAGTAAGGTTGATTTTGTTGATTCAAAAACCAATCCAATGATTCAATTGGCGGATATGACCGCTGGAGCTGTTCACGCAAAATTAGAAACTGGTAACCAAAAAGCATTAGCGCATTTTAATACTTTTGCTTATAGGACTAATAAGCCGTTAGGAACGTATTGGGTGTTTACAGATGACAAATAAAATTTGGGTAATCGGAAAAAGTTTTTCCGCAAATAACAGATAACTTCTGTACTGATTTCGAAAATAACAGATAAAAAATTACAGTCCCTCTATTCATTACGTTATGTAAAGAAACGCGCACCAGCGGGTGACTATTCGAGGGACTATTTGAAATTTTATCAGATTAGAATAATGTTAGCAACATACGTAGTGCTTGTCGCTTGTAATCTGCGTTAGAGTCTGAAAACGCTCGCGGTTTATTGCGCGCTCTCAGCAGCTTCGAGCGAATCGTATCCATACATGCGCACAGTATTCGCGATTATTATTTGCGTAAGATTTAGATTTTCCGCGCGCAAGTTATTCACAAAACGCTGGTATTTTGCGAAAGTTGCGTCAGAATACGTGCTTAATTCGCCTCGCAAATACGTTTCAAAAGACGTATTTTCTGCCGTATCTTCGCTAGTTTTAAGCACGCGCATCGCAAGACCTAAATGCGGGTAGCGCTCGCGAAAATCCGCAGCCCACTCAACTTGCGTTAAAATAATCTGCTCCTGCGAACTTTTTCTAGGCTCTAAAATCGGCTTAATATAAGGCTTGATCGTGCGCTCAAAAATTTCCGGCGCAGTAGACTCCATCATTCGCGCATACTTTTCCGTAATCAAATTGCGTCCGTCGTTATTCGCGCGCTCAAGATCCTGCTTATAAGACTCCTGCAAATCCAGCGTCCACGCCAAAAACTGACTCATGCGCATAATGCGAAAAGTTGGCCAGTTTCCCTGGCAATTCGCTCGTCCGCCTTCGTTTTGCGTAAGCTGGAACTGATCCCACTCGAGTTTAGTGATTTCTTCCGCAAGCTTTTCTGATTTTTGATTTTGTGCTTCCAAATTTTGCGCTTCCAAATTTTGCGCTTCTGGATTTGCTGATAAATCGCACATCATAAGCTCCTTAAGCACGCAGCGCGCGAATTAATATGCGCTTCAACATACGGCCGCTGCCATTCCAAAAAAGTTTCGCCGCAATCGCTTAAGCCCTCGTATTGCAACTCGCGCACAATATCCTCGCAAATACTGTCAATTATTTGCTTAACTTGCTTTTGCGCAATTCCCGCGCCCTTGCCGCCTTCGCCAAAACCGTCACCGCCTGAACCGTCGCCACCAAAGCAAGCAGCGGAAGAAAGTCGCATTACCGACTCAAGTTTTCCACACACTTCCGGAAGTCTAGAAGCCATGCGATTGCTGAGCTTTCGCAATGCCTCAAACTGCCACTTGTAGTACGGCAAGTAGCCTGCAGTTACGGGATTGTTGAGCAGAAAAACAATGGAAGCGGTTGCTCGCACGAATTCGTCTATAGAAAGCCATGCGGCGGATGCGTCTTTGCGCGCAATCATGCGTGGGAAATTGTATTGGCCGGCTTGCGAAATCATGCCAAGTCTTCTGGAGATTAGTGAGATTCGCACGTCGTCCGGCATGAGTTTAAAGCTTTGGCGCGTTTTTGAGAACTCGCCAAGAGGATCCGCGAAAATTTTGCCGTTCGTCGCTGCTGCAAGCGTTGACTCGCTTAGTGATAGCCATAAGTGCGGCTCGTTTGCGGCCGGGGCAGTGGGGAAGCCGGTTAGATTTTCGAAAAATTCGCTTATGCTGAACACTCCGACTCGCTTGCTGCTTTCGCATGACTTGGCGCGCGGCGTTTCGTTGCGAGAGTCAAAACCGGCGTATTTTCGCGGAAGTGCGTCGTAAGCGTCTTGCAAATCCTCGCCAATTTCCGCGTAATCTTCGTCGGTGAGCCACAAGCAGAAGCCGGGACCAAAATCGTGGTCGCGCGAAATCTCGTCGTCAAAACCGTAACATTCCGAACCGTGACCAACTAATCCTGCAGCTATGCGGTTCTTGTATTTCGCGAATTTTGGCTGATCGAGTAACGGCTTTCCGTAAGTTTGCCAGTATGATTGCGCTAGTTGCATGCCGGTTGTTATGTGTGGGGTTGGTGATTGTGGGTTTGGTAATTCGTTGTTTTGTGATGGTTTGCTTACAGATTCGCGCTTTGCTGATTCGTGAAGTTCTGTAGGTGCTTCTGTAGATACTTCTATAGATTCTTCCGTAACTTTTTCTGCTAACTTACGCGTCTGCCGCAAATTTTCCGCCGTAATCGCGTAAGATTCGCTATCTTTTCCGTAGCATTCTGCAATCAAATCAAGCGCTTTACTATAACTTTCCGCCGCCTGAGCGTACTCGCCGCGCGCGCACTGAACCTGCGCAAAACCTGCCAAAGCAGAAGCGTAGTGCGGCTGATTCTCGTTATTTCCCGCAATATACATGCGAACGCTGGTCGAAGCGTGCTTAAAAGCAGCGTTAAGACTATCAGATTTGCTATTTGTGCTTTCGCTAGGCTTAGCGCACTCCTGCAGCATCGCAAGCGCAATATTCGTGTGCGTGGCTGCAATATCAATGTCGCGATCAGGATCCGTGCTAGTATTCTGCAAAATCTCAAGCGCCTGATTAAGCTCCTCAATTGCCTCACTCGTGCGACCGGTTTCGCTATAAAGCATTGAAAGATTGTTGTGAAGGGCAGCGAGCTTGCGATTTTTTGCGCCGAGCGTTGCTGCGGATTCGTTAAGAGCCTGAGTATAAATTTTTTCGGCGCGCTCGTAGCTGCCTACCGCGCGAAGGCTTGTGGCGGCGTTAATTAGAGTGGTTGTGCCAGCTTCGGTGCCAGCTAGGTGCATGGAATCGGCCAGATTTAAAGCGCGATTTATTATCGGCTGATTTTTTGTGTGCTCTCCGCGCGAACGGTAAAATCCCATGAGTTCGTTGAGAATTGAAAGCTGCAGGGAATCGGCTTCTTCGTTTGCTGCGGATGTTTCGGCTGCTGCCTGCGTTTCGGCAAGTTTTTGCAAAAGGTACGATTCAATCGCGTCAGCGCCCGCGTGATTTGCGAACATTTCGTCAAGCTCGCTATAAAACTGCGCAGCGTTCTGCATCAAAGCCCCCTTGCTATTGCGCTCGTTCAATCAATCGACTTTAACTTTACAGCCACGTAAAGAAACTGCCGTAATCTTCTCGAAAGGGATTAAAACTTTGCGTGTGTGTATAAGAATTGCCGAAACAATCTTCGGCAAATGTTTCATAAACCAGCTAACGCAGCTACAAACGCCGGGAATTTTCCGGCAAATGTTTCAAAGATCAAAAGTCGGGCTGGCGGGATTTGAACCCGCGGCCTCTTCGTCCCGAACGAAGCGCGCTACCAAACTGCGCTACAGCCCGATGTCGATTGTGCTGATCAAGAAACAGCTTTGCGATTACTTACGTTGCGCGCTTTCGTATTTTTGTACGTCACGCACTTCGCGCTTCGCGCACGTTTCGTAACACTTCGACAACTTGGTTATACTAGCGTAAACTTTCTACAAATCAGCAATGTGTGTCGCTTCCAAGCATCTCTCTCAAATTTTCGAAAAATCTTGAAAAATTTTTATAAAAAATTCGCTTGTACCATTTTGCGACTTCAATCACCCTGCGCACTCAGCGAGCACTCCGCAATATTTGCAAAATTATCCTACTTTTCGTAAATAATTTTGTATATCTTAATAAAATAATAAAAATTTTTACTAAAAAAGCATTTTTCTTTCGAAAACAGAAAAATATAAATATTTCCACAAAAACGCGCGTTTTCTGCAAAAATGGTCGCCTGAATCAAGCTAATAGCGCAATAAAACCTACTCAAAACGCTTACATCTGTATTACCTACTGGCTACAATAAGCGTTTATGACTGACACCAATACTGCAATGTCTGCCGCGCAAAACGCCGCAGAATCTGCCGCGCAAAATGCCGCAGAAAACGAAGCAACAGCTACTACCAACGAAATCGACACTGTTGAACATGCCGAAATGTTACTCGCGCAGGACGAGGCAATCGCTAAGCGCGTAAACGAAGGCGCAACTCTGGACGAAGCAATCGACCCAAGCAATAAAGAGTTTGGTCCGCTTGCGCACCCGGAGCAGGTACAGATGCGCGTTGCTAAGCGCGCGATGCTTCTTAAGGAAGGCGTGCAGCCTTACCCGGTGCATCTTAACGTTACGGATACTATCGAGCAGGTTCGTAAGCAGTTCGACGGCAAACTTGAAGCCGGCGAAGAAACCGATACCGAGGTTGGTATTGCAGGTCGCGTGCTTTTCTTGCGTAACGCTGGCGGCTTGTGCTTCGTTAAGCTTTCTGCTGGCGACGGCACTACGATTCAGGCCATGGTTTCCAAGAAGGAAATTGGCGAAGAATCCATTAAAAGCTTTAAGCAGATGGTGGATTTGGGCGACCATTTGTACGTGCGCGGTCGCGTGATTTCTTCTAAGACCGGCGAGCTTTCCGTTTTTGCAACCGAGTGGGCGATTGCAGCTAAGGCTTTGCAGCCGCTTCCAGCTTTGCACAAGGAATTAAGCGACGATACTCGTACGCGAAAGCCTTATATTGGCATGATTGCGGACGAGAAGATTCGCGATATGGTTCGCAGGCGTTCTCACGCTGTGGCTTCTCTTCGTCGCACTTTCGACAGCCACGACTTCTTGGAAGTCGAAACCCCAATGTTGCAGACGGTTCACGGCGGCGCTGCTGCTCGTCCGTTCACAACTCACATGAACGCTTTTGACATTGATCTTTATTTGCGTATTGCTCCGGAGCTTTTCTTGAAGCGCTGCTTGGTTGGTGGAATCGACCGCGTGTTTGAAATCAACCGCGACTTTAGAAACGAAGGCGTGGACGCAACTCACGCCCCAGAGTTTACAATGCTCGAAGCCTACCAAGCTTACGGCACTTACGATACGATTGGCGCTCTTACTAAGGAGCTGATTCAGAAGGCTGCTATCGACGCTTTCGGCTCTACCAAGGTGACTTTGCTTAATGGTGAAGAGTACGATTTTGGCGGCGAGTGGAAGCAGATTACAATGTACGGCTCGCTTAGCGAGGCCTTGGGTGAGGAGATTACGCCGGAAACTTCCGTTGAGCATTTGGGTGCGATTGCAGACAAGCTTGGCGTTGAGCGCGACGACGTGGAGAATCACGGCAAGTTGGTTGAGCACTTGTGGGAGCACTTCTACGAGGATAAGCTTTACGAGCCAACGTTTGTGCGCGACTTCCCGGTTGAGACCAGCCCGCTTGTTAAGGGTCACCGTACGAAGCCTGGAATGGTTGAAAAGTGGGATTTGTACGTGCGCGGCTTTGAGCTTGCAACCGGCTATTCCGAGCTTAACGATCCTGTTGTGCAGCGCGAGCGTTTTGTGGCTCAGGCTAAGGATGCTTTGGCTGGCGATGTTGAGGCTATGGATATTGACGAGGACTTCATTGAGGCTCTCGGCGTAGGCATGCCTCCTGCTGGCGGCATGGGTATGGGTATTGATCGCTTGCTGATTGCTCTTACGGGCGCAACCATTCGCGAGACGATTACGTTCCCACTTGTGAAGCCACTTCGCTAGTTGGTAAATTTTAAGGGATATAAAGCCGTTGTATGTTGTTTAGCATTCGGCGGCTTTTTTGTATGCGATGAGGTTGTTGCGTAGTGCTCCAAACATGAGAGCATCGTCTCGCGTTTGGAGGGTTTGGTGTGGCTTGTCGCTCCAAAAGTGAGATAATTTTCCGGCGTTTGGAGTGTTTGGTGTGGCTTGTCGCTCCAAACGTGAGATAATTTTCCCGCGTTTGGAGGGTTTGGTGTGGTGTATCGCTCCAAACGTGAGATAATTTTCCCGCGTTTGGAGTGTTTGTTGTGGTGTATCGCTCCAAATTTGCGCGAGCTAGGTCTGTCGTCGTAAGGCGTGAATAAACTAGGCAATTATGACATACAAATTAGTATTGCTCCGACATGGTCAGAGCGCATGGAATAAAACCAATCAGTTCACTGGTTGGGTTGATGTACCGCTGACTGAGCAGGGTGTTGAGGAAGCTAAGCATGGTGGCGAGCTTCTTAAAGAGAAGAACGTTCTTCCAGACATCGTGTTCACTTCTTTGCTTCGTCGCGCTATCAACACCGCGAATTACGCGCTTGATGCAGCCGACCGCCTTTGGATTCCAGTTCGCCGCAGCTGGCGTTTGAACGAGCGTCACTATGGCGCTTTGCAAGGCAAGAACAAGTCTGAGATTCGTCAGGAATATGGCGATGAAAAGTTCATGATTTGGCGTCGTTCTTACGCAACTCCACCTCCTGAGATCGATCCAAACGACGAGTATTCTCAGACGAACGATCCTCGTTACGCAGGCGATCCAGTTCCAGAAACTGAGGCTTTGGCAAACGTTGTAACTCGCGTAACTCCTTACTGGGAGTCGGATATTATTCCAGAGCTTAAGTCCGGCAAGACTGTAATGATTGCAGCTCACGGCAACAGCTTGCGCGCAATCGTTAAGATGCTCGACGGTTTGAGTGAGGAAGAGATTTCCAAGGTGAATATTCCAACCGCTATTCCTCTGCTTTACGAATTGGATGAAAACTTCAAGCCAATCAAGCCTCGCGGTGAGTATTTGGATCCAGAAGCTGCTGCTGCCGGCGCTGCCGCTGTGGCTGCTCAGGGCCAGAAGTGATCTTAAGTTGATCTTAAGTTGATCTTAAGTCGAGCTTAGCTAATACTTAGCGAAAAATTAAAAAGAAAATTTAAGAAAATATTATAAAAGTACTTGCGTAATATTAAATAGCATCGTATGCTTATAAATATCTTCTTTCTAATTTCTCTATCGGGTGAATTTGTTGCGTATTGCAAATTCACCCGTTTCTTTTTGTTTACGATTGAGCGTATCCGCAATATTCTAGGAATTTTTATACGCCCCCCCCCTAATGAGTATTGAATGAATAATAATTTAGTTTTTAGATATGGGGGATTGGGGCTGCTACTAAATATAGTGGTATTGCATTGTATAAATATTAATCTTGCATAACAAATATGCACTGTTTATGTGCCGCTTATACGCTGCTTAATATATGTCACTCAACGCTCTAAAATATCAGCGCTACGCAACCACAAGCACTACGCAATCACAGTGTCTTTATCTGGCTCAGGCTTCTTTGTTGGATCAAATCCCGAAACAATAAACACAATCTGCCTTGCAACAGCAACGCTGTGGTCGCCAATGCGCTCAATAAAGCGGCTCAGCAGCACAACGTCAATCAGCTGCCTGCGCGTGCCGTGCCAATTTTCACCCTCAACAAGCGCAAAAATCTCCTCATGCAGCTTGTCTAGCGCGTCATCTCCAGCAATAATGGTTTCCGCCATTTTTACGTCGCGATTAGCAACCATGGTAGTTAATCGCCCTGAAAGCTCATGCAGGAAGTCAATCATCGCAACAATTGTTTCGCGCGCTTCTTGAGGAATAGCGGACTCTGGCCAAGTTCGCCTAGTGATTTGCGCAATATGACTAGTTAAATCGCCCATGCGCTCGAAAGTTGCTGCCAAACGCATAGTAGCCACAACTTCGCGCAAGTCCGTTGCAACCGGGTTTTGGCGCGCGAGCAAAGTTAGGCACTGATCAATAGTGCTGGCTTCCAAAGCGTCTAAATCCGCGTCTTTGTCAATAACTGTTTGCGCAGATTCCAAATCCGCGTTCACAAGCGCGCTTCCCGCGTCGTTCATAGCTTTCGACACAAGTTCCGCCATGCGTTCGAGGTTTGCAGATACGGCCTTCATTTCTTCGTTGAAAATCACTCGCATGGTGCATCCTTTCGTTGTTGCAATAAGCTTTATGCGTGCATAATTTCTAATTATAGACGACGCTAGTAACGAAGCGACCAAAACTTTACAGCGCCGTAAAGTTTATGCCGCTTTATTGTCTTATTCCGGCCGAAACTGCTCAGCTGCGAGTAGTCTATGCCGCTTTTTATTTGCGGAAGTTACCAAAGTGCGCAAAATATGAGATTATAATAGTATGCCTGATTCTTCAGCCGTAGTGTTTATTGCGTTTGGCGTGCTCTCGCTTTGCGTTGTGCTTGCGTTATGCGTTTTTGCGCTGGATTGGTTTTCGCCGTTGTGGCGTTTTTTGGTGCGCGCGTTTAAAAGATTTAATATTGCGCGCGGCTTAACTTCTAATACTGCTTACGATTCTTACGATTCTTTCGATTCCGATTTAGATTCAAATCTCAACTCAAATCTCAACTCAGGCCGCGAATCCGAAAATCTTGCCGATTTAGACGACCTAAGTTCGGACGCGTCTCAAGTTTTGGCAATGCTGAACATGCCGACTGTTGTAATCGACTCCGAAAATGACGTTATTCGCGCAAGTTCCGAAGCTTATTTGCTGGGCGTTGTTATTGACGATTCGCTCTGCCAGCCGCGCGTGCTTCAAGCGGTTAATTCCGTTCGTGCTTCCGGTGGATTTGAGCGTCTTTCTTTGGTTACTTCAACTCCAGAGCGTTATAAAATTGCGGATAATTCCGAAGAATCTACTACGATTTCGCGCCCAAACTGGCTAAATATTACGGTAGGTAGCGTTGGCGGCGGTATGGTTGTGTTGATTATTGAGGACACGAGTGCGGCTCACCGTTTTGCGCAAACTCGAGACGACTTTATTGCAAACGTTTCTGATCAGCTAATAAATTCCACGCGCAGCTTAACTCAACTTACTAAAGTTTTGCAGGAAGATAACGTTTCTACGCAAAAAGTTAAGGAAATAGCGAAAATCGCAAATAAATCTTCCACAAAACTAGAGCACATGCTTGAAGATTTACTGTGGCTTGTTCGCGCGCAAAATCCTATTGACGTAAATGCGTCTAAATTGCTGTCGGTTGCAGATTTACTTGAGTCGGTTAAAAATCAGACTGACTCTTTTGCCCAAAATTGCGGCGTTTTGCTTAAGATAAAGGCCGATTCTTCTTTGCGCGTGCGCGGTGACGGCGATCAGATTAAAGCCGCGATTCGTAAGTTGATTGAAAACGCGATTACGTATTCGCCGGAAAACGCTACGGTTTCAATATCTGCCGCGCCTTCTTCGGATGGTCGTTACGCTGTAATTCGCGTGGTTGATAGGGGCGTTGGTATTGATTTAGAAGATCAGTCGCGCATTTTTGAGCGTTTTTACCGTGCGCAAAATCAGAATAATAAAAGTCAGGATGGCGTTGGCTTGGGGCTTGCAATTGCTAAGCATGTGGCACTTACGCATCACGGAAATATTACATTGTGGAGCAGGCCGGGGCAGGGGACTACAGTTAGTTTTGCCGTGCCGATTGCGAATAATTAAGTCCAGTGAATATAAGCTATTTTCCGAGCCGGCGATAATCCCAGCGGTCAAAATGCTCCCAAATTAAAAGCAGAATGCCAATAATCATTCCGCTTGCGCAAACTATCGCAGGAAACCAAGTAGTAATATGCAGAAGCGCAATAATAAACGTAACTACTGTTGCAATAATCCACGCTATCGTACCTATAGAAAAAACCTTGCGTAAATCGACGCGAAGTGGCTTTGGCGCGGGCTTTCTGGCGTCTGGATTAACTATAGGTGCTAATTTCATACTCTAACCATACAACTGAGTCGAGTCTAAAAAATTATGCAGCGCGATTAAGTGCGCTATTACGCTTGTGATTACGCACGCGATTGCGCACAAGATTCCAATAAGTGTTTCCTACATCCGCGCCACGTTGTAGTCTTAAATAGGTGTGTCGGTGGAAGGCGTGCGTTGGGTGTCGCTAAATCCACAATGTTCACAGCATTTACAGGCAAAGTTTACGTAAGAAAGTGATTCGTATGAAGCGTGCTGCACATGGTGCTCCGAAGGCAAAGGGGCGTAGCTATTCGCCGCTTTCGCTTTTTGTAGCACAGCATGGTGAGCATGGTGCGCATGGTTCGCACAGTGAGCATACTTCTTCGCATGATTCTTCGTATACTTCTTCGCATAGCCCTCGCACTTCGCGCGGAGCTCACGGCCTTCATGGCGCGCGTTCTTACCAAACTAATCGCAATAGTGAGCGTTTAGCTGCACTTTCAGCAAGCAATGGTGCTGTTGTTGAGGTTTCGGATGCTGTTGCCGAGCGTTTGCAAGAGATTATGCCGCAAAGCCGTCGCGAAATCAGGTTGTCTAGGCTTGCTAATGAGCGTCGTCGTCGCCTGCTTGTTTCAACTTCTATGATTGCTATGATTGGCGCTGTTGCGGCAACAATGTCGCTTACAAAAATTAATACTTTTGATTCTCGCGCAGCAGAGCTTGAGTCTGGCATAACTAGCGTTGACGATTCTTCGGCTTTGAATGTATCTCGCTCTAGCCAGCGCACTTCGCTTGATTCGCCAGATTCTATGGATGCAATCAATAACGCTGTTGACTCTATTGAAAACGCTAGTGGCTCAGACTCCGGTGATGCTTCACATGCAGCTCATGCCGCTCATGCTGCACATGCTGCACGCGCTGATTATGATGCAAATACTAATAATTCCGGTGCTTATGCTTCTTCGGGAATTTCCGGCCTTTTGGGTATTTCGACTGCAAGAAGCGCTGCAAGTTCGCATCCTGGAACCGCTTCTGTAATGTCTTCTAAGTCGGATTCTTGGAAGCTGGGTGCAGATTCTGGCTTTAATATTGCGGAAATGTCGCGTTCTGCTGCAGATAATCCTAAAGTCGCTTTGCTTATGGATAAAGACTTTGACGTATTGCCAAAGGGCTTTAATCCAAATCATGCAACTGGTGATACCGGTAACGCGTATGAGTTCAGCCAGTGCACTTGGTGGGTGTATGTGCGTAGGTCTCAGCTTGGTTTGCCTGTTGGTTCGCATTTTGGCAACGGAAACATGTGGGCTGATTCTGCGCGCGGACTCGGATATTGGGTTGATCGCACTCCTCGCCACGTTGGAGATATTATGGTTTTCCGCGCTGGTCAGGCTGGTTCGGATCCGTTCTACGGACATGTTGCAATTGTTGAGAAGATTAATCCAGACGGTTCGATTGAAACTTCGGAATCTGGCGCTTCTTTGCACGGAAAAACATTCTCTCGTAAGTTTGATGCAAAGCAGCTTTCTCAGTATCAATTCATTCACTACTAAAGCATTACTAAGCTGTTGATTAGCTTATTATCTATCTTTATTATCTATCTTTATTACCAATCGCTTATCAAAAGCGCGAAATTGTGCGCCAAACGCGCATGTAACAGCATAGTGTTAAACTTCTAAAAGTATGTTAAATCACAGTAAGATTTTTTCAGTTATTGCATCAGCAGTCACTGCGGCTTCAATGCTTGCTGTTATGGCTCCAATTGCCATGGCAGATTCTTCGCATGCGTCAGAGCAGGCGGCTGTTACTTCAACGCGCTCATTCCCAAAGATGTCGAGTGTGCGTCGAGATCTTTTGACTGAATCTACCTCTACTGATGTAGATTCCAACTCCCATTGGGGTGGAATTGAAAGCTTAAACGTTCCTCAAACTAAGACTCCTAGCGAACTTGCCGCTGCTGCCGCGCGAAACGCTTATGAAGCTGCAGCAAGCCGTTCTGAGTACCGTGGTGGCGCTCAGCCTGTTCAGCAGGCTAATATTGTGCCGCCAAACGGTAAGTCTGTTGAGGCTTTGCTTAATTTCGCTACGCAATTCTTAGGTAAGGTTCCGTATCGCAGTGGCGGTACAACTCCTGCTGGCTGGGATTGCTCCGGCTTCGTGCAGTACGTTTTTGCGGCTGTTGGTGTTTCTTTGCCTCGTACTTCTGGCGCGCAGGCAACTGTTGGAACTCCAATCCCAAGCCTTGATCAAGCACAGCCGGGCGATATTATTGCCAACGGTCAGCATGCTTCTATTTATGTTGGTAACGGAATGGTAATTAATTCCCAGCTTGCCGGCACTAAGTACGATCCAATCCGCTACGTTTTCCCTGGTGGATATTCTATTCGTCGAGTCTTGTAGTTATATATCGCAAAACTTGCGAGCAATCAATCTAAAATTACGCTACAATAGTAAATACGTTTGCGCACAAGTGACGCTGCTGCCACAAGTGCCCGTATGAGGAGGTTGGCGATGATTCCCGAAAAAGCTGTTTTAGTTGGAGTTGATGGCTCTCACGCGAGTTATAAGGCAGTTTGGTGGGCTGCAAATTACGCAAAACATGCAGGCTTACAGTTGCAAATTGTTTGCGCGTATTCTTTGCCGAGTTATGCGGCGGTTTCGTTTGATGCTACTTATACTGCGATTGGTGACGATAACGCGGCTCATCACGATGCGCAAGAAATTCTTTCAAAAGCTAAGGCTGTGGCGCTTGAGCAGGGCGTTGACGCAACTACTCTGATTGTTACAGGCGACCCTTCGTCGGTTTTCGTGGAGCTTTCGCGCAATTATCAGCTTATTGTGATCGGTAACCGTGGTAAAGGCGGCTTGGCGGAGCGTTTGCTTGGAACAACTAGCTCTTCGTTGCCGGCATACGCGTATTGCCCAATCGTGGTTGTGCCTTACACAGACGACGATGGTCAGCGAATACACTTAAATAACACGATTTCGCGCGTGGCTGTGGGTTCGGACGAATCTAAGTGGGGTCTTAAAGCGTTGGAAATTGCTGCTAATTTGGCAGATAGCTGGAATGCGGAGCTGGATGTTATTTCCGCAGTTCCAAGCGTGCAGGGCGCTGAGGGAGACACTGCAGTTATGGGATCTTATATGGAAGATCTTGAGGAGCGCGTGAAGCCGATTTTGCAACGTTTGCCGGATTTGAAGATTCACCGAACTGTTGTGCCTGGCTCTGCTGTTGATGCGCTGACTCAGGCTAGCTTGAATCATGATCTTGTGGTTGTTGGCTCGCGAGGCCGCGGCGGTTTTACTGGTCTTTTGCTTGGTTCGATTAGTCAGGGCTTGCTGCAGCATTCTTCGAGGCCTGTGTACGTTGTTCCAAGAAAGTATGTGGAATTTAGTGCGGCTCAGGTTGCGGCTGCTCAAAAGCAAAGCGAGAATGCGTCTATTGACGATATTTCTGGCGTGCATGAAGTTGATGTTCCAAAGGCTGGGGCAGAAGCGGCCAAGGAGATTGAGCAGACGATTGATCCTCTGCGTTAATGCAACAATCTGCTTATAGTGCGTTCGCGTTGCCGCGCGAGCGCACTTTTGTGTTTGGAGGGTTTGGTGTGGCGTATCGCTCCAAACGTGGGTAATTTATCTCGCATTTGGAGCGTTTGACGTGGTTTTGCGCTCCAAACGTGAGAGAATCATCTCGCATTTGGAGGGTTTTGGGTTGTGTATAGCTCCAAATGCGGGGTACTTGTCTCGTGTTTGGAGGGTTTGACGTGGTTTTGCGCTCCAAATGTGGGTAACTTGTCTCGTATTTGGAGGGTTTGACGTGGTTTTGCGCTCCAAATGTGGGTAATTTATCTCGCATTTGGAGGGTTTTGGGTTGTGTATCGCTCCAAACGTGAGGTATTTATCTCGTGTTTGGAGCGCGCAGGTCGTCTAGTCTTGCGTCTCTTGCGACTCTTTAGACTCCGCCTCAGTATTTGCGTGCTTATTTAGCATAAAACGCGCACGCCTTGCATCTCGCTTCGCCTTCTTTTCGGCGAGATCTTTCTTATTCATCTCAATTGCGCGCTCATAAATTTTAAGCAGCTCAAGCGCTTGACTCTTAAAATCGTTATTCTTCGAATACTCAAGCACATTCGCCTTAAGCTGAGCCTGCTCAGCCTCGCTCATATTCAAAACCTTGCTAAAAACCGCCTTAAAATCTTCGCGAGTATCCCACTGATACCCGTTTTGGCCGCTAATAATCTGGTTTTCGTTCGGCACATCGTGCTTCACAAGCGCAAACAGTCCGGAAGCCATTGCTTCGAGCATAGAAAGCGAGTGCATTTCGGAAAGCGAGGCGGTTGTGTAGTAGTCCATCGCGTGCAAATACTTTGGAATTTCCGTGTGCGAAATAGGTCCGAGAAGGCAGATTCTGTCGTCAAAACCGTTAGAGGCTACGCGCTCGCGCAACGATTCTAAATCTGGGCCGCCGCCAATCACAAATAATCGCGCTTTTTCGCGAGGAAAATCGCAATACATAAAGTTGTCAATAAGCTCAGAAATATTTTTCTCTGCACCAATTCTGCCTACGAAAACGAAAAGCTTAGTCGAATCCGAAACGCCGTATTTTTCGCGGAAAGATTTGCGGAAGGCAAGTCGTTCAGGCGTTGGCAAAAACTGCTTGTATTCCACGGCATTGTTGAGCACAACAACTTTTTTATCTACCTTCTGACGGTCAATATAAGCCTGCGCTTTAGCCGACATACTCGTAATAATTGTGGCATTTTTCGAGAATCGCATAAAATATTTCGCCGAAAGGTTGCGCGAAAACTCAGTAAAATGCTTCAAACCAATGTAAAACAGGAATTTATCGTATTCTGTGTGAAGTGTGTAAATAACAGGAATATGCTCTTTTTTCGCAACTTCCAAGCCGATTTCGCCAATTCCGAATTCGTTTTGAATATGAATAACATCCGGCTTGAATTTAAGCGGCAGCTGCTTTCGCATGTGGCCAATCGGAAGCGCCACGCGATACTTGTAAAGCTTTTTTAGCAAGATTCCAGGCACATAGACGACGCCGTCTTCAAGCTTGGTTTTGCGCTGTTTTTCGGAGCCGACCGTGACCACAAGCACCTCGTGACCAAGCTCTTCATACATTTTTTTGAGCATGTAGGACTGTGTTGCTACGCCATTTATGTACGGTGGATACGTTTCGGTAAAAATAGCGATTTTCAAAGTTTCCTCCGGTTGCATACATGCATGCGTAGCGTCAATATTGCGCAAGTATCTTGTGTACTCAATTCGCGTACTCAATTGGTGTATTCAATTGTGCCACACGTGGTGAATTTTAGGGTGATTTTAGGGTGATTTTAGCGTGATTTTTCGCGATTTTTGGCTTATTTTATCGGCGAACTGTAACGTTTACGCTTACTTTAGCCCCATTTTCGAGCGTATGTTTAACCGTGCAACCCCTGGAAATATGACGCTCCATGCGCTCTTTAAGCGCGGCCGCATCTTCCTCGCTCAGCGCAGGTTTTGCCGAAGTTGTATCGAGCGTAACGTCTTCTTGAAAACGCAAGTACGCTCCTTCTTCCGCATCATACGTGCCGTTTACCACGACTCGCGCTCCAGCACCCTCGCCAACCGCCTGCTCAGCCGCATACTGGCTGCTAAGGGCGGTGCAACCGGCCAAAGCAATCTGCATCAGCTCAACAGGGTTAAACATGCCTTCGCCGCGGCCAAACTTAAGGCTCGTGCCGTCCTCGCTTTTTGCTTCCCAAGTGCCGTCTTCGTTGCGTTCTACCCATAATCTTCTAGACATTTTTGCTCCTTTGCTACTGTTTGTTCTAACTATTTTACGCTAGATTGTTACCGCCACGACAGCACGATTCTTACCGTGCAATTGTTACCATTGAATCATGGCTTTAACAGAAGAAGAACTCGCCGCAATTCGCGCGCGCATCCCACAAAAACCGATTTCCAGCATCCCAACTCCTTACGAGGATTTAGTGCGAAAAATCCTTACGGAAGGCACTTTAAAATCAGATCGCACCGGCACTGGCACAATCTCACTTTTTGGCCAGCAAATCCGCTTCGATATTAGTAAATACTTCCCGCTTATCACCACAAAAACCGTGTTTTTCAAAGGACTTGCGTACGAATTGCTTTGGTTCCTTAAAGGCTCGAGCAACGTGCGCTGGTTGCAAGAAAATGGCGTTCATATTTGGGACGAGTGGGCGGACGAAAACGGTGATTTAGGCCCGGTTTACGGCGTTCAGTGGAGGAGTTGGCCTGCTCCTACCGCGGAAAATCCAAATCGCACAATTGACCAAATCGCGAATGTGCTGGATCTTATGAAAAATCACCCGGATTCTCGCCGAATGATTGTTAGCGCTTGGAATCCTGCGGAAGTTGAGCATATGGCGTTGCCACCTTGCCACTCGCTTTTCCAATTCTATGTTGCCGACGGCAAGCTTTCGTGCCAGCTTTACCAGCGCTCGTGCGACATGTTCCTCGGCGTGCCGTTTAACATTGCGTCTTACTCGCTTTTGACGATGATGATGGCTCAGCAGGCAGGTTTGGAGCCTGGCGAGTTTGTGTGGACGGGCGGCGATTGCCATATTTACGACAATCACGTTGAGCAGGTGCTTGAGCAGCTTTCGCGCGAGCCATACCCGTATCCGCAGCTTGAAATTCGTAAAGCGGATTCGATTTTTGACTACGATTACAGCGATTTTAAGGTTGTTGATTACCAGCATCATCCGACGATTAAAGCGCCGGTTGCGGTGTGATAATTGCGAATTATTTTGCTTGATTGAGCTTGATTCGGCTTGATTTGGCTTGATTTGGCTTGATTTTGCTTGATTTAGTTTTTAGGGGGCGAAAATGGAAAGTAGCGTAAGTGCGCTGAATAATTTCCCGGTGCGACTTATTTGGGGCGAGGCTTTCGGTTTGGACGGCAAGCCAGGAGCTATGGGCGTGAACGGAGGCATGCCGTGGCGACTTTCGCCGGATTTGCGCTATTTTAAGGCGATGACAATCGGCTGCCCTGTGATTATGGGCCGCGGTACGTGGGATGCAACGCCTCCGAAATTCCGTCCGCTGCCTGGCCGCGAAAATATTGTGGTGACTCATAATCCGGATTTTGTGGCAGATGGAGCGCGTACTTTTACTAGCATTGACGCGGCTTTAGATTACGCGCGAGAATGGCTGGAAAATAAGGAAGCGCTTGAAAATCACGCAAATCTTGAAAATGAGGAAAACGTATCTCAAGACTCGCCTAAAGACGGCCCCGCAATCTGGGTTATTGGTGGCGCTGCGATTTTGCGCGAAATGCTCGCGAATTATCACACGGACGCGGCCTACGTTACGCAAATCGAAGCAAAAGTTGCAGCGGACACGTTTGCTCCGAATATTCATGAGCTAGTTGAGGCAGGAAAATGGCGTGTTGCGCGCGAAGGCGAGTTTGAGGAAGCACCGCTTAAAGTTGGAAGCGAAAGCAATCCTGCGCGATACCGGTTTAAGGTATATGAGCCTGTGCAGTAAACGAAATCGCAAAATAAGCGAAATTGCAAAATAAACGAGACAGCAAAATAAACGAGGAAGCATGACTGAAGAATCAAGCAAAATCAAGGTAGATGCGCGTCACCCATACACTGTTATGACGGTTTGCACCGGAAATATTTGCCGCTCGCCAATGGCGGAAATCGTGTTGCGCAACGAGTTTCAGTTGAGGGGATTGGGCGACGTCGTTGCCGTGCAATCTTGCGGAGTTAGCGACGAAGAATACGGAAATCCGATTGACCGACGCGCGCAAAGGGAATTAACTAAACGCGGATACCACCTTCCGGCGTCGCATTTTGCGCATCGAATTGATGCGGATGAGATTGCGGAAACGAACCTGTTTTTGCCGATGACGGCATCGCATATGCACTCACTTTTGCGGCTGATTCCTGCGCAAAAGCGCGAGTTGGTGCATATGTATCGCACCTTTGATCCGTCGCTTCCGAAGCCGCAGCCGGGTCGCGAGGTGCTGCTCGATTTGGCAGATCCGTGGTACGGAGGTCCGCACGAGTTTGAGGTTGCGATGGATCAGATTGAGCAGTGCGCGCCTTATATTGTCGATTGGGTTGCCGCGCGCATTGAGAGGGCTGACCACTAATCTAAGCGCTTATAGCGCGAGCGTTTTTTCACGTTTGCGAATATAGTTTATAAGTATAATTTAGATATAGTTCTGTAAGCATCAATTACTGCTCTGCTACTTTTATTTGGGAGGATTTATGGCAGGTTTGGCTGTTGAAGACGTGCGCGCTCGCGTGCAAGACGTTTGGAATGACGTAGTTTCCGTGTTGAATAAGAAGATTTCGCTTGCGGCTGTGTCTGCTAAGGGCATTGCCGGCGAGCATATGCAAAAGTCCGCGCAATACGTGGCTGGGGTATTGCGTGAGGTTGGTATTGACGCGCGCGTCGAGCAGTCCACGAATCCGGACGGCACTCCTGGAGCTTTCGAAGTTGTGGGCTCGCGCATCGTGAACCCAAGCGCGCCAACGGTTTTGCTCTACGCTCATCACGATGTGCAGCCTGTTCCAGACCCATCCGAGTGGAACACAAACCCATTTGAAGGCACAGAGCGCGACGGTCGCCTCTACGGCCGCGGCTCTGCCGACGACGGCGGCGGAATCGCAATCCACTACGGAGCTTTGCGCGCACTAAGCGACGATTTGCGCGTAAATATTAAAGTTTTCATCGAAGGCGAAGAAGAAATGGGCTCGCCAAGCTTCATTCCTTTCATCGAGTCTCATAAAGCCGAATTCGAATCAGACGTAATCATCGTGGCCGACTCCGGCAACTGGTCCGCCGAAATCCCAAGCCTCACAACGAGTTTGCGCGGAAATACCGACGTAGACGTAAAAGTTAAAGTGCTCGGCCATCAAGTGCATTCCGGCCAGTTCGGCGGCCCAATTTTGGACGCTTACACGCTCGCTTCCATGCTTGTTGCTTCGCTTTATAACAAGGATGGCGACTTGGCTGTGCCTGGAATTGAAGCACAGGAGCCGGTTGGCGGTTTGCAGCGCGATTTGGATGAAGCGCAGGTGCGTGCCGACGCTTCCGTGGTCGATTCTTATAAGCTTGCCGGCACCGGTTCTTTGGCTGCGCGCATGTGGACTAAGCCAAGCCTTACGGTAATCGGCATGGACGCGCACCCGGTTGAGGGCAGTTTTAATGTGATTGCGCACGAAACTAAGCTGCGTCTTTCGCTTCGTACCGCGCCTTCGCAGCGTCCGGAAGAAGCGCAAAAAGCTTTGTGCGACTTTTTGGTATCTCACGCGCCTTTTGGTGCGGAAGTTACTGTAGAGCCGATTGATAACGGCATGGGCTGGGCAATGGATCCGGATGCTGTTGCAACGAAGGATGCGCTCGCTTCCATGCGCGACGCTTTCGGCGTGGAGCCGGTAAACAAGGGCGAGGGCGGTTCGATTCCGTTTATTCCGGAGCTTCAGCGCATCTTCCCGAAGGCGCAAGTGCTTGTGACTGGTCCGGAAGACCCTAAGTCTAATGCACACAGCCCGAACGAGTCGATTTCGCTTTCTGGTTTGCGCGGCAATATTGTGACCGAAGCGCTGCTTTTGGATCGATTGGCCGAGTAATTTCGTTTCTTCGCATCGTTCATGCGTCTAGTCTGTTGAGTAATCTGCAAACATGACATGGAATCCATTTGCAAAGAAAACCGCTGCTAACGAAGCTAAAGTCGGTGAGTCGGCTCAGCAAAAATCAGCCGAAAAATCAGCCGAAAAAGCAGCTGTGAAATCCCGCGAAAAAAACGCGCCAACTCCTAAGCGCAACGCGGCTCAAGCGCAAAATCTTCGTCCTCTTGTTCCAGCTGATCGTAAGGCCAGCGCAAAGCAGGCTCGCGCTCGAATTAGGCAGCGCGAAAATATTCAGTACGAGGCAATGCGCACGGGTGATTTGGCGCATATGCCAAAGGTTGAGCAGCTTCCGTGGCGCGTGTATATTCGCGATTACGTGGACGCGCGCTTTAGCCTCGGCGAGTTTTTCGTGCCGTTTGCAATTGTGATTATGGTATGCCTGTTTGCGCTTTCGCGGTTTGTGATTGTGTACATTGCGCTCGCTGTGCTGCTGTACACGTATCTTTTTGCTTCCGTGATCGACATGTTTATTATGTGGCGAAAGTTGCGTAAGGAGCTTGTGCGTCGTTATGGCGATGTTGCGGTGTCGAAGCAGTCGCGTTCTGGCATGTATGCTTGGAGCCGCGCGATGCAGATGCGTCGCTGGCGTTTGCCGAAACCAAGTTCGCCAAAGCGCGGAAATTGGCCGAAGTAAGCTGAAGTCAAGCTGAAGTTAAGCTGACGTTAAGCGAAAATAAGCAATATAGTTAGCGAAAGTTAGCGAAAGTAAGCGAAAGTAAGCAATATAGTAATCGCAAATTTACTAATATTTGCACAACCTACTATTATTATTTTGAATACTCAAAATAACGCGAATATCATGGGGTAGACGCATGGCACAAGGTAAAGCACAAGACAAATCGCATAGCACGAATCAGTCTGGAAATAAATCCGGAAGTAAATCCGGAAATAAGATGGGCATGCAGGGCATGTTTTCGCAGATTATCCGCATTTATAAGTACACGCATCCTGACGATAAGCAGCTTCCGCTGTGGCTGTCTGTGGCGTTTGCGGCGCCAATAGTTGTGGCTATTGTGCTTGGTTTGCTGCTGCGCTGGTCGATTTTTGCGTGGATTATGATGATTGTTACGGCGGTGATGGTTGGTTTGCTGCTGTTTACGGTTGTGCTTACGAAGCGCGCGGATAAGGTTGGTTACGCGAAGTTGGAAGGTCGCCCTGGGGCGGCGGCTGGAATTGTTTCTGCTATTAACAAGGGCGGATTTACCTTCCCTCAGCAGCCGGTGTGGGTGGATCCTCGTACGAAGGACGCGATTTGGCGCGGCACCGGTTTTAACGGAATCTTCCTTATTGGCGAGGGCAATTACGAGCGCTTGATGCACGCGATGGATCGTCAGGAGCATGCTATTAGAAGCGTTACGGCGGGATCTAATATACCTGTATACCGTATGGCTGTTGGTAATGGCGAAAACCAGGTGAAGCTTAAGGAATTGCGCGGAAAAGTGTTGCGCGCCAAGACTTTGCAGCCTTCGAATCACAAGTTTGCGCTGCTTAATAAGATTCATCCAAACCGCCGATTCTTCCTTACTAAGACGGAGCTGGCGATTTTGAACGAGCGTTTGCGCACGTTGCAAAGCAAGAGCGGATTTGGAATTCCGAAGGGGATTGATCCGACGCGTCCGCAGCGCATAAGCCGTCGTGCGATGCGCGGTAAGTAAATTTTGATGTTTTAACATCTTGTTGTGGCGTGCGTCTACGCGCTGCCGTACAATCGTCAATCGACACGGGTGCTTTGCGCCGACGCGTTACTCGCGCCGCCAAAGCTGAGAGAAAACCGCTTGAACGTGAATCCGGGTAATACCGGCGCACGGAGGTCTGTTTTTCCCGTGCCTGAGAGCTGTTGCAAGGTTTCGTTGTAACGCAAAATATTGCATTGCGCACAATGTAACGCATTGCAACACAAAATAAGAAAGGCACATTTTTTATGTCAGAAGAAAATTATCAGATTAACATGCAGTGGCGTGTTGCAGACATCGCAGTTGCTTCCGTAATTGGCGTTGTTTCTGCTTTTATTTACTGGATTGTTGCCATTTTTAGTGAGGTTCCATGGACTGCACTAAACAGCATTCTTCCAGGTTTTGCAGGTATTATTAACGGTCTTTGGCTCTTCGCTGCTCCTTTGGCAGCAGTAATCGTTCGCAAGCCAGGCGCTGCTATTTACGCTGAAGTCGTCGCTGGTGTGCTCGAAGCTTTGATGGGCAATCAGTGGGGTGGCGCTGCAACCTTCGGTATTGCAGTCTTCCAGGGCTTGTTCGCTGAAATTGCTTTCATTATTTTCGCTTACAAGAAGTGGAATTTGAGCACCATGGTTCTTTCCGGCGCTTTGACCGGCATCGGCTGCTGGGCTTACACCTTCCTCGATAAGTTGCAGGCTGTTAGCGTATTCGGCAAGTACGGTCTTCCATACTTCGTTAGCACCGTGGTTTCCGGCATTGTAATCGCAGGTGTTTTGATGTGGTTCTTGTATGTGGGAATCGCTAAGACCGGCGCGTTGGATCAGTTTGCGTCCGGTCGCGAAATCCGCGAAAAGTAACGAATAAAGTATTCGCAAAAATTAAAAATCTATCATTGCCATAAAGGATTTACTATGCCTGATGCTGTTAAATCGCAAGAATCTGAAACTTTCCTTCCATCAGCTTCAAGCGATTGCAATAGTGACAGCAGCGCTAATAGCGCTATCAGTAATGCAAGTGATAGCGCTAATAAAGCTAATAACGCTGAACTTCGTTTTGAGCATTGGGGTTATCGTCATGCTTCTCGTCGCGCTTTTGCTGTGCGCGGGTTGGACCTCACGATTAAGGCCGGAGAGCGCGTGTTGCTGCTGGGTGCGTCAGGCATTGGTAAATCCACGATTTTAAGCGGTGCGGCTGGTCTTATTGGCAATGATTTTGTGACGAAAAATAGCGCGAAAAATAGCGCAGATAGCGCAAAAAATAGCGCGAAATCTCAGCAAACCACTCTCGTCGAAGATGCCGATGGTGGTGTGAGCGAGGGTCGTGTTTTGGTTGACGGCGTGCCTGTTCGCCGCGCGCGAGGCAAGGTTGGGCTTGTTTTGCAGGATCCTGATGCGCAGGCGATTTTCCAGCGTTTGGGCGATAACGTTGCTTTTGGTCCGGAAAATATGAACGTTCCGCGCGAAGAGATTTGGGATCGTGTGCGCGAAAGTCTTAAAAAAGTTGGGTTGGATGGCTTGCAGTTGCATCGTTCAACTTCGCATCTAAGCGGCGGTCAGATGCAGCGTTTGGCGCTTGCTGGCGCGCTTGCTATGCAGCCGAGCGTTCTGCTTTTGGACGAGCCGACCGCGAATTTGGATCCGGACGGCACGCAGCAGATTGTGGGCGCTGTTCGCGCGGTTTTGGATTCTACGCGCGCCACGATGGTGCTTGTGGAGCATCACGCTGAGCCGTGGATTGAAATGATTGATCGCGTGGTGGTGCTTGGGCTTGAGAATGATGAGGATGCGAACGGAAATGCGAACGGAAAAGATGCGAACAGCGAAACCGTTCACAGCGAAACCGTTCACGACGACGATATTGCGCGCGCGGCTTCATCTCGCACGGTAATTGTGGCGGATGGCACGCCGGACGAGGTGTTTAATCGCACCGATTTGGACTTTGAAGATCTGGGTATTTGGCTTCCTGAGCGCTACAAGAAAAACGTAAAATCTTCCGAAAGTAAATCTTCCGAAACCTGCAATCCGTCAGAAGGCTACGGAGAAGTCCTGCTTTCTACGAAGGATCTCGCAATCAGCCACAGCAGCGAGCCGATTGCGCGTCACATCAATCTTGAGTTTAGAGCCGGGCAGATTACGGCTTTGGTCGGCGCGAACGGCACTGGAAAATCAACGCTTTCGCTAACTTTGGCGGGTCTTTTGCCGGCTGTAAGCGGCGAGGTTGTGGCGAGCGAGGCTCTTGCTAAAGGCGCGAACGGCGCGAATCCAATGAAGTGGAAGTCGCCGGATTTGGCGAAGCGAATTTCGTATGTTTTCCAAAATCCGGAGCATCAGTTTGCGTGCGGTTCGGTGCTGGACGAGGTTATGCTGGGTCCGCTTCGCACGGGAGTTCCGGCGGATGAGGCGCGCGCGAAGGCTCAGGAGCTGCTGAAGCGATTCCGTTTGGCGCGCTATGCGAACGCGAATCCGTACACGCTTTCGGGCGGCGAAAAGCGGCGATTGACTGTGGCGGCGTCGCTTGCTGCGGCTCCGCGCGTGCTGATTTTGGACGAGCCGACTTTCGGGCAGGATCGCAAAACTTGGCTGCAAATTATTCGCTTGATTGCAAGTTTGCGCGGCGAGGGCGTGAGCATTATTGTGGTGACTCACGACCGCGAGCTGGTTGAGGCGTTGGGCGCGCGCTTGGTGGAGCTTGTGCCGGATGCGAAAACTGAAGCTGCTGAAGCTGCGGAAGGTGCGGAAGGTGCAGTGAGCGCAGAATCTGCCGAATCTTCCGAAGCTCTTTCCGCCACCACCGGCGCAACCGACATTTCGCGAATCAAAGTGAGTGCCGTCAACAATCGCAGCGAAAAGCCGAAACTTTCAAGCCGTTCGCCGCTTATTGCGTCGATGAATCCGGTATTTCGTATTTTTGGAGCGTTCGCGGCTTCGATTCCGCTGATTTTTACGCTTGATTGCGTGTCGGCTTCTGTGGCGCTGGTGCTGGAATTTGCGATTTTTGCGTGCATCAAACTTACTCCTTGGCGTGTGATTCGCCTTTCGTGGCCTGTGTGGGTGGGTGCGCCGACTTCCGCGCTCACCGTGCTGCTATACGGCAAAAGTGGCGGAAATACTTGGTTCCAGTGGTGGCTTATGCATGCTACGGACCGATCGGCGATGCTGGCCGTTGCAACCTCGCTTAGGATTTTGGCGATTGGTATTCCGTCGATTGTGATGGTGATTGGCATGGACGCAACCGATTTGGCGGATGCTTTTAGCCAGGTGATGCATTTGCCGGACCGATTTGTGTACGGCGGTTTGGCGGGAATTAGGCTTTTTGGCGTGCTGCAGGATGATTGGGCGGCGCTGACGGCGTCGAGGCGTTCGCGCGGGCTTGGCGATGAGCATCGCGTGAGGGCGTTCTTCCCACAGTCGTTTGCGCTGCTTGTGCTTTCGATTCGGCGTTCGACGACGCTCGCCACGGCTATGGAAGCGCGCGGTTTTGGGGGAGTTGGGGCGCGTTCGCACGCTCGCGTGAGCAGTGTGCATGCGCGCGATTGGTGGATTTTGGTTGTTTGTGTGATTGTGCCGCTGGTTTCGGTGGCGTCGGCGCTTTACTTCGGTACTTTCGCCTTCCTTGGCGGTGCGTGATACTAGCGCTCCAAATGTGCGCAACTTTTCCCGTGTTTGTGGTTGTTTTTGACGAAGTTGACAACATTTGCCGTGTTTTTTCTCTGGCGTTTGTTGTCGTTTCTGCCGAATCTGACCACATTTGCCGTGTATTTTCTCTAGCGTTTGTTGTCGGTTTTGCCTAAGTTGACCACATTTGCCGTGATTTTTCTCTGGCGTTTGTTTCCGCTCCGAGTTGCTTTCGCGCGCGCTGTGCTGCGCTCAAGCAGGTCGTCACGCCTTGCATCCCCACTGGCGTGTATACTTTCTCGAGTCGCGGGCCTGTAGCTCAGTGGATAGAGCGTCTGCCTCCGGAGCAGAAGGTCGTGGGTTCGAGTCCCATTAGGCCCACTTTTGATTTTCTTGCGTATTGCGCGTGCAACTTTTCTCGCGTTGGCGCGACGACTGCTTGAGCGCTGCGATTTAGCGCGCGATGACTTGCTTTCTGCGCGAGTGTCTCATTTTGCCCATTTTGGGACACTGGTGCAGATGAGTTACTGCGTTATTGTCTCTGTTTGGTTGTTTTCGGACATTAGTGCAGATTGCGTACTGCGTTAGGGTCTCATTTTGCTTGTTTTGAGACATTCGTGCAGTACTATTACTGCGCGCGTGTCTGAAGACCGGCGTAGTGAAACATTTGCCGTGTATTTTTACTGGCGTTTGTTGTCGGTTTGGTCGCGGCTGACCACATTTGCCGTGCAATTTTCCGTCGTTTGTTGTCGGTTTGGGTTGGAATCTCGCCCGTCCGCTCTACCACAGCATATAGCACCACGCTGCGCGCAGCATACCTACATGTAGTATTTTAGCCCGTGGAAGCGGCCGGCTTTAGACACGCCGAAGACGCAATTTCCTCGTTTTGGCGTCGGAAATTATTCATTCTAAATGCATTTTTCAGTAGATTTTTTAGCGATACTAGTAGATTGTAGGAATTTTTCCATATGTGTGATTATATGCAATATTATATGCCCTTTTTGCTTGAAATCGTTCATGGGGGGGGGGTATAAATACTAAAGGCTTTAAAAGTACCATACTATTTTACTGACCGCTTTAGTCGCCGCACTTGCGTATAGGGCTTATAGGTATGTATACTCTCTACCTGTGGTTGGATTGCTGCGCTGCGCTGCATTGCTATGCGCGGCACTGCTACTAGCTTAGAGTTGGCTTGAGCACTTGGCTTTGAGTGTGACTAGTAGCGCTACTTATTAGTAGTACTACTGATTGGTTGGTTGACGGTTGGTTGACTAGTTAGCTTCGGTTGGGAGCTTGCTGATTAGCAGGGTAGATAGAAGGCTGCGGTTGGCTGCTTTCTAGATAGAAGGCTACGTCTTCTCTGCTACACAGCTGCTACACAGCTGCTACACAGTATGGTTACGCGAGGTTTAGAGGCTGCGGCTTTTGCGGCAGCGAAGGATTAGGAAGGCGAGAGAATGTTACCAGCAAAGTTCCGTGGATTCGCATCACGAGTGGGTCGTCTTGCGTCGCGCGCTTTGGCTTGGCATAAGACCAGCGAGCGCGATGCAGCGCTCAACGCTACCTCCACCACCTCCAGCACCTCCAGCACCGCACGCACTTCTCGCACCTTACTCCGCGCAATACTAGCGTTTTTTGTAGCCGCCGCCACGCTCCTTGCAATGCTCATCTTGCCGCCAGTGAATAAGGCGAAGGCTGGTGGTAAGGCTAATGTTTTTTGGGATTATATAGGTACAGGCTATATTTCTCCTTCTTCTGTTGATAATCATGACATATGGCGTGATATTGATTTTCAAAATCCAGTTATTAAAACAGAAAACGTTAATGGACGTAAAAAAACTACTATTACTTGGGAAGTCTTATACAATAAAGAGGCTTGCAGAATTAAAGCAATGGAAAATCCACTTATGAAGTGTGATCCTAAGGATGGTTCACATTCTTATGATGGTCAACCTGAATTTTATGCTGTTCTTCCTTCAGGTGTTAAAGATGAAACTGTTAGGATTACGCGTTATAGGACTGAGTTCGATAGAACCGGATTTTATAACGGTCGTCCTGCAAAATTCTATAGTTGGCATCTTAGAGGTAATGAAAATGAAGAGCCAGGAAAGTTTAACTCTGGCACTAATGTGACTAGAGTTCCAGGTGATGCTGAGTATGATGAGCTATGGAATCAACATATTGCAACATGTGGCATATTTTCAAATGAAGCATGCGAAGCTTGGAATTGGAAAAAACAAGGTAAATTCGGTAGATTATTTAAAACATGGGAACAGAACAATAGCGTAAGTGGTATTCGTTGGATTATCTCCGCTGAAGTTAAAGATAATCAAGATCCTTACAATTTGCCTTTCATGGCAGGGTTTGTTTCTTACAGAAATGGATCAGATAAGAATAAGTTTATTATTTGGGGTCCGTATGATCATGATGGTGATGGCATACCTGATTCTAAAGAATGGCATTATGGTTTTAATCCAACGAGCAATGATGATGTTCAATTTCCAAAAAAATCTAAAAAAGATGCCGTATATGGTGAAATTACTGATGTAGATCCATATTTTAAAACTGGCCATTGGGATGGCACGGCTGAACAGGGTAAATGGATATACGATAATACAGAGAAACCATTTGAACAAACTGATACAGGTATAACATTTTCTTTCAAAAAGAGTGGAGGGAAAGAGTTATTACCAAATGGTGTTACAAAGGCTAATAATCCTAACAGCATGCAACCTGGTCAAGCTTATATTGACCCTATAACAGGTAAAATTAAGTATAATCCAAAGAAAACCGATAGAGGTCATACTATACATTTTGACGTTCAAATCACTTACCCTAATCCAAGTGCGAATAGTTGTAAATATAAGCAACAAGTTGAGCAAGTCAAAGGCGTTGATATACACATTGTCTCTCAAGCATCCGTGTACAACCCGCATTACGACGAAACGGTTGTTAACTACGATACGAATAATAATAGGTTTAATCCTACTGATAGCAAAGAGCCTAAGAGTGTAAAAGATAGCCAAAAGCCGTGGGTTAGGGAAGGCGCGTTGCCTAGTGGTTCTACCTTTAAGTTAGAGAAGTACACTCAATACACTTCTCCTGTGCTTGATTGGTCTAAGATTGATTCAAAAAATACAGGAAACGGTAAAGTGACGTTTAGCCCGTCTAAAACAGAAGCTGGTACAAGTGATAAGACCCCTGTACTTGTTACGTATCCGGATGGTTCTACGTCTAAAGATAGTGACGCAGGTAATTATGACAAGGTTGTATATGCTCCTGTTAAAGTGCAAGAGTTGCCTGTTACAGACGGCGATTTGCATCTTAACCTTTACGACGGTACGCAAATAAATAACGGTCAGTTTGGTGGCTGGAGCTTTGGAGATGCGAATAAGCCTAAAGAGCTTTCTAAGGGCACGAAAATAGGTGCGCCAAAAGACAACAAGAATAACGGCATTGTGCTTGATTCGTGGGCTAATAACGCCAAAGGTCCTATTACCTTCCGCGCCGTGTGCCATAAGAAGAATGACACTAAGTATAAGCTGCTTAAGCCTGCCGAGGGCAATAGTAAGGCTAGTGGGGACATTAATGGCTTGCAGTTTGAAGAATTCCGCCAGTGGAAGAGGGGTAATGATAAGAATTGCAAGGATAAGAATACTTGTGATTTAAATACATACCTTCACAATAGCGAATACAACAAAGACACTATGGAGCGTTCGCGCGCGCTGATTGGCGGCAAGCCTAAGGAAGGCGGCGAGTACGAGTGTAAGGTGTTCGCGTTCCACCAGGCTCACGATGGTAAAGGTACGCAGCATAACGGTGCGCTCACAAAGTTTGATAAGTTAGCTAAAGACAACGGCGCAGGTTTTGTCTTTGCTTTTGATACTGGTGCTTTTGCATCCGTCAAGGGCAAAGAGTGGGTTTCTGGCAACTTCTACTTTAAAATCAAGCTCAAAGACAGCCAAAAGTATAATCCGACTTATAAGACGATTCCAACGATTCAAGCTGGTACGTTTGCTAATAAGGAGACTAATAGCTCCGGTCAGCCAAAGAGCCACACGAAGATTACGGTGAATGGCAAGCAGGTAAACGCTAACGGTGTTCCAGATGAAGACTTGGGCGGCGTTGAAGATGGCAAAGCTCTTCCACCAGGCACGTGGTTTGAGATTAAGAAGCTTGTTAAGAAGGTTGATAAAACGCAACCTGACAAGTTCCCATACGAGAAGGAACTTTGGTCTAACTTTGAGGGCGGCGAAGACAATAAGGCAGATGGCAAGAACGAGGCAAAAGATAAAGACCCTAAGTCAGTTCGCGAATACGGCTCCGTCACATTCCGTCCAGATAAGTGGAAAGACGCTGGGCAGTACTGGGCCGAGGTTGTTGTGCACTACCCAGACGGTTCTGCTTCAAGCGATGACGACTCTATTAACTACAAGCACCCTGTGTATGCAAAGGTGAATGTTACGCGCGACGACAAGGATAATCAACTTTATCTTAACCTGTATAAGCGCTACTTCGATATAGGCATGGGAGACGGCTACGACCTTAAAGTAGGCAAGTCGCTACCTAACGACGCAACCTTCGATTCGTGGATGACTAAGTCTGTTGGTAAGTTGCATCAGCATGTAATCTGCTCCAAGAAGGGTAAGGATGGCAAGTATAGCGATTATACTTACAACACTCTGCCTGGTCATGTTAATAACACGAAGTCGAAGGATGAGAACGAAAAAGACGGCTTGAGGTTTAAGAGCCAGAAAATCTGGGAGCACGCTAGCTTTAAGCAGCAGAAGCAGTGCCGTCTTGATAAGAGATGCGATAAAGACAACTATCTATACGACATTGACGGCGCTTCCGAGCAGACGCGCGGATATTTTGGCGGAAAGGCTCAAAAGACTGGCGACTACAAGTGCAAGGTCTACGTTATAAGTGGCAAAGATAAGTCTGAGGCGTTTGCGAATGCTGTTAAGGTTAATATAAAGAAGAGCACTTCCAAAGACCCAGCTGCTGGTCTGTTTGATAAGACTAAGGACGATAAGTATCCGTACGGTGAAGATGGTAAGGGTTATAAGATTGGCTCGTTCGAGATTCGTATTCACAACGACAACCACTTCTACAACCCGAAGTATGTTGATGTGAACGTTACGGCTGGTCAAAAGGTTGAGAATGCTGTGCCGCAAAGCGTTAAGAGCGCTAACGGTGCGGATAAATACCAGGATGCTGTGAAGGCTGGTGCGCTTCCGGATGGAACTTGGTTTGAGTTTAAGGATGCTACTCACGGCTTTGAGGTAAATGCTGACGGAACTAAGGGAAAGCAGGTTTCTCTAGACTGGTCGTATTGGGCCGGTAACGCCGCAGATAAAGCAGGTGATCAGAGCAATAAGCCTGACAATCCTAAAGATCCTAATAATCACAATGGCAAGCACAGTGCCAATGGTGACGGCACTCGTTACGGAAAGGTGACCTTCCACCCAGATCAATCTGTTGCTCCTAAAGCGTACTTTAAAGAGATTGTCATCCATTATCCGGATGGCTCCACTTCGGACGACCCGGATTCTGGAAACAACGGTAAGCCTGTGTATGCGAAAGTTATAGTTGGAGGCTTAGGTGGAGCCGACAAGGATCTTAAGATGACATTGCTCAGGTCTAAAGACGCTGATCCTGTTCATGACACGCTTGATGCTGGTAATTCTCTTACCGTTATGAGCGGCACGAGCCTTACTAAGAACCCGTATGTGCTTGCGTGGAGCTTGAAAGATCGTAGCAATATTTCATTGCGCATGATGTGCACTAAGCAAGGCGAGCAAAAGTGGAGCCGCGGGCTTGACGATACGCTCAATATGCACTTGAACCAGAATTATGGTGAAGGTGTGCAGCCTTGGAAGTTTGCAACTGCTGATCAGCGAAAGTCTTGCAGTCAAGACAGTAAGAATTGCAATGATAACTTGCTATATGGCTTCACGAAGAATAAAGATCCGAACAGCATAGAAAGCGCTGTGTCTCGCAGTGAAGACGATATTGCTGGCGTACCTCAAAAGGCTGGAAATTACACCTGCGCTGTGTTTGCGTTGAAGCCGAATGCGCTGACGGTGTTTGATAAAACTGTTAATGGAAGTCTTATTGAGGGTAACAAGTATTCGTCTACGGATATGAAAAGGGTTCAGCTTACAGGATTAAAGTCTGCTGTTGATTGGAACAGAATTTCCTTCGACGTGAACGTGATTGATCCGCCTAAATTCGCTCTGCCAAAGACCGGCGGCGAGGGGATGAGCATGGCGCTGCTGGTGGTGGCGATGATTGGCATGTGCGTTATGTGCGGCGCGTTCTTCGTTGATCAGACGAAGTGGGGTCACGCGATGCTCGTCGGCGCGGTTGGTGGTGTCGCTGGCGCGGCTGCTGGCATGATGCGCGGTTTGCGCGGCGCTACACAAAATAGCAACAGCAACAGTAACAGTAAGATTTCCGAAATTTGGCGCGGTTTAGTCAAAAAAGTCAAGGATATTAGGCGATTTGACGATTATTCTGCGTCCGTAAAAGATTTTGTCTGCAAAGTCACCGGATGGTTGCGCGCCGCATTTAGGCGCGTCAGAAGGTGGGCTACCGAAAGGTGGCGATGCTGATGAAAACATTTGCACGCAAACCTGCACGTCGGCTGGTCTAAAGACGCAACTGGCTCGCAAGCTTGCATGCGATTCGCGCTAAAACTTGTTGCGCAGAAAAATTAAAAATAAACGTATTTTCCTCAAAACCTGCCCCAAAAGGGGCCTGAACAAAGGAGAAGAAAGTGAATAAATTCACTAAACAATGCGTGGCCGCTGTGGCCTCGCTCGCAATGGCTGGCACGCTGTGCGTCGCCGGCGCCGTGGTGGCTGGCAGCTCCGCGTGGGCTGTTGATGGGACTGAATGCACAGCCAACAAGGCACCATGGGATACAACCCAAACCGCCAACTGCGTTGGTTCCATCACCATCAAGAAGTATGAGGATAAGGGTAATGGTGATACATCCGTTCCTCTTCCTGGTGCTAAATTCAAGGTACAAAGAGTTACGAAGCTTTCTACCTCTGATACCACAAACACAGATCTCAAAGATTATAAGAACTGGGAAGCTCTTGCTACTAAGGTGAAATCTCTTAACGATAATCCTAATCAGGCAGGCATGGAATTTGATGCAAGTGCTAGGAAAGAAGCTGTAACAGGTTCTGATGGTTCGAAGAAATTCAGCAATCTTCCTATCGGCCTTTATAAGGTAGAAGAAACACAGCCAGCACCTGGCCACTCTAATGACGTTACACCGTTCTACATGACTATTCCAGAAATCACTCATGAAGCAAATAAGCAAGTTACCTATGACTACAATGTAACTGCAAAACCAAAGAATCAGAGCCTTGCTGGTAAGATTACGAAGACTCTTGTTCGCGGTGAAAATGAGACAGCATTTGTGGGTAATGGCGATACCATGACCTACAAGATTTCTGCTGCTGTGACTAGTAATACCGATACAAAGCGTGATAGTTGGACTAAGGATGATCTGACGGGATACACTGTATTCGATCAGGCTCCTGCAGGTGTATTCAATGACTATACGGCAGCTGTTGTTAAGTCTGCAACAGTGGTTTATAAAGAAAACGGTACTACAGATAAATCTGTACCTTTGAAAGATGATAAAGGTACTAATAATATCTCTGTTGCTACTGAAGATGTTAAAGGTAAAGATAACAATACAACCGTAGCAACACGTATTAAGGTTTCTTTCAATGAAACTGGATTAACAAGCATCGCAACAGCAGCTAAAGCTGACGCTAATGCAAAGGTAGAAGTTGAATTTGCGTTCACGATTAAGGATCCTACGCAAGTCACTGAAAAGAGTTTCACCAATAAGTCTGGTTTTATTCCGGGACAGGGTAAGAATAAGCCAACTCCAACCCCAGAAGTTCCAGGCGATGGTGGCTCAACGGTTACATCCAATTACGGATACTTACAGGTGAACAAGTACGACGGTACTTTTAAATCAACAGATGCGAATACTCAGACGTCTAAGCCTAAGCTCGCTGGCGCTAAGTTCAAGCTCTTCGCTAAGAAGACTGATGCTGACGCATGTGCTGCAAATACAAGCGCAACTGAATGCCAAAACGCTTCAAAGGTTGGCGAACTCACTACTGTTGACGGTGGTAAGTTCCAAACTCCTGTGAAGGTTGTTGTTGATGATTCAACGCACCCATTCTACATTGTTGAGACTGAAGCTCCAGCTAACTATGAGCGCGATCATCAGGCCCATAAAGCAGTTGTTCTTGCAACTTCCACGGAACAAAATCCTACATCCGTCGACATTGCTAACGTGCCAACAAAGGACAACGGTTCTTGGTTCCACCTTCCAAAGACCGGTGCTGCTGGCGTTGTGATCTTCGCATTGGCTGGCGTGTGCTTGGTGTGCTTCGGCATCTTCGTCTTCATGCGTAACCGCAAGAAGGATGAAGAGCAGCAGGCTGCATGATTCTTCGCAATTCTTCAGAATTGCAATCAGCTAGGCGATTAAAGCTGTAAACGCGCTTCGCGCGAGATTTTAATCGCCTGGCTATAATTAAATACTCAGCAGGCTGCACTGTGTTCGCGCTTTGCGCGAGCATCCCTCTTCTTCGCACAGTGCAGTCTGCTGTCTTATTTTTCTTTTTTGAAAACATGGCTTTTTGACCACAAACTTCGTAAATTCTCCGGCGTTTGTGGCCGTAACGGCTAAAGCCGACAACAAATGCCAGGTTATTTTCCCGTATTTGTTTCTGAAGCTTTGCACCAATGCTCTGCAGACGCTGATTCCTGTTGATCAGCGAACACTAACATTCTCGCTGCTGCACACTCCACGCCAGGCACTACTCCTACCACACCACAAAACACTAGCGGTTTTACTAATAGTGAGAGATAGGAATTGCTTGTCGAGCAATATAAAAGCGGAGCGATAGTAATATCTTTTTGATAAATAAATATTTTTGAAAGAAAGTAACTAAAAAACTAAACTTAACTATGCAACCTTTAAGTCTAAATAAGGTATAAGAGCGTAGCGCTGCGAGACAAGTAATTCCTATCTCTCACAGCACTTCAGAAAACACGCCAGCCAAAAATCAGTCAAAACTCATAGACGATACTCAAAAATCAGTAAATCAAAGATAAGAAAAACACGAAACGGAGGAAGCATGAAATTAAACAGCGCCGTTACGAAAGTATATGTTTTCCTCAACAAAATCTCCCAAAATAAGCTTTTCAAAAACCAAACTAACCAAACTAATCAAACTAACCAACCTAACCAAACTAACTTAACCGCATCACCTGCAACCGAATCAGACGCAACTCAAATTATCCCTACCCAAATCACCCTTAATCAAACTAACGAAACCAATCAAACCGACGCACCAAATCAACCAAAGCCTCACGCCGCCCACAAATCCCAGCAAAAATCTATGCTCCGTAAAATCGTTGAGCCAATAGCCTTCGTGCTCGCGGGCCTGCTGTGCTTTGCGTATCCGGTGTGCTCCACGCTTTGGAATAATCGCGTTTCTAAGGAAATTTCTTCCGAGTACGATAAATATAATCACGATCAGGCTGGCGATGTGCGTCGTGCTCATCTGCGCGCGGCTCGCCGCTATAATGCGCGTCATAAGGCGATTATTACGTCTGATCCGTACGATGGCACAACGGATTACATGAATAAGCCGGAGTATAAGGAGTACGCCAAGCAGCTTGATGAGCCTATGGGCATTATGGGTATTGTGAAGATTCCGAAGATTGGCGTGAAGCTGCCGATTTACCATGGTAGTTCGCAGGAGGTTTTGGCGCATGGTGCGGGCCACTTGTATGGCATGGATTTGCCGGTGGGCGGTAAGAATCGTCATGCGGTGGTGACGGCGCATACGGGTTTGCCGGATGCCACGATGTTCGACGATTTGGTGAATTTGAAGAAGGGCGACTATTTTTACTTTGATGTGCAGGGGGAGACGCTGCGTTACAAGGTGTTTCGCATTAGCGTGGTCGATCCGCACGACATAAGCTTGCTGCAGCGCGAGAAGGGGCGCGACCTTGCGACGCTGCTTACGTGTACCCCGTATGGCGTTAACTCGCACAGACTGTTGGTGACTGGATACCGCGTGCTGCCGGATCCGGTGAAGGCGCCGGAGGATCGCGTGCAGTGGCCGCTTTGGATGACGCTGTTTGTGCTCGCTATGATTCTGACGTTTGCGGTGTTGGCAACGATGGTTGCGACTTTGTGGCGTAAGAAGCGCGATGAGATTTATGTGCGCGGACGGCATTTGCTGGCGGTGTCGCGCAATGTGCTGAGTAAGTTGCGTCGCGGTGGTGTGTGATGCGGTGTGATGCGTTGTGATGCGTTACTCGCGCAGTAGCTAATCTGCGCTAGTAACTAATGTTGGCTGTTTATCGTTACTCGCGCAGCGCGAACGATTTGCCTGAGCGCAGCATTGCGCGCGTTTGGAGCGACAAAGTAGTGTCAACGCTCCAAACGCCGTAAACTTTCCCCGCGCTTGGAGCGCTACGCAGCCTCAAACCCTCCAAACGTGAGAAGCTTTACCCGCGTTTGGAGGGTTTTGGGTTGTGTTTTGCTACAAATGTGGGGTAACGCTCTCGCCGTGTAAAGTTTCTGCCGTTTGCATCTATCGTCGGTTGGCTGAAAAATTTACGGTTTATATTGCGCAACGCACTAACATTTGTTGGTAATTAGCTCTAAATTTCTTAAAAAATAGTAACATTATGTATTTTTTCTCAAGTTTCATGTAAATTATATGTTAATACAGAATTTTTTCTATGTTGACATCGCAGAAAATATTTGTGTAAAAAGGGCTAAATTAAGCCATTTTTTATATAAAATGTGATTTTCTTCATATTTTTGTTTGTGAAAACGCAATTTATTTGGAATTGTTTCTGTCTCAAACAGTGCTAGAGTTTGTGAAAAATATTTTTGTTGCACCTGCTGAAAAGTGGCATTATTTGTTGATTTATATGGGTGGGGGGTATATCTCCCATTTGATATTTAGCGGAAATGCTTTAAATGAGCGTAACAAAAATATTTACACCGATATATGAAATTGTGCTGGAAATTTTGCATATATTGCACAAAGTTTCCAAGGAAATTTCACTTGCAGAATTTGGGATTAGTACCAACATTTTCTTGTGAAGTATCTATAAGCACTTTTCATTGGGTAGTTAACCACTATTTTGAAGGAGAGTATGTTTATGAAGTTCAAACGAACGTCATATCTGACTCGTTTAGCAGCATTAGGCGTTGCTGCGGCGACGCTTATGGTGCCGCTTGCTGATGTTTCTCCAGCGTTTGCGAAAGAAACATCAGGCACAGAATTCATTGCAGCGTCTGCCAAAACGCGTAAAAACACGAATTTCACCCCAGAACAGCTGCGTCACATTAATCCAACTCTTGCTAAAGCTTTTGAGAATTACGGTAAAAAAGATCAATTTAATAAAAATTCAAATGCTCAAGTGACTGTTGTTGTCACGTTGAAAAATAATCATCCGCAGCTCACTGATTATGATGAAAAAGCCAACATTCATGAGCAGGATGTTTTAATTAACCGCGTAAAGTCAAAGTACAATATGACGGTTCGTCGCAAAGTTGGTTATTTAATGAGTGCTTTTGAAGCTACTCTTCCTGAAAATCATATTCAAGCTTTGCGAAAGGAGCCAGGTGTAGTTTCTGTTGCAAAAGAACGCTTGTATTATCCAATGGAAAATTATGCTCGCGATTTGCAAGGCGTGCAGACGGTGTTTAAAAAGCATCATCTTGATGGAACTGGAATGCTGGTTTCCATCATCGATACCGGCATAGATCCAACTCACCAAGATATGAAGCTTGATGCTTCAGCTAAGCAACATCTTCGATTACAACCAACAGGTAAAGGCGACACTACTGACAAAGTTCCTGCAGGTTTCAATTATGCCGATGAAAACGATAACTTCACAGACTCTGGTGCAGAACAGCACGGTATGCATGTGGCTGGTATTGTTGCTGCAAATGGTGATGAACAGGATTCTCCTGCTTCAGAACATCATCGCGTTGATGGTGTAGCTCCAAACGCTCAGCTGCTTGCTATGAAAGTGTTCTCAAATAATCCTGAGGCACATGGCGCTCGCGATGTTGATATTGTTGCTGCAATCGAAGATTCCGTAAAACTTGGCGCCGATATTATCAACATGTCTCTCGGTTCAACTAATGGTTTTGCTGGAACTTCTAATGCCACTTCAATTGCACTTAAAAAGGCTCGCGAAGCTGGTTCACTACCGGTGATTTCTGCTGGAAACTCTGGCTTGAACTTTTCTCCTTCCGGCGGTGAGGATGATGCGCTTGGCAAGTGGGATGATGCTACTCTCGGCTCTCCATCTTCTTATCCTTCCGCTTTCAGCGTTGCTTCTGTAGAAAATTCCAACATTACGCAGCAAGCAGCAAACTGGACAGGGAAAGATGGCAAATCTCACGCAGTGCCATACAATCTTGCCATTGGTTCTTTAATAGACGCAGTATCTCAGCATGAACTTGTGGATGCTAAAAAAGCTACTGAAACTGATGTTAAAGATCTTGATCTTAAAGATAAGTATGCTCTTGTAGAACGTGGTGGCATTACTTTTACGGAAAAGTTTAAGAATGCTATTGCTAAAGGCGCTAAAGGTGTGATTGTTTATAATCACGACAAAGATTCATCCATGTTTATTGGAATGGGCGGATTGGAGAAAATCAAGGATTGCTTTGGTGCGTCCATACCTCGTTCTTATGCATTGCAAATTCTTACTGCTTTACATAAAGGCGAGAAAGTGAAGATAGCTTTCACGAACCAATTCACTACTATTGTTAATCCAGATAACGGTAAGCCTTCAACCTTCACTTCTTGGGGACCAACGCCAGAACTTGATTTAAACCTCATATTGCTGGCATTGGTGGTAACGTGTGGTCTACGCAGAATGGCAATAAATACACGAGCATGTCCGGTACTTCTATGGCTGCTCCAAACGTTTCCGGTCTTTCGGCGTTAGTGATGGAAAGCTATAAGAATCGTTTCCCTAAGCTTAAAAAGTCTGAAATGGCTACCCGTGTAAGCCAAGCATTAATGAATACAGCAAGTATTATTGGACGTAAAGATTCTGCAGATAGTAAGCAGATTCCGTATGCTCCTCGTCAAATTGGCGCTGGCTTAGCTCAGGTCGATAAAGCTGTTGCTACTAACGTGATTGCAACAGTCGATGGCAATTCGTACGTGGCTCTTAGAAACGTGAATGCTGATCGCAACTTTACAGTTACTTTACATAATTATGGTAAGAATCCAGTAAAATTTGCTGTCCCAGATCAGGATGTTGTCAATGAGTCTAATGAGGCCAATAAAGATACAGTAACCTCTATTAGTGATACTGAAACGTTGCAATCAAAAACGCGTGAAGTTACAGTAAAGCCTGGGAAAACCGCTGGTGTGAAGTTTACGTTAAGCCCAGATCGTTCTAAAGGCAATCATTATATTGAAGGTTGGGTGCGTTTTGAATCGCTGAGCGATACTCAGCCAGATGTTGCTGTGCCATACCTCGGTTTCGTAGGCGATTGGAATGCTGAACCAATTATGGTAAAGCCGGGAGAAAGCTATGGTGCAGATCATAGTGATCTTACGACTTCTTTACTTTCTGTAGCAGGCAGTATGGGCAAACTTCCAGTCAATAATGAAACTAAGCCGTATGTACTTGGTGAATTTTCACCTGCAAATCAAGATGGGTGGATGGATTACGTTGTGCCATCTATGTCTATGTTCCGAGGTGCGTCTGACATAAAGTATTCTGTGTTGGATTCTCATCATAAAACTAAGATTGTTCTTGGAACAGAATACAATGTAAATCGTTCTACTATCTCTGATGCTAGTGCAACCGACGGTTTAGCTGGAAATTTCGACGGGTCTGTGTGGAATCCAAAAACAAGTAGGTTTGACATTCTTCCTGATGGATGGTATACGTATCGCATTCAGGCTCGCTTAGGAGATAAGTTTGATTGGCAAACTTATGACATGAAGGTAGCAATCGATAATCATGGACCTAAAGTCACAGTATCTGATCGTGATGCTAACGGCAATGTGAAGATTGTTATTAGTGATGAATTGAGTCCTGATCCTGGCGTACCAACTATTCATCTTCCTGGTGTAAAAGATGCTTTGAACTATGGTGATGAAGATACTCAATGTCCGTTGAATGAAGCAACTCGTACGCGAGTGTGCAAGCCTATCCACATTGGTACGGACGCGCCATATATAGATGTGCTTGCTCGAGACAATGCTATGAACCCAACTGAGGTTAAGAAGGTGTTCAATAAGCATACTCGAAAAAATGCAAATGGTAAGGAAGAAGAAATATCGACTAGGAACATTATTATTCCAAATGAAAAAGTTCTTACTTCCCGCCAAATTAAAGCTAATGCTCTAGAAGAAAGTAAAACTAACCCGAATATTAATGGCAAGTTCTACATCGAAGGATACCTTACTGATAACGTCGCATCTATACAAGCTTACGTAACTCCTAAGGACGGTAAAAAGCAGCAAGTTACGAATGCTGCAAAACGCAAGGATGAGAATACTTTCTACGCGTTTGTGCCGCTGAAAAATGGCGAAAATACTGTGATCTTTAAGGCGTACGATGCAAAAGGTGATCGTCTTGGTAATAAGAAACTTAAGCTAACGTTCAACGCGCAAGCTCCAAACATTACCATGAATGGTCTTGACAACAAGGGTAATTTGCCTGTATCTGCAGATGGTAAAGTAACTGTTGCTGGTAAAGTAACGGACACTCCTGGAGATACTGTAAAACTAAAGTTGAAGTATCAGAAAGCTGCTGACAATACTACTTCAGCTAATGTTGTTGCTGGTTCGGGTGCCACTCATACTACTGCATCTTCTTCGCAAGCTGTTTCTGGAGCTAATACAACTTCAAAAGCGAGTATTAATGCAAATGTAAAGCAAGCAGAGGCGGCTGCAGCTGGTAAGGAAACTGAAGAAGTGGTAACTGTTGGCAAAGACGGTAGCTTTAAAACAGTGATTACTCCTGCTGCTAAAGCTGTGACGGTAACGCTCGTAGCTACAGATTCCGCAGAAAATAGCACTACTATGGGTCTAGCGCTTGCTGGTCGTGCAACTGCTACACCTGAAGCTCCACAGACAAAAGATTTCGTGCTTACTAATGCCGGTTCTATGGGTTCTTATGCGTGGTTAGTGCATAAGAAAGCTTATGGATCAGATGTTATTGGCAAAAATTATTTTGTTGCTCAAGGCGAAGTGGGTGCTAATGTAACGAGTGTACTGTTCACTCCAGCTACGCGAATTGATGCCAAAACCAAGAAGTTCGTAACTCCAAACCCATTGCGCGCGAATATTAAGAATGGCAAGTTTAGCGTAAAGTTGCCGATGCATCCAGGAATCAACGATTTCCGCTTGCAAGTAAATACAAAAGCAACTGACGAAGATGCTGATGAAGACGATGAAACGAATGTAATCGATACTCCTGCAGCTTTCTACTTCGACATTACGCCTCCAACAGCACGTTTTGACACGCCAAAGTTGTACGGACATACGTTATTTACAAATCGCGATACCGTTACCTTTAGTGGCAATGTGTCGGATGATGCTTTCGGTCAAACTTTGCGAATTAATAATGATTCTGTAGGTGATTTCTACACTTTGGATACGAATGGTACTGAAGTAACTCGTCGCCAATTCTCAACTGATATTCCAGTAAACGATGGTGACAAGTTGCTGCTGCACTTAAGTGATCAGGTTGAATCTCATTTACTCGGTGTGATTCCTGTTGTGCTTGATGAAACGGATCCAAAAGTTGAAGCTGGTTTGGTTGAAGGTGAAGAGATTGCTGATGGTCATGAAATCACTGTTCGAGCAACAGATGATCATTTGAAGTCTTTGCGTGTTATGGTTGATGGTCGTCCAGTAGCGTATACGGAAAATTATCTTCCAGTAAATACTGTTGAAAGCACCTTAGTTGATGTGAAGAACATCAACGATAATCCAACTCCAGATAAGCCAGATTCTACAACATTAACGTTGAAGATTCCGACTGAAAAGTTGGCTGATGGCACTCACACGCTTACTATTGAGGTGACTGATTTTGCTGGCAATACTGCTAGCGATACCAGTGATAATAGTGCTGATGCTACTGCGTACACATTTATTGTGAAGCGTAGTAAGAAACATACTGATGGTGAGAAGCCAGGTAAGCCGGGTAAGCCGGGTGATCACAAGGGTGAGAAGCCAGGTAAGCCAGGTAAGCCAAGCAAGCCAGGTAAGCCAAGCAAGCCGGGTAAGCCAAGCAAGCCAGGTAAGCCAGGCAAGCCGGGTAAGCCAGGCAAACCAGGCAAGCCAAGCAAGCCAAGCAAACCGGGTAAGCCAGGCAAGCCAGGCAAGAAGCCAGCTCCTGCTCCAAAGCCAACTCCAAAAAAGCCGGAAACTAAGGATGAATCAACTCAAACGGATTCAGCTCCGCTGCCTCCTGTTTCTACAGCAGAATTCACAAAGAATCTGATTGCTTTAGATACTAAGGAAATTGTTGCTGGCAAGGAACAGAGTGTGTATGTTTCTGGAAAACCTGCAGCTTTGAATAATGCTAAGAAAGATGCTCGCATGTATGCGTTCATCTACTCTACGCCTCAGCAGCTTAAGGGTGAAGATGGTCATGATTATGTAACAGTGCGTGCTGATGAGAACGGCAAGTACTACTTCAAAGCTATGATTCCAGCTGGTTTAACTGGCAAACATACCATTTTGCTTATGGATGCTGATGGTAGTCAGCTTGCTTCTGGTGAAGTGACTGTGTCTGCTGCACACGTTGCTGATGTCGATACTCAGTCTGACAATATGCCAGCTCCGAAGAAGCCAGCTGAATCTAAGCCAGCTCCGAAGAAGCCGGCTGAGAAGAAGCCTGAATCTAAGCCTGCTGAGAAAAAGCTAGAACATACTGGTCAGAGTCATTCAGATCGTGTTAATAATAGCCATTCTGCTAATCGTTCCTTTACTAAGAAAGGAAAGAATGCTAGTGGTTCTGTTCATGCTTCTGCAGAGTCGAAGTCAGGTGCTACAGAAGGTGGTGAGAATCATGAGAGTGCTAATGCCGTCACTGCAAATAAGTCCGACAGTGTTCAGTCTGAATCTAATGGCGCTACTGATAATAACAGTGCTAACAATTCTGCTGGTGTTGATGCTGGTAACTCAAGTAAGGAACAGACTGCTGAACGTGCAACTGCAAAGGAACTGACTTCAAAGTTAGCTGTTACTGGCAGTGGTGTTGTTGCTGCAGTTGTGACCTTCTTGGTACTGATGGTAAGTGGTGCAATAACATTCACCACGCGTCGCCATGGAGTGCATGCTGGTTCTAACGCTGCTGTTCGCAAATAAAACAATATAACTAAAAATAAAACTCGTGATTAGTTAAAAAGCTAAGAATGAGTGAATAAATGAAAAATGACTGAATTTAGTATTGGATTTTTGCATATTGAAAGATTTCAGTATTGAGTTTTGATTTTGCTAATTAATCTAAGTTTAGTTGTTGCTAACGGCTGGTAAAAGTGTCCACTGCTCTTATGAGTGTGTGGGCACTTTTTACTAATGGTGATAAGAATAAATATTCACACAGGTCGAACTCTGTTGAAATTGCAAGAGTTGTAAATCTTCTTCGCTAGATTACTATGAAAGAAGCACGACGATTTGCTTGAGCGTTGCGGTTTAGCGCGCGCGTTTGGAGCGCCGCACAACCCCAAACCCTCCAAACGCCGTAAACTTTCCCCGCGTTTGGAGAGTCTAACCCACCAAAACCCTCCAAATGCGAGATGATTCTCTCATGTTTGGAGTTCCCAACATGCAAGCGCTACCGCATTAGTGTATTGAGAATAAACCTATTGGCCGTCAGATTGTGCTTTCTTAAGGATATAAAGAAAGCACAATCGTTTGCGCTCCGACATTGAAAGCACACTGTGCTTTCAGCATTGAGTCGTCGCTACCGCATTGAGCTTGCTTGAAGCGCGCAATGCAGCTTCAAGCAAGGGCAATGCGACACGCCGGCTTGCGTACGCTCTCATTCTGAGTATAGTAGTTACTCGGTTCGCAAAGCGGGCCAAGATAACCAACGCCCCTTTAGCTCAGTTGGTTAGAGCAGCTGACTCTTAATCAGCGTGTCCAGGGTTCGAATCCCTGAGGGGGCACAAGCAAAACCCAAGCTTCGCGCTTGGGTTTTTTCGTATCAATCTCCACACGCAACGAAGCTCTCTTTGTCCCTCTTTGCAGTCAATCTTGAAGTATGACCTCGTCGAATATGATGCCGCAATTATTCCAGGATGATGCGCAGCCCGAGCAGCCGCCACAAAATCTTGCGCCGCTTGCTCAGCCGCTTGCTCAGCCGCTTACTCAGCCGCTTACTCCGCAGCAAGCTCAGCCGCGCCAGCTTCCTCTAAAAGCTGCCGACACAACCGCCGAAAATCCGTGGCCTGTTGCCGTCTTAAGCCAAAAGTTCCACAGCGCCGTCGAACGCTGGCCATCCGTGTGGATTGAGGGTCAAATCGTCGAAATCAACATGCGCCGCGCTTCTTCCGGCTACATCACTCTTCGCGACAGCAACGAGGAAGTCTCGATTTCCGTGATGGGCTTTAGCAATTTCGTGCAGCAGGCGCGCGAACTTCGCCAAGGCGACCGCGTAGTTGTTCACGGCAAGGCTGATATTTGGGTAAAAGCCACGCGTTTAAGCTTCGTTGCGGACGAAATTCGCCGCGTCGGCGCCGGCGACTTAAAAGCGCAAATTGACGAGTTGCGTAAAAAACTTAAGGGTGAGGGCCTGTTTGACGCTGAAAATAAGGTTCCACTGCCGGAGTTTCCTAAGTGCATCGGCCTCGTGTGTGCTCCTCAAGCGCGCGCTGAGGGCGATGTTATTACGAACGTGAATTTGCGCTGGCCTGTTACGCGCTTCAAGGTTGTTCACGCGCACGTGCAGGGCGTGCAGTGTCCGTCGGATATTATTGCCGCAATCAACCAGCTCGACGCGGACCCAGAGGTTGACGTTATTATCGTTGCTCGAGGCGGTGGCAGTTTTGAGGATTTGATTGGTTTTTCGGACGAGGGCGTGGTTCGCGCAACGGCTGCGTGCGTGACTCCGATTGTGTCTGCAATCGGCCACGAGGACGATTGGACGCTTATCGATTTGGCGGCGGATTTGCGCGCGTCGACTCCTACGGATGCTGCAAAGCGCGTGGTTCCGGACGTTCGCGAGCAGTGGCAGCTTATTGATAACGCGCTGCAAACTATGCGCATGCGAATTTCTGCGCGCGTTGACAATGAGATTCGTCTCGTTGAGGGTTATGCGAATCGCCCGAGCCTTACGCGCCCGAGCACTATGCTTGAGCCGCACGAGTTGTTTGTTAATCAGGCTGTTGAGAGAATGCGTCACGGTTTGGTGCGACTTCTTGACGACGCGAGCTTGACTGTTGAGAAAGCGCACGCGAGCTTGACTGCGTTAAGTCCGCAATCGACGTTGAACCGCGGGTACGCTGTAGTGCAGCTTAGCGGTGGGCGAGTGCTTGACGACTCGGCTTTAGCGAAAGTTGGCGACGATATGACTGTTACGCTTAAAAGCGGCGTTGTTCTTGGCAAGGTGACTGGCACTAAGTCTGCTGCCGTAAAGTCGGCTGCCGTAAATCCGTCTGCCGTAAAGTCAAGTAAGTAATTTTTTAGATATTTTAGATATTTTAGATATAGCGAAAGGTTAGATATGAGCGAGAAAGTAACGAAAAAGGCTGAAGAATCAGCAGAAAGCACAGAATTCGCAAGCACTCTTACGAAAGAAGAGCGCGCTGCGATTGAGGCGATGCCATACGAAGAGGCTCGCGAAAAGCTTGTTCAGGCGGTTCAGGCGCTGGAAGCTGGCGGTTTGACGCTCGACCAGTCCATGCGTCAGTGGGAGATTGGTGAGGCGTTGGCAAAGCGCGCTCAGGGTTTGCTTGCCACGGTTCGCGCCAAGTTGGACGCGGCGCAGGCGGAGCAGTCGGCGACGGCGGCGACGGCTGGCACGCAGTCTAATCTTGAGGATTAGTGCGCGCCGCAGTGACACGCCATAGTGTATAATTGCCATTTGTTGCCTCGGTAGCTCAGTGGATAGAGCACCACTCTCCTAAAGTGGGTGTCGTCAGTTCGATTCTGATCCGGGGCACTTTTATTACTTATTTACTTTGTTCGTATTATTCGCGAGTCGCGAAATTCTTCCTAATGTTAGGGGATAGTGTTAGATTATTTCTAACTTAAGCGATGATCCGTTATCGGCGGGGAGTTTTCGGAAGAACGGCGAGGATTCGTAAGGTTCTCGCTTATTAGAACCGACGGGGTTGGCCCGTACAGCCAAACACGAGAGGCTATAAGAATAGTTAGATTGCGTTTCGTATTTGCGTTACGCACGTAACCTACGTAACTTTCGTTACGTAATCGTCTTATAGCAAGCGAGGTGGTACCGCGGCAGTAGCTGTCGTCCTCGCAGGGAAATATTCACCCTGTTGAGCGAGGAGAGCACAGTGAGCGAATCCACTAATCCAGCCGAAAAGTCGTGCGCAAATAACGTATACCCAAAGGTAAGTGTTTCTGCATCTGCGCAAGAAACTGCCGGCGCGCAAGTTGCACCAAATCCTTCCTTCCCAAAGCTTGAAGAGTCCGTTCTTCAATACTGGGATGCAAATAACACTTTCCGCAAGTCAATCGAATACCGCCCGTCCGGCAAGGGTAGCCAAAACGAGTTCGTGTTCTTCGACGGCCCTCCATTCGCAAACGGTCTTCCTCACTACGGCCACCTGCTCACAGGCTACGCAAAAGACGTGGTTCCGCGCTATCAGACTATGCGCGGCCGCAAAGTAAACCGCGTTTTTGGTTGGGATACTCACGGTCTTCCTGCAGAGTTGGAAGCGCAGAAGGAGCTCGGCATCGAGTCGGTTGAGCAAATCGAAAAAATGGGCATCGCAAAGTTCAACGATGCTTGCCGTGCCAGCGTTTTGAAGTACACAAACGAGTGGCAAAACTACGTGCATCGTCAGGCTCGCTGGGTTGATTTCGAGCGCGGCTACAAAACGCTGAACATTCCATACATGGAATCCGTAATGTGGGCTTTTAAGCAGCTTTACGATAAGGGCTTGGCTTACAAGGGTTACCGCGTGCTTCCGTACTGCCCGAAGGACCAGACTCCGCTTTCCGCCCACGAGCTTCGCATGGATGCGGACGTTTACCAGAATCGTCAGGACACTACCGTTTCCGTGGCCGTTAAGCTTCGCGACGAAGCCGACGCTTACGCAGTCTTCTGGACCACTACTCCTTGGACTGTGCCAACCAACTTCGCAATCGTAGTTGGCGCAGACATCGACTACGTGGAAGTTCGCCCAACCGAAGGCAAGTTCGCTGGCAAAAAGTTCTACATCGGTAAGCCTTTGCTCGCCTCCTACACTAAGGAACTTGGCGAAAACTACGAGGTTGTGCGCGAACTTAAGGGTGCGCAGATGGCCGGTTGGCGCTACTACCCAGTGTTCCCTTATTTTGCAAGCGAATCTGCGCTCTCCGAGGGTGGTACTCCTGGTCCTAACGCTTTTACGATTTTCACTGCAGATTATGTTGACACCGCTGAAGGTACTGGCCTTGTTCACCAAGCTCCTTACGGCGAGGACGATATGAACACGCTTAACGCACACGAAATTCGCAGCGTTGACGTGCTCGACGCAGGCTGCAAGTTTACAAGCGACTGCCCAGATTACGAAGGCTTGTACGTTTTCGACGCCAACTTGCCTATTTTGCGTAACTTGCGTGCAGGAGACGGTCCGCTTGCTCAAATGCCGGAAGATCAGCGCGCGCTGCTATTCCAAGAAAAAAGCTACGTGCACAGCTATCCTCATTGCTGGCGTTGCGCAACTCCTCTTATTTACAAGCCTGTTTCTAGCTGGTTTGTGTCTGTTACGAAGATTAAGAAGCGTTTGCTTGAGCTTAATCAGGAGATTAATTGGATTCCTGGAAACGTTAAGGACGGCCAGTTTGGTAAGTGGCTTTCTAACGCTCGCGATTGGTCGATTAGCCGTAACCGCTTCTGGGGTTCGCCAATTCCAGTGTGGGTGAGTGACGATCCAAAGTATCCTCGCGTAGACGTGTACGGTTCGTTGGAAGAGCTTAAGGCTGATTTTGGCGATTATCCGCGCGACGACGACGGCAATGTGAATATGCACCGCCCGTATATCGATCGCCTTACTCGTCCAAATCCGGATGATCCTACTGGAAAGTCGCAAATGCACCGTATTACGGATGTTCTCGACTGCTGGTTTGAGTCTGGTTCTATGCCTTTCGCGCAGTTCCATTATCCGTTTGAAAATAAGGAATTCTTCGAAGAGCACTTCCCATGCGATTACATCGTTGAGTATATTGGTCAGACTCGCGGTTGGTTCTACACGCTTCACATTATGGCTACGGCTCTATTCGACCGTCCGGCTTATAAGAACGTGATTTGCCACGGCATTGTGCTTGGTTCCGATGGTCAGAAGATGAGTAAGCATTTGCGCAATTACCCGGATGTGAATGGCGTTTTCAACGAGTACGGTTCTGACGCTATGCGCTGGTTCCTTATGTCTTCGCCAATTTTGCGCGGTGGCAATTTGATTGTTACTGCAGACGGCATTAGGGATACTGTTCGTCAGGTTATGCTTCCAGTTTGGAGCTCTTACTACTTCTTCACTTTGTATGCTAACGCTGCAAACGGTGGTAAGGGTTATGATGCTCGTCGCCTTCGCGCGGACGAGGTTGCAGGACTTTGCAACATGGATCGTTATTTGCTTGCTCGCACGCGTTTGCTTGTTGAGCGCGTTGAAAAGTGCTTGAACGAGTTTGCTATTAGTGACGCTTGCGCGGCCGTTAGTGACTTTATTGACGTGCTTACGAATTGGTATATTCGCGGCAGCCGTGACCGCTTCTGGAATGAGGATGAAGCTGCTTTCAACACGCTTTACACTGTGTTGGAAGTGTTTATGCGCACGATTGCTCCTCTTGCTCCAATGGAAGCGGAGGCTGTGTGGCGTGGCCTTACTGGCGGCGAATCCGTGCATTTGGCTGATTGGCCTTATTTGGTTGAGCCTGAGACTCTTTCGGATGGTGAGAAGAACCCTAAGGCTGGCGAAGTCACCGAGCTTGGTGCTGTTCTTGCGCACGACGATGATTTGGTTACTGCTATGGATAAGGTTCGCGAGGTTGTGTCTTCTACGCTTTCGTTGCGTAAGGCGGAACAGTTGCGCGTGCGTCAGCCGTTGGCAAACTTGACTGTTGTTGCAGAAAATACTGCTTCTGTTGAGCCTTACGAGCAGGTTCTTGAGCGTGAACTTAACGTGAAGAATGTTACATTCTGCACTTTGCAGGATGCAAGCGAACACGGTTTGAAGATTGTTCACGAGCTTAAGGTGAATGCGCGTGCGGCTGGCCCTCGTTTGGGTAAGCAAGTGCAGTTTGCTATTAAGTCTTCTAAGAGTGGCGATTGGCATGTTGACGAGTCTGGCGCTCCTGTTGTTCAGACTCCAAACGGCGAAGTTGCGCTCGTTGAAGGCGAGTATGAGCTTGTGAATCGCGTTGAATCTTCGGATGCTAAATCTGCTCAAAATACGGCTTCTGCAGCTATGCCAACTGGCGGCTTCGTTATGCTCGACACTGCTTTGACTAGCGATTTGCTTGCGGAAGGTTATGCTCGTGACGCTATTCGCGCTGTTCAGGATGCGCGCAAGGAGAACGGTTTGGATGTTACTGACCGAATCGCTTTGACTTTGAGCGTGCCAGCTGTGGACGTTGCTAAAGTTAATCAGTTCCGTGATTTGATTGCGGAAGAAACTTTGGCTACGAGCTTCGAGGTTGTTGAGGCTGATTCTAGCGCAACTGAGCTTAGCGTAAGTCTTAAGCGTGCGTAAAACACAACTAACAGCTAATTAACTAAACAAAAACGTGCCGGCGTACAATTTAATACGTCGGCACGTTTTGTTTTATCTCTAGTTTTGCTTCTTTATTTGACTACAGTGTTGTAGCGACTCTAAAGAATTTCATTATTCTCAATATCCATTCAGGCATAATAAAAGTGACGTGCTTTTGTTCGTTAGAGTGGTTCTCTATAATTGGATGCTCCAAATCAAAGTATTCAAGTACGTCTTCGCCGTTATCGAATTTTCTATCAATTTCTTCTCCGCTTATTTCTCTACTTTTTGTGGTGTTTTTCATAATACTGTTCCTCCTTCTTGCGCGATCTTCTTACAGAAATAATACGAATTCGATTATTTCTTTTCGTTATTACTGCAGTCCAATATTTACTGTCTATCTTTCCAAAAACTAAGTAGCGAGAGTTGTCGTTTCCTGAATTTTTGGATTTTATTTCAGCTGTTTCATTGTTCCACAGTATTTGGGCTCTTTTGAAACTGATACCGTGTTTAGCTAAATTTTTTAAGCTTTTTGCAGGATCGTACTCAAAATTCATACTCACCTTCTATCGTCTATTTTAACGTAAAATAGCATCAATTGAAACTATTTTTGATTGATGTTGTTTTAGGTATCGTAAATGCTTTAATTTAGCTTTCATAGAGTTTTTGTGCATTGTGGATAAAAGTTATTTATAAAATTCGCTATATTGCATTGGATTGCTGTTTTACCGTCCAAAAGTAGGTTTGCTCTCATATATGTTGAGGCTCGCCATTAGAATCGTAAGCGTTTTTAGGAGGTAGTCTATGGCATCGTCGGCAGCAATTGGCGTTTTTGATTCGGGGCTTGGAGGCATTTCCGTAGCTCGTCAGTTACATGCTGCTCTTCCGCATGAGCGAATCATCTATTTTGGCGACTCTGCCAACGCTCCATACGGCATTAAAACTCCCGAGGAAGTTAAAAAGCTAAGCTTTGCAATTGTTGAGAGATTCGTTAGCTTAAATGTAAAAGCCATCGTAATTGCTTGCAACACCGCCACTTCCGCAGCTGTGAACGATTTGCGCGCGAACTACAATATACCTATCATAGGTATGGAGCCGGCGCTTAAATTAGCTTGCGATTTAGGCAAAGGCGAGTCTCAGCGCGTAATTGTGTCCGCAACTGAGCTTACTTTGCGCGAGCATAAGTTTGCGGATTTGCTGCAGCGTTTTTCTAAAAATCATACGATTTTTTCTCAAGCTTGCCCCGATTTAGTGCGTATTGTTGAGCGTGGGGAGCTTAATAATCGCAATACGGTTTTTGCAGCTCTTCACAAGTATTTCGACGAGTATGATTTAGAAAGTATTGATTCGGTTGTGCTTGGCTGCACTCATTTTGTGTTCTACCGTGATTATTTCCGCGAATTTTTGCCTGCGCGCACGAATATTGTTGACGGTAACGAAGGCACGATCAATCATTTGCGCAAAATATTGGAACTTAATAATGAGCTTGCAAGCAATTCTCAGGAAGGCTCAATTACGCTTACTAATTCGGATACTAGCGAGCGCATGCAGCAACTTGCAGAAAGCTTGTGTAAGTAGTCTTATATTTGATCTTTAGTATTTTACTAAAAAATTACTTTTGCATACTGGCTTAAAATCAGCGTAACTAACGCCGCAATCCACAGCACGTCAACTAGTAGGTCGTATCGCAAACGGTAATAGCTTTCAACCCACGTAAAACGCTTAACAAGTAGCTTTTGCGAGCTTACGCTTGCGTGCGTCAACGACATAAATTGCATTGTTGTGGAGAACATGAGCACAATGCACCACGGGCACAGAGCGTGAATCACGAACATTGATTGAGAAAACAGCCAGTAAGAGTAGGCGAGCGCGCATAATCCGCCAATCCAAGTGCAGATTGCGAACCAGCGCGGCACGCAAACGCGAATCATTCCAATAACAGCAAGTGTTACGAACACGCTTTCTGCAGCAATTCCAAAGAATGCGTTTGGGAAGCTTAATTCGCCGAATTTCACAATTTCTGCCTGCCAAGCTTGTGAAACGCGAGAGCAGGAGACAACGGTGTTAAAGTCGCAGCTAAGTAATTTTTTCGGTGCGCGCGCCAAAGCAAGCGTTTCTGCGGAAAGAATAAGCGATGTTATAAGCGCCACTGCGGAAAAGAACAGCATTATGCCGTAAGTCCACAAAGAGGAGTGTCTCCATCCGCGCAGTGTTGTTTCGTATTCTTCTTGCGCCGTGCTGGTCTGCTCCATCTCCGCTCCTAAAATTTACCGATAACAAATTATTAACAATGGGAATAATAGCAAATAATAGCGAATGATTATGAGTGCGTATTTATTTCTCTTTACATAGCACAGTTTACGATGATTATATGACCGAAAATAGCAACGAACAATGCGACGCATTTGATTATGCGAATGCTAGTAGCACGCATCTTACGCTGGCTGCGCGCGAACGCTGGGATTTGCACTGTCACACCGTTTATTCTGACGGAACTGCCATTCCAGAAGATTTGATTATGCAAGCTAAGCTCGCTGGTTTGCATGGAGTTGCTATTACCGATCATGACACTACTGCAGGTTGGGATGATTTTCGCGCTGCGGCTAAGCTTTCGAATATGCCCGTGCTTTTTGGTTCGGAAATTACTGCTCAAGATGCTGGAGTTTATGTGCACATGCTCGCATACCAGTACAATCCGCAAAATAGCATGATTGTGAGCATGTTTGAGCTTACTCGTAAGTATCGTTTTGAGCGCACAAAGCACATGGTTGAGCGCATTTCTAACGATTTTCCAATTACTTGGGATGATGTTTTAGCTCAAGCTAAGCTTGGTGATTTGACCACAATCGGCAGACCGCATATTGCGGATGCTTTGGTTAAAGCCGGCGTTTTTCGCACGCGCTCCGAGGCTTTTGCTGGCCCTATTTCTCCGCAAAGCAAGTACTATATTCCAACGCCTTCGCCGAATGTGCGTGAGGTTATTGATGCGGTTAAGAACGCTGGGGGAGTTGTTGTGATTGCGCATCCGGCGGATCCTGCGCGTAATCGTGTACTTCTTTCAGACGATCAGATTATATCGTTTGCAAAAGCTGGTCTTGACGGTTTAGAAGTGTATCATCGCGGAAATTCTAAAGACCAGCGTCAGCGTTTGCTTGATTTGGCGCAAAAGTGCGATTTGCTTGTAACAGGCGGCTCGGATTGGCATGGCTCAGGCAAACCAAACCGCCTGGGTGAAGAAACAACAAGCCGCGAAGTGGTGTCGGAAATACTTTCCCGCGGCTATAAGCTCTAAATCTTTTAGTTGAGGGCGCTGAAGCCTACTGAATGCTTTGGAGTGTCGCCGATTAGCGCGTAAGACAATGACGATGCTGAAATCATAATCGTACGACCGTTTACATCAGTAAACTCAAGCATATCTTTTGCATCGCTAATAATTGTGCGCACTTCGTCCGCGCTCTGGTTTGTTTCAAAATCAATTGAATCGGAAACGTTTTTTAATCCCAGCACTACTCGCATGCCGTCCTCCTATAAGTACTATAAACTACTTTCTTCTTCAGCGTCGCGCTTTGCTCGCTCTTCGCGCTCGTGAAGAGGAATAATAACCGTTTCTGGCTTATCGTCTTCTTCTTGTGCGGAAGTTTTTTCAGCGTCTGCATCTGTTTCAGCGTCTGCCTCTGCTTCAGTGTTCGTATTTGACTCAGCAACTGCCTCTGGCTCAGCGTCTGCTGCTTCAACATTTGCAACGCCATCTTCTGATTCTAATTCTGATTCTGCTTCAGTTTCTGCAGCGTCAGCATTATCATTTGAAGACTTAGCTTCAACATGCGTAATTACTTGAGTTGCCGTATCGTCCGCAATATGCGCGACCTTTTCAGCTTCCTCGTTGCTAGAAGAATTAGTTACAGCGTACTGAACTGTGCGCTCGTGAGTATCGTCGTTTTCGGCAGCTTCGTGCGCAACTTTTGTGTTATGATCGCTATCTTTAGAAACATTTCCTTCAACCGTAATATCGCGCTCATTGGTTTCGTCTCCATTTGCGGAATTTGCGGTATTTGCAGCATTTTCAGAAGAATTATTTTGCAAAATTTGGCGACTCTTTGTGTTGTCGTTTTCAAGAAGCGTGCCAACAGTAATAGTAGAAGCAGGGCTTCCAGCAGAGTGAGTTTTAGCGGCTTGAGCATTGTTAATACGGCTAAGCTCGTGCGCTAAACGTTCCACCTGCGCCTTAAAACGCATAATACTTGTTGTGTCTGCACGCTGCAAAGCCTGAATAAAATCTCCAACTTGCTCCATTTGCAGCCACAAATTCGCGCGAAGCATAATCAAACTATCGAGACGAGATCCCATCATCCTGCCGTATGCAGAAAGTACTGCGTTTCTGCGCTGTTCGTTGAGTTTTGCAAAAATCCAAGCCAAATCTCGAGCAGGATCGTTAATTTGCATTCCCTGCCAATTTGTTACGGCAGTAATAGTAGATCCTGAAAACAGAATATCTCCGTCAACAAAACCGCCGTGTACTGGGCATGTTTCAAATGACCACAATCCTTCAGTTTCCAACACTCTGGACCAGCTGTCCGTAATTTCTGTTGGAATGTGACCTGCTTGACGAAGCCTTTTAATCCAACCGGTTAACTGTGCTCGAATTTGGCCAGTAGTAAAAGCAGGATATTTTCCGCGAGTTACGAAGCTAGGTCGAAGTCTGTGAATTGCGCCGATTGCAGTTCCAACATTTGCGCAATCATCCGTTGTGAGAAGACGCAAGTCGCGCGCGCTTCCTTCAAGATGCTCGCAAATAAGCACAGTGTCATTGTCGTTTTCGTCGGAAATAATGCTAGACATTTGCATAGTCTGCTTAAGATTTGCGCTATCTGCATTATTTGTAGCATTCGCGGTTGCAGTATTGTTTTCTTCGCCTTCGCGTTTTCCTGGAATAAACGTAAGCATAGTGTCGTACGCAAATCCCAAAGCTGCTAAATCTTTGCTGTGCTCAAGCGTCCATGCTGCACGAGCTCGGTCGCGCAAACGCTTGCGACCCTTGTTGTCTGCGCTAATAAAAACGTCATAAAGCTTACCTGAAATATCTTGCACAACGGCGTGAGAAATTCCAGCCGCGGTATCAGTGGCATTAACTTGCTCACTTTGGCGCGTTCCTGCAAACTGTACTTCGGGCATGGCTGCAGATGCCAGTGCTGCCAACTTGAATCTACTGAGTTGTGTCACACTCCCACAGTAATACAAAGCACCGAGATTTTACCAATTTTTCGTAAGTTATACACATGTTTTTATTCAGCTTGCACAAGCGTCGTTATTGCTGCCACAATAGTAGTTATGAATTCTTCGCAAGTAACTTCTCCAGAAGCGCTTTTAGATGGTTTGGATGATTCGCAACGTGCAGCTGCCACGGCAGTAGAAGGCCCGGTGCGCATTATTGCTTGCGCTGGAGCGGGTAAGACGCGCACTATTACGCGTCGAATTGCGTATGCTTGCGCTAGTGGTAAGTGGAATCCTGAGCGTGTGCTTGCGGTTACATTTTCGGTAAAAGCTGCTGCGGAAATGCGTTCTAGAATTGAGGCTCTTGGCGTTAAAAATATTGGCTGTGTTGCAACTTTTCACTCGGCTGCATTGCAGCAGATTCGTAGCGTGTGGAGCGAAGTTTGTTCAGCGCCTTTTCCGTCTATTATGGAAGATCCTAAGCAAATAATATCTGCAGCTCTTAAGCGTTACCCGGATTTTGATGGCTTAACTTTGCTGCAAGCTCGAGATATTTTGGCGGAAATCAACTGGTCTAAAGTTTCGCTTATTTCGCCGGATGATTATATTCGCGCTTGTGCTGCAACTCATCGTCTGCCTCCTGCAGGATTAGAGCCGCAGCAATTCGTTGACGTTTACGAAGCTTACGAAACCGAAAAAAATTCGCATAATTGTATTGATTTTAACGATATTCTTTTGCTTGCATGTCATATTTTGAGAAATTTTCCGGAAGCTGCAAACCGTATTAGGCAATCGATCGGATGGATTACAGTTGACGAATATCAGGATGTGTCTCCTTTACAGCACGAATTGTTGCGATTGTGGATGGGGCAGAATCGCGATATTTGCGTAGTGGGCGACCCTGCACAAACTATCTACTCGTTTGCCGGCGCAAGTAGCTACGATTTGTTAGCTTTTCCGCAAGAATTTGCTCCAATAAGTGCCGATATTAGTTTGAATACGGATTACCGTTCCACAGAGCGCATAGTTGGTATTGCTAATCGCGTGCTTGCTTCTTCGCCGTATAAGCGTGACTACGTAAAAGTTAAGTCTCTTACTAAAGGCGGTACTCGCGTTTCTCAGCAGGTTTTTGCCACTGATGTTGATGAAGCTTTGGGCGTGGTCAATCAAATTGCAAAGCTTGTAAAAAGCGGCGTTGCTAATCCGGGAGATTGCGCAATACTAACGCGTACTAACGCTCAGCAGCAGGTTATTTGCAAAGCTTTAAAATTTGCCAAAATGCCATATCGCGTTAGAAAAGACGTTGGCTGGCAGCGAAATGTTTTGGAAGATGCGCAAAACTCAGCTTCTTTAGTTGCGAGTGATGCTTCTAAAACGCTTGATATTTCAACCGTTACAGTTTCTACTATTCACGCAGTTAAGGGTTTGGAGTTTACGCACGTTTATGTGATTGGCTGCTCGGAAGGCTTAATACCATTCGGTTCTGCTTCTACGGATGAAGATATAGAAGAGGAGCGCAGGCTTATGTATGTTGCTGTGACTCGTGCCGAAAAAACGCTTCACCTGTCTTATGCTTGCCGAAAAGAGGGAAGTGCGGGGATGAATCGCGCGCCTAGCCGATTCTTGGCTTAATCTAGTTTTCGTCGTCTTTCTTCTTTTTGCGCTCTTCTTCCTCAAGTAGTTTGCTAAAGTCAGCGTCCCAATTTTCGCTACCGTTAGTACCCAAGCTAGTACCCAAGCTAGTATCTAAGGTTTCGCTATTATTTGCGCTCGCACTTTCGCTACTATTTTCACGATTAGATTCGCTACCATCTTCCTTCGCGTTTTCGTTAGCTTCCGGCAAAGTTGGCAGCAAATCCGGGTGACTCCACAAACTATCTCGCTTATCAATTCCGCATTCTCGTGTAATCTTTTCCCACAATTTAGTGGCTTCTCTCATGCGGCGAGGTCTAAGTTTCAATCCCAAAAGCGATTCAAAAGTCACTTCTGCCGGGCCTCCTGCAGCGCGCTCGCGACGCATCATTTCGCGCAACTGTTCAATATGCACAATATGAGCCATTCCAGCCTGCCAAGTAACGCAATCAACCCATCCTTCAACAAGAGCAAGCAGGGTTTCCAAACTGTGCAATGCTTGACGCTGCTCCTCGGAATCGTTGCTACCAATATTCTGCAAATTTACAGCGCCCGAAATTGCTTCCGGATTCATTGTTTCCACATCTCGAAGCTGTTCTTCCATCGCCTCTAAATCAATGCTTATTCCGTTTGCATACTTAATAATAAGCGCTTCAAATCGCGGCATAAGCCATGGCACGGCTGCGAATAATCTTGCGTGAGCTGCTTCTCGTAAAGCCAAATAATTCATGACTTCTGTAATGTCCAGCTCCCACACTTTCGCATATTCAATGCAGTTGTATGGAATTAAGCCACCAGCAGGATTTTGCAATAACGCAAGTCCTTGATCAAAACTTCCGTGTACTTCGTGCGAAAGTGCGCCTGCAGCTTGCCCTAATTGCATAGCAAAGGAAGTATTTCCGAGTAGTTTCATTAGTTGCGAAGGATTATTCATTCCTTCCGGAAGTGGGATTGGCACAACGCCAGCAAAAAGTCCTTTTACTTCTGCATCGTCCACATCGCGGAATCGCTCTTCAATAACAGAAGTAAGCGCTTCGTTTACGGATTTTGCTACAGGATTTGCGAATTTTACCCACGCTCCGAGCGTTCCTTCAACCCAATCTGCTCTTGAAAGTACTGCTGGTGTTCCTGGAGCAGGATTGAAATTGCACGTAATATCAAGCCACAAATTTGCTTGACTTAGCGCACGCCTAGCCGAGTCAGCAACTTCCGCATTTACATTGCCTTGATCTCCGGTTGCACGTTGTAATGCAATTGATTGCGCAAGTTTTTGGTTAATTGGCCCTTCTTCAAGCGTTGCTTCCATTTCATTAGGATTATTTAGTCCTCCTGCGCTGAAAGCTTGCATCATGCTGCGAACTTCGTCCGGTTTAGGAAGCTTAGATGGGTTCTGATTTAAGAGTTGTTCGCGCAGCTCAAAAGGAAGTTGTTCAAGTTGTTTCCATGCTTCTTCGCCTTGTATTGGCCCAAAGCATTCAATAAGCCACTGGTGAATTGCATCATCGTTCATGAGTTCATCCTTTTACTGCGGTTTAAAGCAAATATGTTTTATACATTATATTTTGCATTATATTTTGCTTTATTTGCATTATAAGTCAAATCCAAAATTAAATTAATCTATATAGGGCTTGTGTAATGATACAAACATGCTTGGCTTTTCTAAACGTTTGCGCATATTTAGCACATTATCAGGTAGATTGCTAACATTTGCGAAGCAGTTTATTTCGTATATTGATTCACATTCTTTGCGCTATTTTGCGGGATTTTTCGCAGTAGTAGTTGCTTTAATTGCGTTGATGCTACCAAGTGCGTATGTTGTAGAAGAGCCGGGGCCTACTCAGGATGTTCTTGGTGTTTCTGGAGATTCAAAGCTTCCTGTAATTCAAATACTTTCAAAGCATGCAAAGCATAAGGATAGCGGAAAATTATTAATGCTCACTGTTAATACTTCTGGAGTTCCAGGGTATGAAGTTTCAACATTTTACGCGCTTATTTCGTGGCTGGATCCTCAAAAAGAGATAATTCCTCGCGAAGCAATTGTTCCTGTTGGTCAGAATGCAGATGATTACGATAAAGAATCCGAACACGAAATGGACAATTCGCAGGATGTTGCGCAAAACGTTGCTTTACAATACGCCTCTAAGCATCTTGGAATTAATACTAAGGGTGTGAAGTTGCGTTTGCATATTGAAGATGTTGGTGGTCCTTCTGCAGGAATGATGTATACGCTTGGAATTTTAGATAAGCTTACGCCTGAAAGCGAAACTGGCGGTAAAACTATAGCCGGTACTGGAACTATTGAAAAATCGAAGAAAATTGGCGCTATTGGCGGTATTCGTCTAAAAATGATTGCGGCTAAGCGAGATGGTGCTACCTGGTTTTTAGCTCCTAAAGATAATTGCGACGAAGTAGTTGGTCATGTTCCACAAGGTTTGCGAGTTGTTCGAGTTAGTACGATTGATGAAGCTTATAAAGCGTTGAAATCTATAGGTTCTGGCCGTGGCGCAGATAAATTGCCAAGCTGTAATGCAAAAGATGTAAATACAAAATAAATACAAAATAAATACAAAATAGGCAAATCTAAATAATAGAATCAAATCGAACAGAAAGTGGGCGATGAGGGACTCGAACCCCCGACATCCACCGTGTAAAGGTGGCGCTCTAGCCAGCTGAGCTAATCGCCCGTTTGCAACAAAGTAAAAACATACATGAAGGTATGTACGAATGCAACGTGTGGCGCGCGTCTCAACAATCGCGTAGAGTATACTCAATGGAAACATGTGCTCAGGAGGTCGATAGTAGATGACTCATAAACCTGATACCGCTCGTAATGCTTCAGGAATGGAGCGTGTGGGTAAGCGTAAGTTAGGATATAACGTCGCACAGGTAGATGCTTTTCTGGAGCGTGCGCACACTTTGTATGAAAGCGATGAGGCTCGACTTACTCAGCAAGACATTCAAGAAGTTTCTTTTGACTTAGAGCGCAATGGTTATGTTATTGGGCAGGTTGATGCTGCACTGTCTCGCTTAGAGCGCGCAGTTGTTGACAAATGCACAGAGCAGGAGATTTCCGAGTGCGGTAGGGTAGCTTGGAAAGCTCGTGCCGAAGAGTTGTATCGTAAGCTTTTGAAGCATGCTCAGCGTGATTATCGTGAACGTTTTGATAACGGCGCTTCTCGTCGACCATCTTATGCTCGTAAGCAAGTAGATATTATGGTTGATCAAGCTTTAGATAAGATTGCGCTTATGCTTGGTCACGAGCTTGAGTGGGAAACCGACGAAAATACTTTGAATGACATCAACTCCACATATGTTTCTAATGTTATTTTCACTCAAAAAACTGGCAAACATGGTTATGATGAGCGTCAGGTTGATTACTACTTGAATGCTTGCGTGCGTTTGTTAAGTAGCTTGGAATCTCTTAAGCGTTTAGACAAGTACGTTGATTCTGATTATTCAGGACATACTCTTGTTGAGGCTATTGCTGCTGCGTCTGCTGCTGAAGATAAGCGCGCGTCCGTTGCGGCTGCTTCTGCCGCTTCTGACGCTCCATCTTTTGCTCCTGCAGCAAAAGTGTCTAGCGCATCTTCTGTAGCATCTTCTGTAGCTTCTTCTGCAGAAAAGGGCGAAGCTTCAAACGTTTTGCCAAAGATTACTCGCTCTCAATTGGTTCCTAATGTTCCTGATCACGAAAAGCAAAGCATTTTTGCTCCGGTTGATTACAATAATCAACCTTCTAGTGATTCGTTTGAAGCGCTAAATAAGTCTGAGCGCGCGATCTTTACGGCTCATTCTGCAGAAAGCAAGTCCGCAAATCTTGAAGATGAAGATAGTAACGATGAGCTTTTGCAAAGTGCCACAGTAATGCATAATTCCTCTGCTTCTAATACTTTGCCTCCAACGTTGCCGCCAGCAGTGAAACCAGCTGCAAAGCCTGCTGCGAATACTTCTATGCCGCCGAGCGTGCCTCCTGCTTTCCCTCCGGTTTCGCATCGTACGCACGAAGCTGATGAATCTGCACCTGCACCTGCACCTGCGTCTTCTATACCATCTTTCCCGCCTGCAGCTCCTGCAAAGCGTGCATCTGATTCTATGCAAATCCCAGTTACGCATTTAGAGCCTAGCAAGCCATTGAGTTTGGATATTCCGGATCTTTCATTCCCAATAATCGGTCATATTGATGAATCAACTTCTTTCAATAATGATTCAGATAATGACGATACTAATGACGATACTAGCGACGGCTTAGCGTAAACGCTTTTATTTGCTAAGATTTGCAATAATTTTAGACTGGCAGTTTGATTTATGCCGTTGTATCGCGATGAAGCCGTTGTGCTTCGTGCTTTTCCTTTGGGTGAAGCAGATAGGATTGTAGTTTTGCTCACAAAGCAGCATGGAAAAGTTCGTGCTGTTGCAAAAGGAGTTCGTCGTCTTAAATCGCGCTTTGGTGGCCGACTTGAACCTCTTATGCGTGTTGATGTGCTTTTGGCGCAAGGAAAGTCTTTGGATGTTGTATCTCAGGCTGTTTCTATATCTGCCTACGCTGGCCCGATTTGTGCCGATTATACGTCCTATGAGTATGCAAGCGTTATGCTGGAAGTTGCAGATGCTCTAGTTTCCAACGAGTATACGGATGAGTATATGCGTGAATATCAAGATACTTCCGGGCAGTATCGTCTGCTTACTGCTGCTTTGTCGTCGCTATCTAACAGAAAGCATGCGCCGAATGCTATTGGAATTTCATACCTTTTGCGCGCAATGTCTTTGGCTGGTTGGTCTCCGCGTTTAAAAACTTGCGTTGTTTGCGGAAAAGAAGAAAATTTGTGCTACTTTTCTCCATCTGCCGGTGGCGTTATGTGTGCTGGAGATCATACTACCGAATCTATTATTTGTTCTGACGAAACACGTCTTCAACTATTCGCACTTTTGCAAGGCGATTGGCATTCTATTGACGGCGTGCAAATTGATTCTTCTACTCTTTCTTGCGCAAAACTTTGGGCGGAGTATTATCTTGAGCGCCCAATTCGTTCAATGGGACTAATTTCTGATTAGTTAGCTTGTAATTTTTCGTTAGACTTTAGTATTTTCAATATTTTTGCGCTTTTTGCCTTTTGTGATTTGCTGATTTAAGTCTTTTAATATTTTTTATTCGTGTAGTAAAATGAGCGTTAAGTGTTTGTTTTACGAGAGCTAGAGAGTCAAAATGGACGTTAATAACAATTCTGACGCTGTGAATAATCAGACTAATAGCGAGAACAGTAATTCTTATAATGCTGAAAATTCTTCTCAAAACGCGCAATCTTATGTAAATCAGCAATCTGATGTGTACAATCAGCCGCAATATGATCAATCTCAGTACCAGCAGGATCAGTACCAACAATCTCAGTACCAGCAGAATCAGTACCAACAGGATCAATACCAACAGAATCAATATCAGCCGACCCAGCCGCAGCAGTATGCACAGCCACAGTATGCTCAACAGCAGTATGCTCAACAACAGTATGCTCAGCCGCAACAAACTTACGCTCAGCAGTCGCAGTATTCTCAAGCTCAGTACGGACAGACACAGTACGGCCAGCCGCAGCAGCAGTATGCTCAGCAGCAGTATGCTCAGCAGCAGTATGCTCAGCCGCAGTATGGCTCACAGTATGGTGCTCCGCAGTATGGCAGCCCACAAGGCTACGCCCAGTCTCAGTACGGTGTAAACCAGTACGGTGGAAACCAGTACGGTGGTCCGCAGTACGGTGGGCCTGGTATGCCGCAATACGGCGCTCCTAGAGGTTACGCTCAATCTAGCTTATATAATCGTTTTAATGAGCACGAAAAGCTTGTTAATACTTTTTGCTCACAATGGAACGAAAAAGAAATAGGTTTAGTAATTATTTTATCTATTGCTGTTGCAATTAGTACATATCTTGTTATGATTACTAAATTTCCAAACTGGGTATATATAAATTCTTTAATTATTAATTGTGTTTATATTTCATACCCATTAGTTCCACTTGCGGTAGTATTGGGTTTTGCGCAAGTTGCTCGTAAAAATAATTTTGTTATTGTACCTTCTATTGTTTGGTTTATTGTTCGAACTATTTACTACATTTGGCTTCAGTATTATTACAATATGAAGTATTTTATTTTTTACATAATTTCAACATTGGTTTTTATTATTCTTTTAGAGGTTTTCCAAAGACAGTTTGTTGTTCGCAAACGTTCTAATATAGGCGGGTCTATTCTTGGCGTATTAATTTCTACTTTTGCTTATGTAATAATTATGCTTATTTTTGATATTATTAGTGGTTCAAGCATCTCTTACTTCTATCTTGAAGAATTTGCGTATACATTTATAACTCTTTCAATTTTGCCAATTATTTTAGCTGCAATTTTAAGAGCATTTGGTTTGGCAAAGTTCCTTAACCCTAAGCGAGAAGAAATGAATATGTAGATGATTGCGTATTTTATAAATACGCTGTTTTAGATGTGTGTCTTATTCGTTCAATGGGGTTGTTACATTCGTAAGTATGGCTTTTGAAAACGTGGATTATACGTCGCTTAATATTCCGGCGGCTCCTTTTAGTGACCCTTCTCGCATACCAGATTTTCCTAAGGGCAAGGTTCCTCGCCATGTTGGCGTGATTATGGACGGCAATGGTCGCTGGGCTAAAGAGCGAGGAATGATTCGCACAGAAGGCCACAAGGCCGCAGAGCCTGTTGTTTTTGACACTATTGCAGGCGCTATTGAAGCGGGAGTGCGCTATTTAAGTTTGTACACTTTTTCCACGGAAAATTGGAAGCGCTCGCCGCAAGAAGTGCGCTTCTTAATGGGATTTTCTAGGGATATTATTCACCGCAGAGTTGCGCAAATGAACGAGTGGGGAGTGCGCGTTCGTTGGGCAGGAAGGCGCCCTAGATTGTGGAAGTCTGTTATTGACGAGTTGGAAAAAGCGCAGGAAATTACCAAGAACAACAAAACTATTGATGTTGTTTTTTGCATAAATTACGGCGGTCGTGCAGAAATTGCGGATGCTTGTGCGCAAATTGCTAAAGAAATTCAAAATGGCAAAATTAAGGGCGATCGTGTTACTGAAAAAATGATTGCTGAGCACTTGTATAATCCAGATATTCCAGATTGCGATTTGGTTATTCGCACTTCCGGCGAGCAGCGCACTAGCAACTTTTTGCCTTGGCAAGCATCTTACGCGGAGCTTGATTTTGTGCCAGAACTCTTCCCGGATTACGGCCGCGAAGCGCTGTGGAGGTCGATCGACCGTTATGCGCATCGCGACCGTCGTTTTGGCGGCGTAAAAAATGCCTAGTATCCCACTAAGATTTGTTACTTTTCGCTAGCGAGCCAAGCGCAAGCTGCTACGACTGCAGCTTCTAATCCGCGATTAAGAGTGGGCTGCAAATCTGGGGCGAATGCCGGATTGTGATTTCCAGGAGCATTCTGCATATCCGCAAAACCACCTAAGCCCCAGTAAGCGTAAGGAGTTTTAAAAGCGTTCGCGACTATAGAAAAATCTTCCGAAGCAGAAGCGCGCGAAATATCTACAGAATCTTCTCCAAAGTATTCATCAAAAGCTTTACGCACGCGCAAAGATGCATTCTGATCATTATTCGTAAGCGGATAGTGATCAGAATACGTAAACTCTGGTTCTTTAGGACATCTTGCAAGCTCGCACTCTCCACGCACAATTCGTTCAATAGCATTGTGCACAAATTCTTGAGTATCTTCGCTATAAGTTCTTGTGTTAATTAAAAGCTCGGCGTCATCAGGAATAATATTCGACTTACTTCCTGCATTAAGCGCGCCAACTGTAACAATTGCGTAATCTTTAGCTGCAAGTTCGCGAGAAACAATCGTCTGCAATTTAAGCACAATTGATGAAGCAACAACCACCGGGTCAACGCTCAACTCGGGCATAGAACCATGCGAACCTTTACCAAAAATGTGCACGCGAATCGAAGCTGCAGTAGTTAAGAACGCGCCCGGACGAATACCGACTGTTCCTGCAGGAATAGCACCCAACACATGCTGACCAAGGTAAACGTCGGGCTTTGCAATCATGCTCGTAATGCCATTTTCCACCAAGTCTTTTGCGCCTTGAGCTGTTTCTTCTCCAGGCTGAAAAACGCCAATGTACGTTCCTCTCCAAGCATCTTTATGTTCATTAAAAGCCTTCAAGGCACCAAGTAGGCTGGAAATATGAAAATCGTGACCGCAAGCGTGTGAAACTCCAACCGTTTTGCCATTTTCGTCTTGCGTGCTAACTGTTGAAGTGTAATCTTTTCCTGAATTTTCTTTAATTGGAAGCGCATCGATATCCGCTCTCATAGCAACAACAGGACCTTCGCCGTTTTTAATCTCTGCCACAACGCCTGTTTTTCCAACTCGTTTTGTTTCAATCCCAGCTTTGCTAAGAATATCAATAATTGTTTGAGCTGTATGATCTTCTTTCATTGACAGTTCAGGATGTTGATGAAAGTATTTGTATTGTTTTTCTCGTTCTGCTTGGGTTTCATCTAAATCGGATAATATTTTCTGAACTGCCGTAAGTTGCAGCATAAATTCCTGCTTTCCTTTGTTTTATTATAACTTTTTTGAGTTTTGAGATTATTTGATTTCAGTTTTATTCTTCTTTATTCCGTTCGTCGAGAATTTTATTTACGAGCGCCGCTTTTGCGTCAATTTGATTGCTAAAACCAGGGCGAATATCCAACTTTAAGATTACCCCAGTTCGGTATCCTTTATTAACTAGCGTCATAGTTGCGTCACGAACAACGCGCATAACGTCATCAAATTCGCCCTCAATATTCGTGAACATTGCGTTAGTTTCGTTTTTTAATCCAGAATCGCGAATAACTTTCACAGCATCCGCAACGTACTCGCTTAACTCGTCACCAACTCCGCTTGGAGCAATACACAACGCCGCAACAGTGTTAGTTTTGTGCTCGCTCGCATTGTCTTTTGTATTCTCGCTATTATTTTCGCTCATAGTAATTCCTTTAAACTCGCGCAACGGCAAACGAACTGCAATATTTATGTTATTTTGATAATTCTACAAGCGTCACAGGGTTTTTCTATAATTAACACCGTTTCACCCGAATTTTCTAGTTTTACGAAAAGGTGTATTGTGGCTGTTTCAAAGCTTGATGAAGTCGTGTCCTTGGCTAAGCGTCGAGGTTTTGTGTTCCCAGCTGGCGAAATTTACGGTGGCACGCGCTCCGCGTGGGATTATGGTCCGTTGGGCGTTGCGTTAAAGGATAATATCAAGCGCGAATGGTGGCGCTACATGGTAACCACGCGCGGCGATGTTGTTGGCGTGGATACTTCCGTTATTCTGCCTTCGCAAGTTTGGGTTGCTTCCGGTCACGTTTCCGTGTTTAACGATCCTTTGATTGAGTGCTTGAACTGCCATAAGCGTCATCGTGCAGACAAGTTGGAAGAGTCTTATGCCGAAAAGCATGGCGATAAAATGCCAGAAAACGGCTTAAAAGATATTGCTTGCCCAGATTGCGGAACTCGCGGAAACTGGACTGAGCCACGTGACTTCAACATGATGCTTCGCACTCATTTAGGACCTGTTGAAGACGAAAACAGCTTGCACTATTTGCGTCCAGAAACAGCTCAGGGTATTTTCGTTGATTTTAAGAACGTCATGACTTCTACTCGTCAAAAGCCACCTTTTGGTATTGCAAATATTGGTAAGTCTTTCCGCAACGAAATTACGCCTGGAAACTTTATTTTCCGCACTCGTGAGTTTGAGCAGATGGAAATGGAGTTCTTCGTAGAGCCTGGAACAGACGAAGCTTGGCATCAGTATTGGATTGACACTCGCGTTCGCTGGTATGTGGATTTGGGTGTGAAGCCAGAAAACTTGCGCATGTACGAGCATCCTAAGGAGAAGCTCAGCCACTATTCCAAGCGCACTGTCGATATTGAATACAAATTCGGCTTCCAAGGTTCTGATTGGGGAGAGCTTGAGGGTATTGCAAACCGTACTGACTACGATTTGTCTGCTCATGCTAAGCATTCTGGTGAGGATTTGAGCTACTTTAACCAGGCTACTGGCGAAAAGTACGTTCCTTACGTTATTGAGCCTGCGGCTGGTCTTACGCGCTCGCTTATGGCGTTCTTGGTTGATGCTTACGATGTTGATGAAGCTCCAAACACTAAGGGCGGCGTTGACAAGCGTACTGTTCTTAGACTTGACCCTCGTTTGGCTCCTGTTAAGGCTGCAGTGTTGCCTTTGAGTAAGAAGCCAGAATTGCAGTCTGTTGCTCAAGATTTGGCTGCGGATCTTCGCCAGCATGATTGGGTTATTGATTATGACGAAGCAGGCGCTATTGGCCGCCGCTACCGTCGTGAGGACGAAATCGGTACTCCTTTGTGCGTAACAGTTGACTTCGATACTTTGGAAGATCATGCTGTTACTATTCGCGAGCGCGACACTATGCAGCAAGAGCGCGTTTCTTTGGACAAGGTTGCAGATTACGTTGCTAGCCGCATTAACGAGAAGCGCGTTAAATATCCGCAAGGACCTGTTGAGATTGTTGGCACTCGTTCGGCTGACGGCGCTACGGATGTTGCTAAAGAAGCAGGCGAGGACGAATCTAAGCCTGTTAAAATCGCAACTGCTGGCGGCTTGTACTAAATCGCGCTTAAGTATCGTTTAAGTGTAGCTTAAGCATTAAAGCAAAAATATTATTAAAGTGAATGGAGTTAAAGCAATATGAATTTTTCTATAAAACCAGTGGATTTAGGGAAAGTTCATATTGCTACTCCTGTTGTTTTGTCTCCAATGGCTGGAATTACCAACTGGCCATTTCGCGTAATCTGCCGAGAATTTGGTCCGGACGGCCTTTACGTGGCAGAAATGATTACGGCTAGAGCGTTAGTTGCACGAAATCCAAAAGCTCTTAGACTTTGCCGTTTTGCGCCTAGCGAAAAAGTGCGCTCGCTGCAACTTTATGGTGTTAATCCTTCTATTGTAGAACAAGCTGCTCGAATTGTTGTTGACGAAAACATGGCTGACCATGTTGACTTAAACTTCGGCTGCCCAGTTCCTAAAGTTACAAGACGCGGCGGCGGTTCTGCTCTTCCTTGGAAAACTGATTTGTTGCAAGAAATTTTGCATCGCGTCGTTTCTGTTTGCGAACCTGCAGGAATCCCTGTTACGGCAAAATTCCGCGTTGGTATTGACGAGAGTCATGAAACTTTTATTCAAGCGGGTCATATTGCGCAAGAAGAAGGATGCGCTGCTGTAACTTTGCATGCTCGCACAACTTCAGAATATTATGGCGGTCATTCAGACTGGCAGCGTATTGGGGAGCTTGTTGAGGCGCTTGATATTCCCGTTTTTGGCAACGGTGATATTTGGGGTGCGCAAGATGCGATTGCAATGTTTAAAGAAACTGGTTGCGCTGGCGTTGCTATCGGTCGCGGATGCCAGGGTAGGCCTTGGATTTTTGCAGATATTCGTAACGCTTGTGCGGGCAGTAGTGAACGCGTTAACCCAACTTTGGCGGAAGTTGGCTCAGTGATTTTGCGCCACTTAAATCTTTTGGTTGAGTTTTATGATGGCGACGAGCGTATGGCTGTTCACGACTTGCGTAAGCATATTGCTTGGTATTTAAAGGGTTTTCCGGTTGGGGGAGGAACTCGCAAAAACTTTATGGAATGCGAGTCTATTGAGGATGTTAAGCGCAATCTCAACATGCTCGATGGCTCTCTTCGTCTGCCGGAACAAGTGTTAGACACGCCGCGTGGGCGTGTGCGTTTTGCTAAAAAAGTTCATTTGCCATACGGCTGGTTGGATTCTCGTACTACAAGTCACGAGGAGCGCGAAGCCTTGTTTGGCGACGATCCAATGGATGCTAGTTACTAGAGTTTTCTAGGCTTTTGGCCATTTTTATATGCTGATTATTTTGCGATTATCTTGTGATTATTCAAAGAAAATTACCGGCTATGTATATTTGCATATAGCCCGGTGTATTATCAAATCAGTGACATTTTTTCAGTTTATTGTTAAAACGTCGTCAGTATCGAGCGTTTTGCGCTAAAATATTGTGTAAACGTGCGTGAGTGACAGGAGAAAACGGTGAGCGAGATTGCCCAGACTGACAATTTCAACGACAAAACCATCATCAAGGTAGTCGGCGTCGGTGGTGCCGGCGGTAACGCCGTCAATCGGATGATCAGCGAGGGTCTACAGAATGTAGAATTTGTAGCCATTAATACTGACGCTAAAGATTTACTGCGTTCTGATGCTGATGTAAAGATTTCATTATCGGACGCTTCAAGCCGAGGTCTTGGTGCTGGTGCTGATCCTGAGAAGGGTGCAAAAGCTGCACAGGATCATCAATCAGATATTGAAGAAGCACTTAAGGGCGCTGATATGGTGTTCGTTACCTGCGGCGAAGGCGGCGGTACAGGCACTGGTGCTAGCCCAATAGTTGCTCGTGCTGCGCATCAGCAGGGTGCTTTAACTATTGCAGTTGTTACGCGTCCATTCGGTTTTGAAGGCCCTCAGCGTGCTGCATCTGCAAAACTTGGTATCGAAAATCTTCGCAAAGAAGTTGATGCGTTAATCGTAATTCCAAACGATCGTCTTTTGGAAATTTCGGATCGCACAATCGGTATTATTGAAGCATTTAAGACGGCAGATACCGCATTGCTTGCTGGCGTTCAGGGTATTACGGATTTGATTACCACAAATTCGTACATTCATGTGGACTTTTCCGATGTTACCGCTATTTTGCGCGGCGCAGGTACAGCACTCTTTGGCATCGGTTCTGCAAAGGGCGAAGATCGCGCAACTCAGGCTGCCGAAATCGCTATCAGCTCGCCTCTTCTTGAGGAAAGCATTGAAGGTGCTCACGGTGCTTTGATTAACATCGCAGGCCCAAGCGATTTGAAGCTTCAAGAAGCGTCTGCTGCAACTGAGCTTGTTCGTAAGGCTATTCATCCAGAAGCACAAATTATTTGGGGTCTTTCCTTGGATGATTCCTACGGTGACGAAGTACGTGTGACTGTTATTGCTGCAGGTTTCGACGCTCACTCTAAGTCGGAAGAATCTTCAGCAACAGCCGGCCAGTTTGTTGATATGCAGGCAGATGTAAAGTCTGTTGCTCCAGCAAAGTCTACTTCTGCTATGAGGGAAGAATCTGCTGCTACACAAGCAGAGCAGCCTGCTTCTATGCCTTCTATGTTTGATACTGCAGCAAATCAGCAGTATGCATCTAATCCAGAACCTGCTCAGCCGCAGTCTTCTGAACCGGATGAACTAGATATTCCTGATTTTTTGCGTTAGGTGTAACGAGAGGAGGGTGGCTTCATGGCTAGCTTTATGAAGAACGTAATGTCGTACGTTGGTATGGCAGATGTTCAAGAAGATGATGATTATGTTGAAGCTGATGTTCCAGAAACTTCCTTTGACAACGATCGATCGGTAACACCTGTTGCGTCGCAGCACGGAGACGATTCTCGCTCTAGTGGCACTTCTGCTCGCGCAAGTCTTAATCGCATGAGCCGTATTACTACCATTCATCCAAAGTCTTATGACGATGCGCAAATGGTTGGTCGCGCTTTAAGAGATGGCGTTCCAGTAGTGCTTAATTTAACTGGCGTAACTGAGTCTGTGGCGTATCGAATTGTTGATTTCTCTGCTGGCGTAGTATTCGGTGTGCGTGGTTCTATTGAGCGTGTAACTCCTCGCGTGTTCTTGCTCAGTCCTGCACAAGTGAATATTAAAGTAGAGGATGCTCCAAACGGCAATACTGCTCGAGACTTGTTCTCTTAAAGCGTATTACGAAATAAAAATCTTAATTAAGCAGCGTTTGTTTAACACTTTCGCTGCTTTTTTATACTTTTTGATAGCATAAAACAAGAGTTCGAGCATGACTAAAGTCATGTGAATTTAACTAAAAGCGTATAGCCGAATAACGAAAGTAATCTAATGAGCAGTGAAAATGAAAGCGAAAACACTATGCAAGCCAAGCAACGCACTGTATTGTCGTTTGTGCGTCGTTCTGGACGCTTAGATGCGCGTTTACAGCACGCTCAGGAGCGTTATGCAAGTCAGTACTTATTAGATGTTACTGAAGCTCCTGGCTCTTTTAGATTGCGCGAAAATTTGCACATTACGCATGATTGGATTAAAGATAAGTGGGGCAATAATAATCCGCTTATTGTTGAAATCGGTTCCGGTCAGGGCGAAAACGTTGTTGCTGCAGCAGAACGTTTGCCGGAAACTAACTTTTTGGCGCTTGAAGTTTATGATCCAGGCGTTGCTCACACAATGCTTTTAGCTGGAAAACAAGGTTTAACTAATCTTCGTATTGCGCAAATTAACGCTCCTGATTTCTTCGCAGCTTGTGACCGCGGAGTTTTAGAAGAAGTTTGGACTTTCTTCCCGGATCCATGGCCTAAAATGCGCCACCATAAGCGTCGTATTGTGCAACCAGAGCTTGCCTCTACAATCCACCAGGCGTTGCGTAAAGAGGGCGTTTGGCGCATTGCTACAGATATTGAGGACTATGCTTTGCATGTGCATGAGATTATGGATTCTCGCGAAGATTTTGCAAATATTGGTGAATTAAGCGTAAGTCTTCCAATTGAGCATGTTGGAAAAGGTACTGCCGATACTGCAGCAGCTCTTCCACACGCAGATTTTAACGAATCTGAGCGCTTTGCTGGTCGAGTTCTTACTAATTTTGAGCGCAAAGGCTTGGATGCTGGTCGCACGATTCACGACTTCACCTACCGCGCATTAGTGCTTTGTGAACGATGCTTGTGAGGCTTTGCGCCAGTGCTCTGCTGACGCTGATCTCTGTTGATTAGCGAACACTAGTATTATCGCTGCTGCACACGCCACACCAAGCACTCCTATCTACGCACCCACCCGCAGCTTAATTGCGTTACTTTAGTTGCAGGAATATTCGTGTGGTGAGATTTGAGATTTTTCGCACTGAGCGAGGCGAACGTCAGAGCCGAAGGCTGCTGATTCGTCGAGCGAAGAAGAAAAATCGAAAAATCTCTGCGATGAGCACGGTTATTAACGAATTAGCACGCAGAGTTTGGGGGATTTCTTTACGAGCACTAAAAGAGGACTGAGAAGCTACATTCTTTAAGAAAGGCGAACACACTAAGCGCCTTTAACAGCCAGAGCGCCCGAAGGACGGGACGTGCGAGGAGAGAAATCCCCACAAACTCGCGCAACAGCAAACACGAGCGTAGCGCTGCGAGACAAGCAACACCCACCACTCACACCCACTACTCACAGCCACATCTCATAACCACCGTAAACACACACGCAATTAAGACGTACTTAATCTCAACACGCCGTAAGTTGCGTGACTCTTTTCTGAGTGTTAGTATCATATGGTTTGGTTCGAAGCCCCCTTCGTCTAACGGTTAGGACACCAGACTTTCAATCTGACAACAAGAGTTCGACTCTCTTAGGGGGTACAAATTAGAGCACCGCTGAAATCTCAGCGGTGTTTTTTGTTTTTGATTGCATCTTGCTAAAGTTTGGCCTATAACCCCTATAATCCTAGATTTCTGCGGTTTTATATTGCGTTATAACTTACTTTGATAACGCAAATTTGTTATAGCATGTGTTTCTTTTGTTTAAGGTGATAGACTTACTCGTTGGTGCTTCTGCCCGGGTTGCGTAGGTCAGGAAGTGCTCAGTTAAGTATTTACAATGCGCAGCATTTTAAGATAAAGGATTTCTTATGAGCAATATTTTTAACACGAATATTGATAATAGTATTGATAGTGATGAAGCGAAATCATCTACTTCTGTAGATTCTGCAACTTCTGCAACTACTGTAACGGATAGTGCGAATGCTAAAGCTAATCCGGAGCCTTCAATTGTTGCTAATTTGCGTTGGCGTGTGGCAGATATTGCTTTGGGAGCTGCTTTATCTGCTGTTTTTGGCGTTATTTTGTGCGGATACGGCTTGGTGTTTATTCCAATAATTCGTACTCTTAATGCAGCGGTTCTTCCTGGTTTCGCAAGTATTACGCACGGCGTGTGGTATTTGTCTGGCACTCTTGCGCTTCTTTTAATTCGTAAGCCTGGTTCTGCAGTGTATGTGAATGTTGTTGCAGCTTTTGTGCAGGTTTTGCTTGGTTCTCCTTTTAATATTAGGGATACTGTTATTTCTGCTTTGCTGCAGGGTGTTTTTGCGGAAATTCCATTCTTGATTGCTAAGTATCGAAAGTTTAATTTGACTTTGAGTGCTCTTTCTGGTTTGCTTGTGGCTTTTGAGTATGGTGTGTTCTTAAGCTTCACTAAGTATCAGGCTAAATCTCCTACTTATATTACGATTCATATGATTACAGAGCTTATAAGCGGATTGCTGCTTTCCGGCGTGCTTGTGTGGTTTGTTTACTTGGCTTTGCGCGCAACTGGTGCTCTTGATAACTTTGCTTCCGGACGAACTGAGCGCGTGTGATGCTTTTTATTTGAGTTCGACTCACTTAGGTTGGCGACGTTTATGGGTATGTGCTAATCTAGTCGTTGCTAACTTTGTTAGCGTGGGGCTTTAGCTCAGTCGGTTAGAGCAACGGACTCATAATCCGTCGGTCCAGGGTTCAAGCCCCTGAGGCCCCACGAACTAAATAACGCCACTTCATAGGTTATGAAGTGGCGTTATTGATTTTATGAGTTAAATTTTATTTTTTATTTTTATTTTCCGGCTTTTGCTAAATAATCCGGTATTTGTTTAGGATACTTTGGCCATGCGCCTTCCTGAGTGCATACGAATGCAGCGGTATTAACGGCTGCTCGATGCGCTTCTTCGAGACTTTCGCCTTTAAGAATATGTGCTGCGAATGTTCCTGAGAACGAGTCCCCAGCACCAACTGTGTCAAGAACATCAACGTGTGGCGTTGGAATAGTAGAGCTTTCTCCGGTGCTAGTAGTAATCGTACTAAAAGTAGAGCCGCCTGTAAGAATCACATAATCTAGTGCGTAACGAGCTTGGAACCACTTGCAAGCTTCCTCGTCTGAAGTGTCGCGAATATTGAACATGTCTCTAAGTAGGAACAGTTCAGAATCGTTAAGCTTAAAAACGGTGGCTTGCTGAAGAAGAGTATCAATAAGTTCCTTAGAATAGTGGTCGCTTCGAATATTTATGTCGAAGAACTTCATTGCTCCAGGCTTAGTATGCTTTAACAATTGTAAAATTGTGTCGTGAGTTTCTTGAGAACGTAAGCTTAGAGTGCCAAAGCATACCGCATCTGCTCGTTCTACTAAATCAATGAGCTCTCGAGTGTAAAGAATATGATCCCATGCTATATTTCGCAGAATAGTGTACTCTGGTATTCCCTTTTTTAGCGTTACTTCCACAGTGCTTGTTGGCCACGCGTTGCGTTGAATAATTGATGTGATTCCGGCTTTGTTCACTTTGTCAATCAGCTCGTCGCCGAGTTGGTCTTGACCAACAGCACTAATCATGCAACTTTGCGCTCCGTGGCACTGTGCATGATATGCAAAATTTGCTGGCGCTCCGCCAACACGTTTTCCGTGTGGAAGTAAATCCCATAAAAGTTCGCCGAGTGAAAGAACAATTGGCTTAGTCATAATATTCCTTTCGCGCGCGTCAGTGCAGCAAGTTTGTAGAGCTATACTTTTATAAATATCTTCTCGCTTCTTCAAAAGCATTTTGGTGCAAATTTTGCTTGTAAAAATGCTACATAAACAATTATGGTGTGCCCTTGCGATAAGTAACATGCGCAATGCATGTTACGTTTCTATAGAGCGCACCATAAGTGCCATATTGTGTACGTTTAACTTAACTTATGCTGGCGTACTATATTTATTATTATTTCGTTTTATTATATTTTTTATTATTTTAATTTATTGATTAATGCTGAAAAATATCACTTTTGTGAGCTTGCTCGGCCATCCATGCTTCTACGTCATCGATTTGCTTTGGAATGTCAATAGAAAGCCATTCTGGACCGTTTTCAGTCATCAGAACATCGTCTTCAATACGAATTCCAATTCCGCGCATTTCTTCCGGTAGCATCAAATCGTTAGACGCAAAGTATAATCCTGGCTCAATTGTAAAGATCATGCCTGGAGTAATTTTTGCGCCTTGATAAGACTCGTAGCGTGCTTGAGCACAGTCGTGCACGTCCAAACCAAGATGATGAGCAACGCCGCACGCATGCCAGCGTCGATGCTGTTGGCCTTCTGGAGACAGTGATTCTTCAACGCTTACCTTCAAAATTCCCCATTCGTGCAAGTGTTCTGCAAGCACGCGCATGCAGGCGTGGTGAATATCTGAGTAGGTTGCGCCCGGCTTAGCAGCCTCAAAACCAGCTTGCTGAGCGTCAAGAACGCACTGGTAAAGCTTCTTTTGCAAGTCGGTAAACTTGCCGTTTGTTGGGAAAGTGCGTGTAATGTCAGCAGTGTAGAGGCTGTTAACTTCAACGCCGGCATCAATAAGTAGCAATTCTCCGCTGGAAACAACGCCAGTATTGCGCATCCAGTGCAAAATTGGCGCGTGCTTGCCGGAAGCAACAATAGTGTCGTAGCCTACTTCGTTTCCTTCCTCGCGAGCAACGGAATTAAAAGCACCCTCAATCATGCGCTCGGAATGCTCATGACCTAAAGCATTAGGCAAACGCGTAAGCATGCGGTCAAAACCAAGTTTTGTGGCTGCAATAGCTTTGCGCATTTCTCGAATTTCGTAATCGTCTTTAAGCATGCGTGCCTCTGCAGCAAATTCGTGCAGTTTGTCGTCAGCGGAACTATTAGCGTCTTCGTCTGTAAATCCGCTTGCTTCGCGCATTGTTTCAACTTTTGCGGTAAGCTCCGGGTCGGTTTCTCGAATAATTCGAACGCGAACGCCTTCGCCATTTGCGTCGTCGCTTACGTTCTTGGAAATAGCGTCGTCAAGTTCAGCAATATCGCGCGTTTCAATACCGGTCATGGCTTTAAGTTCTTTTAAGCCTGCGCGTGGGCCAACCCAGTATTCTCCGTAGTGTGGATCCCTATAAAATGCTGAGGTGCTGTTATCTGCGCGTGGGGCTACAAAAAGCTCTGGAATATGATTTTTGCAGGCTTTAGCTTCCTTGCTGTCTTCGTCTACCGGTTCCATAACAAGTACGGCTCCAGCCTCGTAATCTTGACCCAAGCCAGTATAGTAGGCAAAAGTCGTGTCTGGGCGGAAAGCGTAATCGCAATCGTTATTGCGTACCTTTGGCTGTCCTGCAGGAATAATTAAGCGTTCTCCTGGGAAGCGCTTTGAAAGTGCGTCTAAACGTGCTGGAATATACTTGCTGGATTCAAGATGCTTAACTTCTGGCTCCTGATTATCCCAGCTGCTTGTCATAAAATCTTTAAAAGAATCGCTATTTGGTCGAAGAGAACGATTGTTAACGCGGTCTTCCGCCTTTTGTGTACCGTCAGATTTTAATTCTTCACCGTGCTCTGTTGGCGTATTTTCTGCCATTATGCGACTCCTTAACACTTCTTTTTGTGTGTAAATAAAAATAAACTAGGAATTAAACTAGACAATAACTAACATAGTCTTATTTACTGTTTTGCGCGAGTTTTTTGGATTAAAAAGATCAGATTTTATATGTAATTTACAAAGTGTGTTGATGAAAGTTTTGTTATGTGAATATTGTCACAATATTTCATTGGGTTTCTGTTGTTGGCATAAACTAATCTATATATTTGGAAAATGAGTAAGTGAGCACAAAATTAGGGGAGTGCAGTTATGTCTATGGAACATCCAAATTGCAATAATGAGCGAATTGTTGATATTGAGCGCAATATTATGAGCCGCGCTCCTGAGCATAATAAAACTAATCTTGATTTAGACAGAATGCGCTTAATTCTCGATATTCTTGGGCATCCAGAAAAGTCTATGCACGTTATTCATATTACTGGCACGAATGGCAAGGGTTCTACTGCTCGCATGGCTGAGTCGTTGTGCCGAGCATACGGTTTGCGCACTGGTCTTTACACTTCTCCACATCTAGAGCGCATAAACGAGCGCATTATGATTGATGGTCAAGAAATCAGCGACGACGATTTTATTGATGTTTGGGATCAAATGAAAGATATTATCGACATGGTTGATGCTCGTATGGAGGCTGACGGTAAGCCAAAAATGAGCTTTTTTGAAGTGCTTACAGCCATGGCAATTTGGGCTTTTGCGGATGCTCCTGTTGATGTTGCTGTAATGGAAGTTGGCATGGGTGGCGAATGGGATGCTACGAATGTTATGGACGCGGATGCTGCAATTATTGGCCCTGTGGATATGGATCACATGCAGTGGCTTGGAAACACTGTTGAAGAGATTGCGCGCACAAAAGCTGGCATTATTAAGCCAAATTGCACTGTAATTTTAGGTCCTCAGCCGCATGAGGATAAGGTTTTGCCAATTATTAAGGAAGTTGCTGAGAGTAATAATGCTAAATTATTGCGCGATTCTTCTTATGGTGACGGCGAGCTTGAAGTTGTTTCTCGTACTCCTGCAGTTGGCGGCCAGCTTGTTACCTTGCGCACGCCTCTTGGCACTTATGAGGATGTTCCAATAGATAAGTTTGGTAAGCATCAGGCGCATAATGCTTTGGCGGCGCTCGCTGCGGCTGAAGTTGTGCTACCGGTAAATGGAGCTTTAGATGGCGATTTGGTTGCTGAAGCTTTAAGCCAGGTTAAGGTTCCGGGTCGTATTGAGCAGGTTCGTACTTCGCCGACGATTATTGTTGACGGTGGTCATAATGTGAATGCTGCTGAGTCTCTTCGTGAAACTATTGAAGAAAACTATCATTTTGAGCAGCTTATTGGTGTTGTTGCAATGATGGCAGATAAGCAGGTTGAAGAATACTTGGGTGTTCTTGAGCCTATTTTGACGAAGATTATTGTGACTCGTAATTCTTGGCGCGACCGCGTAATGGATCCGGAAGAGCTCGAAAAGATTGCTGTAGGCGTGTTTGGCAGGGATCGCGTGATTCGTGTTGACGAGCTTCCGGATGCTATTCAAACGGCTGTGAATCTTGTTGATGAAGACGATGAGCTTGGCGTTGGCTACGGTCACGGCGTGCTTATTTGCGGAAGCTTTGTTACGGCAGGGGATGCTCGCACAATGCTTGTTGAGCATGTGAATCCGGACTTAAAAAAGCCAAAAGATCAGCGCGTTGCAATTCACCCGAATATTGACGAGTCTTGAGAATCAAGCTTCTTATTTAGCTGCTTAATTTGCTAATTTCGCAAAGCTTTAGCTTTTTCTACAGTATCTTTTACGAGTACTGCTTGAGCGTCAACTAAAGGAATTTGCGGAAGAGGGAAAGCTTCATTTAGCACGCTAAGCTCTGTGCATCCTAAAATAAGTGCGTCGCAACGGCATGCTCCAGAAGGGTCTAGCATATCGCTTAAAACGGATTCGTAACGGTGAAAATCAAGGTCTCCTGTGCCTTTTACGTCATCGTAAATAAGCGAAGTAATACGTTTCTGCAAGTCGTCGTCTGGAGCTACAAACGTGTATCCCGCTTCTTCAATAGCGCGCTGATACACTCCTGCTTTACGAGATCCTGCAGTGCCTAAAAATCCAATGCGCTTGCAACGAGCAGTAGGGTAGCGTCGAGCAATTTCGGCCACGGCGCCTCGAGGCATATGCATAATAGGCACTTTTGTAAGAGCTTGGAACTTATCGTAAAAATAATGTGCCGTATTGCATGTTAATACAATAAAAGAAGCTCCCATTTGCGTTGCTTTGTTAATGTCGTCCGCAAGAACAGGGAATGGGTTTTCTTCGGAATTGCCAACAATATAAGCCGTTCTATCTGGCACAGAAGCGTCGTTAAACACCACATAATCCAAAAACTCTTGATCATTATGAGCATGTGTTTCTTTATTCAGTAAACGAATATAGCTTTCTGTTGCAAGAGTACCCATTCCGCCAAGTACAGCAAAAAACGGCCGTTTCATCGTGTAATTTTCCTTTCGGAACCCATATTGTGCCGGAGTATTTCACGCCTTATTGCGGAAAAATTCAGCATAGCGCTTCTTGTAAATTGAAAACATATGACGAATCATAAGCCAGCGTAGTAGGTTCATATCCTTCTTATATTCTAGCGTAGTGCCCCAATCGCCGCGACTAATCATACTAGTACCACGCTTCTTTTCTTCGCCTTCTGCTACATAATTTAAGAAAATAGAGCGTGGAATTTCCATCCACAATTTTTCTCCACGGCCAAATACAGTATTTCCGTCAAAAGGCTTATGGTCAATTAAATCTTCAACAAAATATTTCGCAATATTAAAGCCGTTTAAAGTCACAAAGTAGCTTGAGCGGCCTTGACGTAAGTTTATTTCAAAAAGTTTATACTCTCCGTCGCGCTCATCGTATTTCATATCAAAATTAGCTACGCCAACGTATTTAATATCTTCTAGGAACGCTTTAATGTTGCGGAAAACTTCCTCATTGTAGTCAGGAATAATAGCAGCGTAATTGCCGACCGCTTCTGGAGTTGGGTCTTCAAGAAGCGGGTGTCCAAGGAACATCATTCGCACATTGTGCTCGCTGTCTACGTATGCGTTTAGAACGCGCATACGGCTATCGTCGCCCGGAATAAAGTCTTGCAAAATCATTTCGCCATCGTAACCGGCTTTATAAGAACGTTGAATAAGAGTATCAAGATCCTCAGGCGTGTTGATAATAAAAGCCTTCTTACGCCCATCAAAATCGACTTTAAGCCATTTGGCGCTATCTGCAGGCTTCATAGCAATCGGGAAATCGAATGGAAGATCTTTGTACGCGCAAGAAGCTACTTCCTCAGCGTTTACTACCTTAGTTTTTGGATGTGCAAGATTGTACTTTTCGCAAGTTTTATAGAACGAGCTTTTAAGGCTAAGCTGTCGGTTTAATTCATTTGGCAAAGTGTGGAAAGCAAAATAGTCGCGCAATTTTTCTCCACACTGGCTTAACAAATTTGCGTAAACATCTCCGCAAGGAATAAGTAGAAGCTTAGTATTTGGATTCTCTTTCTTCCATGATTCTCCAAACGAAAGCATTGTGCTTAAAAATGTTTTAAGCTCGCCAAAATTTGGGACGATTCTCACATCAATAATCTTGCTAAATTTTGTAGGAGAAAGTTGGAAATATGCAAAAGCTATAGAAGTAATACCGTATGCTTCATGGAATGCTCTAGCCATTCCGTAAGCGTTAATATCGCTGCCGAGCAGCACTGGTTGGAATTTTTGATTAGTCATTAATATCTTCTTTATGGTTTATTCGTTCGTTTATTTGTAGCATGTATTCGTAGCGTTTACTTCTACGTTTTTGCAATACTTAATGTTAAAGCGTAAAAAGACGTTTTATGATTTCTGAATCACCCTCGTAAGGCACATGCTTGTTTTCGTGTTTAATCCAACGCTCATCGCCTTTGCCAATCAAAAGAATAACGTTGAATTTTTCTTCGCGATTAAAGCTTTTTCGAGCGTCGTCAACACTGTATTCCACTGCATCTGGACGGTCTATAATAATATGCGACTTAACGTTTTCGTTAGTTATGTAGCCTCGCATATCTTTGCAAATATCCATTTCGTCTTCTGTATTTGTGTCTTCAGTTGTAAAAATAAACTGGTAAATACGATTTTGAGCAGCTTGAACGATTTCCTTACGACGATCGTAAGCTTTATTACCTGCAGATCCTGTTACTAGTGTAATTCTAGGGTTTTCCTTACCGTAACGTTCATCAACAAAATCAAGAAGTGCTTTAGTGGAAATATAATTATGCGCGTAATCAACAACAGCAATTGTGTTAGACTGTGCGTCTTTGAATACTTCCATGCGTCCAGGAATCTTAATATTTTCAATAGATTTCAGTGCTGCTAAATCAGTATCCTGATTAATTGAAAGTTCTCCAGCAATAGCAATTGCTGCTAAAGCGTTTTCGTAATTAAAATCTCCCGCAATTGCAAGCGAAAAGTCGTCAACAGTAGAGTAGTGTACGTCTTCATCGCCGTTATCTTCGTCCGTATCTCTAATAGAAATGCAATGCGACTCACTGTTTCCTGTAGGCATTGCAATGTAGTCAGGCGTAAGTAGCTCGGCATAGTCGTCGTCGTTAACAGATGCGCAATAATCTATGTGATTATCTTCTAAATCGTCACTATTCATAGCTTCGCAAGAACTATTGTCTATTTCATCTTTTTGGATTCTTGCAAAAGTTGTTACAGGCACATTGTTACGTTCTGCATCTTGCAACAAAAGATCTGCGTGATCAGCATCCGCATTTAATACCAATCGCTTAGTATTTGCAATAATTTGACGTTTGCAATACAAGTAATCTTCAAAAGTTGGGTGCTCAATAGGACTAATATGATCCGGACTAATATTTAAGAAAGCTGCAACGTCAAACTTAAGCCCGTACACGCGATTTACCTTATAAGCTTGGGAAGAAACTTCCATAACAAGGTATTTCATGCCGTTATCTACAGCTTCGCGCATCATTTTAAAAGCGTCGAAACTCTCGGGAGTTGTTAAATCTGACTCAACGTAATTAACACCGTCTAAGCAGTTATCTACGGAGGAGAACAACGCTGCTTTTGAGCCAGAATGTGCGTTTAGAATAGCGTGAGTAAAGTATGCGGTAGTTGTTTTACCTTTAGTTCCAGTAATTCCAACAACTGTGAGTTTTTCTTGAGGATTTCCAAAGAATGCTGCAGAAAGTATGCTCATTGCTTTGCGCACGTCTGTAACAATTAAGCCAACAGCATTTGTGTACTCGGCGTAACTCTGCTCAGCAACGTATGCGCTAAGACCTTTGCTGTCTGCGTCTAAAAGATATTCAGGTTTAAAATTGCCCTTAATAAAAAGCAAAGTTCCAGGCTTAATATCGCGAGTATCGTAAGTTGCGTGGGCAAAACACTCATCCGCATCAAAATTGGCAAAATAATACGGGTTTAAAGACCATATTTCATTACGGGAATGCGTAGAGTCTGTAGCTTTTTCGCTATTGGAAACTGAATCTTGTGACTCGTGATGCTGAATCATTTCGCGCAACAAGCCATATTGTTGCAAAAGCTTACTTGCGCTTGTTAGTGACAACGTGTTGTGCATAGTCATATTTTTCTTTTCGCTAAACATAAGTAAATATTTTTAAGCAATAATGCAATTGGATTATAAATTGTTTATTTTAAACAAGTTTAAAGCCAAGTCCCACGAATTGGCTCACGGCCATGAGATTCAAGCCACTTGTTAAAACTATCTCTCCAACGAATATATGCTTCTCTCTGCCAACTCATTAGCTTGCTTAATGTCATGCTTCCAATTTGCTCATACGCATTGCAAATAGGAGCAACTAAATCAAGAGCTGCCACAGTATCTGCAGTAGCATCGTGGAAGTCACCAATTGGTTCAACGCCATAGAATCGGGAAGTAAGAGTTAAAGTGCGTTTCCCAGGTCTTATAGAAACAGCGCGATCAATAACTAGCGGATCTACCGTAAGAACATCGTTTTCTGTAAGAGTGCTTATGCTGCAAGCTGGTCGTTGATTTAAAGATTTGAGTTGCCAACGGTTCAAATCATGACGAAGCATAGCAACATCAAACGGTGCGTTATAAGCCAGCAATGGAATATTTTTTGCTTGAGCCAAGCTAACTGCTTGTGCCAGGGTTTCAAGTTCTTCTACAGGTTCTCCGCCGTGTTCTTGAAGGTATTCGTCTGTGAAACCATTTACTTCGCTTGCTTTAGGATTCATAGGCTGATGAGGGTTAATTAGCCATGTAGAAACAGTATCGCCTTCGTGTCCTAAAGAAGGATTTCTTAAAACCAAGGTTGCGGAAGCTATTGCGTCTTTACCAATATTTGCTCCGGTCGTCTCAGTATCGAAACCAAGCAGCCACGATTTTGAAAGTGGAGTGTTTTCCTCTTGAAATGGAGCTGCATTTAAAGCATCTAACAATTCTTTAATATTTGTTGGCATAGTCACAATATTACCGCAATGGCGGGTTTTGGCGCGCGGGCAATCTACAAAGCGATTCGTCGAGATATTTGCAAATCTATGTGCAAAGTAAAAAGTATTATTAAGTTATGACTAAGTCTAATAAGTGCGCGCTTGTTAAGCGTAAATATGAGCAATTTGAGCAGCTTATTACTCCATGTGTTGATTCTTTATACACTCAAGCTATGCGATTAACCAATAATGCGCAGGATGCTCAAGATTTAGTACAAGATACTTTTGAGCGTGCGCTAAAATCTTTCTCAACTTTTCATCCTGGCACAAATTTTTCAGCTTGGATTAACAGGATTGAGCGCAATTTGTATTTTAATCAATACGCAAAAGAAAAGCGTGCGCCTAAGCGAGCAAACGATAAAACTGGCGATTATAACGATTGGGATATTTACGAAGCTTCTAATCATGCTCCAAGTGGACTGGTTTCTGCGGAACAAGAGTATTTTGAAGGATTCGCTCCTAAGGAGATTATTGCAGCTTTAGGAACTCTTCCTCCTGATCGCAGAAAAGTTTTTGTTGAGGCTGCTATCAATGGGAAATCTTATAAGCAGATTGCCAAAGAAGAAGGCATAAAAATTGGTACTGTTATGAGCAGGCTTAATCGTGCTAGAACTCAGTTAAAGCACGAGCTTGCAGATTTATGCAGATAATCAAAACAAAAAGCCCGCGTAGAAGCGGGCTTTATAGTATTTATAAGCAAAAATTACAGCTTAAGCATTTGGCCTTTTGCCGTGATTTGCTGCTTTTTTACGACGCGCCTTGCGCTTGCGGCCACGCATACCCATAATGGTACTCCTTAACGATTAATTAACAACCTTAGGGATTATCGCACGTTGCCAAGACGTTATACTAGCTCACGCCTAGCTTATGCTAAATCTCGTTGCAGAAAACTTATGCTGCAATATCTGCAACGGTTGCATTTAACAATGTTACGATGTCTTGAGGATTAAGCACCACGTCAAGTCCGCGCTTTCCTCCAGAAACAAGAATCTCATCAAACTGCATTACGCTAGTGTCAAGAACTGTTTCATGATGTGTTTTCTGACCAAACGGCGAAATTCCGCCAACCACGTATCCGCTTTCACGTTGCGCAACTTCTGGGCTTGTCATACTAGCTTTCTTTGCGCCAACAGCTGCAGCAATTGCTTTCATATTTAGTCGTCCATTTACTGGAACAATTCCAACTACTCGCTTTTCGCCAGTATCAACCATAAGTGTTTTACAAACTTGGGCGGCACTTACTCCAAGTTTTTCAGCAGCTTCAATCCCATAGCCGTCATCCATATGATCTGCATCATGCTCATATTGAGCAATTCTAAAATTGATTCCTGCTTTTTCTAATTGAGCAATAGCAGGAGTTGCTTTTCCTGTTTCTGCATGTTTTTTACTCATTGCGTTTCCCCTTATATTGCGTGGCTTAGTAGCAATTTTGTGTTACATGATATGCTATACCAACTTTTGACTTAATGTGAATCTAAAAAATAAACCCCTTGTGAGCTTAGAAAGCAGCACAAGGGGTTTTATAAACCTTACAAAATCAGATTATTCTGATTTTTACTTGAGCGAAATCACTCGGAGATTTCAGCGAAGTAAAGAAGGGTGCGAATCATGTTAGCGGTGAAGCCGCACTCGTTATCGTAGAAGGTAACGGTACGAGCCAAAGTTACGCCGTCAACGGTGTTCACATCGGTCTGAGTTGGGTCGAAAACGCCACCGTGGGTGTCGCCAATAATGTCGGAAGACACGATGCTGTCGGCATTGTAGCCGAAGTACTCGCAGTTCTCAAAAGCCTTCTTGAAGGCTTCGTTGATTTCTTCAGTGGTTGCTGGCTTCTCAAGAACGGTGGTCAACTCGGTAACGGAACCATCTGGAACCTGAATACGCTGTGCGTGACCCTGGAGCTTGCCGTTAACTTCTGGCACAACCTTGCCGATTGCCTTAGCAGCGCCGGTGGAGTGCTCAATGGTGTTGCAAGCTGCAGAACGGTTGTTACGTGGCTTGGAGCCGCGTGGGCCGTCAAGAATCATCTGAGTTCCGGTGTAAGCGTGGATTGTGGTCATGAAGCCGGACTTAATTCCCCAGTTATCTTGCAAGAGCTTAACCATGGCAGCCATGGAGTTGGTGGTGCAAGAACCAGCGGAAACAATGTTGTCGGAGGCCTTCAAAATCTGATGGTTTACGCCGAATACGACTGTTGGGGTGGTTTCATCCTTAGCAGGAGCGGAGATAAGAACCTTCTTAGCGCCAGCGTTCAAGTGAGCCTGGGACTTTTCTGCAGAAGTATAGAAACCGGTGCATTCAAGCACAAATTCAACGCCATCATTCTTAACCCATGGAATGTTATTGGCGTCCTTCTCGGCGTATACCTTATAAGTCTTACCGTCTACGACGATTGCGTCTTCGGTAGAAGTCACCTCAACTGGGGTGCCGTCATCGTGGCGGAATGTGCCGTGGGTGCTGTCGTACTTAAGCAAGTAGGCGAGCATAGAAGGAGTGGTCAGATCGTTGATGGCTGCGACTTCGATATCACCGGCTTGACCGCCGCGAGCTTGAAGCTCAAAAATACGACGGAATGCAAGACGACCGATGCGACCGAAACCGTTAATACCAATCTTGACTGTCATGTGGTTCTCCCTTGAGTGAGACCTCGTGCGCAACGTTTAAGTCGCGCTATTTTCGCGATGAAAACTCACGCATTGTGGTCATCGTTATTTGAATTAACGGTGTTTATTTTAGTGTGCGGTCTGTACGAAAAGTTGCAGAACAGTGCACGTAATGTGTAAAGAGTTAAAGGTCTATTCGTTGTAAGTCATAGACTCTGCAGCTGCAGTAGTTGAGTCAGTTGGAGTTGCTTCACTTTCCAGAGGAACAGCTAATGCTTCAGAAATAGAAGTGTCAATTTTACCTAAATCTCCAACAGGCCTCTTGAACCAGCTAACTTGCGGCAAAGGAGCGTTAATTGGGAATGTTACAATAAGCGTTCCTTCATGAACATCAATATGAGCCGGTGTGTTGTTTAATAATTCGTTGCTTAAACCTTGAACAGCGTCGCCGTGCATAACAGCATGCTCAAGCTGATATTTTAGACCAGTCTCGTTTACATCATTTGAAACAGGAGTGTGCGAAAACACTGAAACTATGCGAGATTCGCTTCCGTTTGATGCTGGAAAATCAAGTGAACCATCGTGAATAGCGGTAACGATTTGACCGTCGCCATATAAGAAGCCAATTCCGCCGCGACGAGCTAAGCGAACCATAAGTTGAATATTGGAAATTGTATGGTCAACGCGTCCACCTAAGCCGCCAAAAATATGGAATTCTCTAGCTCCTTTAGACCATCCAACTTTTAATGCGGAAAGTAAATCTGGATCGTCCTTTTCAGATGGCAAACGTGTAATAATGGCGTCGGTAGGAAGCTTAAGGCGAACAGAATCAAAATCTCCAATAAGAGCATCTACATGCAAACCTAATTCGCATGCATGATCCCATCCACCATCTGCAGCAATAGTTAGTGCGCGATCCGGCACATGCTCACGTGTATTGTCGTAATAATCTCCTGCTGCTAGTACTACGCAGCGTTGCAAAGGTTCCATATCATCATAATAACGCGCTATTAGTATCTATTTAATGCTTCCAAACAATAGTTTACAAACGCTGTATTGAGTAGTATTTTGTTATGTTTTTGCTTGATATTCTTCAATAACATAAAGCGCTTGATGTAACATTGCATATCAGACTAGATTTTCTAAGACATTATAGATTTTCTGCATAAGTAGCAGGAAAATAATTTGTTGGAAAATAATATGACTTGTGTTGTGCACCTTACGAGGAGAAATAAATGTGCGGAATTGCTGGGTTCATTAATGACACCCCAATTAACGTCAAAAAACAAATTGTTAAAGATATGACGGATGTAATTGCTCACCGTGGGCCTGACGAGTATGGCACAATGATTGATGATCATGCAGCATTGGGATTTCGTCGTTTAAGCATTATTGATCTTCACGGCGGTTCTCAGCCAATGTATAACGAAGACGGAAATCTTGCAGTTACATTCAACGGTGAAATTTATAACTACAAGCCACTTCGCGAAGAACTTATTAAAGCTGGTCACATTTTCCACACTGATTGCGATACAGAAGTATTAGTGCACGGTTATGAACAGTGGGGTAAGGATTTACTTAAACGTTTGCGCGGAATGTTTGCGTTTGTTATTTGGAATAAGCAAACTCAAGAATTGTTCGGCGCTCGCGACCATTTTGGTATTAAGCCTTTCTATTATGCGCAAATGAACGGTACTTTTATGTATGGTTCCGAAATTAAATCTCTTCTTCGTCACCCGGATTTTAAGAAGGAACTAAACGAGAACGCGCTTAAGCCTTTTATGACTTTCCAATATCCTGCAATTAGTGAGACTTTCTTTAAGGGCGTGTTTAAGCTTCCTGAAGGACATTGCTTCACTTATAAAAATGGTGAGATGAAAATCGAACAGTATTACGATCCTAATTTCCGTGAAAGCAAGCAGCATTTGAACGAGCTTGTGGATTTGATTGATAAAACTGTTTGCGATTCTGTTAAAGCTCATCAGATTGCAGATGTTGAAGTTGGTTCCTTCCTTTCTTCAGGCGTAGATTCTAGCTATGTTGCCGCTGTTGCTCGCCCAGAGCACACGTATTCAATTGGTTTTGCTGGTGGACGTTATAACGAGTCCAAGCAGGCTGGAGAATTGGCGAAAATTATCGGCTTGAATAATAAATCTGAAATTATTGATGCTGAAGACGCATTCCGTTATTTCCCGCAGATTCAATGGTATTTAGATGAGCCTGATTCTAACTTCTCTTGCGTCCCATTGTTCTTCCTAGCGAAGCTAGCTTCTCAGGATTTGCGCGTTGTGTTAAGCGGCGAAGGCGCAGATGAATTATTTGCAGGATACATTGATTATGGTGTTCACACGCGTTCCAAGCTTATTAAAGTTGTGACGCGTATGCTCGCAAAGTTGCCGAAAAAGTTGCGTTATGCAATTGGTAGAGCAGCAAAAGGAAAGCATTTCCATGGAGCATGGCATTTGTACGCTAATTTGGCTCCAGCTGAGGAGCATTTTATTGGCCAGTCAAAGGTTTTCAATGAGGAAGATGCTGTAAAACTTTTGAAGCCTGAATACCGTAAAGGTCCGCATGTTATGGATATTGTTGGTGCTATTTACAACAGAATTTTAGGTAAGGGTCTTTCGGAAGTTAAGAAGAAGCAGTATCTCGATATGCATCAGTGGATGCCGGGAGATATTTTGCTTAAGGCAGATAAAATGACAATGGCTCACTCTTTGGAGCTTCGTGTGCCTTTACTTGACCGTATGCTTATGGATGTTGCAGAGCAGGTGCCTACCAAGTATTTGATTACTGATGAAAATACGAAGTTTGCTTTCCGTCAAGCGGCTGCACGTCATTTGCCTAAAGCTTGGTATGACCGCGAAAAGCTTGGTTTCCCAGTGCCAGTTAAGGATTGGTTGCGCGAGGAACGCTTTTATAAGATTGTGCGCAAAACTTTTGAAAGTGACGATGCGGCAAAGTTTTTCGATCGTGACGCTTTACTTCAAATGATTGATAACAACTATGCTAAGCGTACTGACGATCGTCGCAAGATTTGGACAGTTTACACTTTCTTGACCTGGTATGACGTGTACTTTAATCACGATGGATTGAAGCCTGATCCTGTGCAGGTTGCGTAAGCAAGTTTATTAGCAATTTGCGCAATGGTTATTTGTCAAGGCATGTAGTATACTAAACATTTGGCTTGAGTAATCAAGAAAGTGGGATGTCCCCACCTGGAAGCCTACTGTGGTTTCGGGTTCATTACTTCGCTCATGCGAGTTGGCTTTGTTTAAGCTGCTTGCCGCGTGTAGTTTTACGCGTTTTATTGATATGAAGTGTTGAATCCTTAAACTCTTGGACTTCTTGGTGTATTGCATTCTACCAGTATTTAGAAGGATTGGAGTCATCATTAGCGACGAACCACGCATTAACGAGGAGATTCGAGTCCCTCAGGTGCGCCTTATTGGTCCAAAAGGCGAGCAGGTGGGAGTTATCGCAACCTCTGTCGCGTTAAACCTTGCAAGGGAAGCTAACCTCGATCTCGTCGAGGTAGCGCCTACTGCTAAGCCTCCAGTAGCCAAGCTTATTGACTACGGTAAGTACAAGTACAACGAAAAGATGAAGGCTCGTGAAGCACGCCGTAATCAGACCACTGCTGAGGTTAAGGAAATTCGTTTCCGCCTCAAGATTGATGATCATGATTTTGACGTTAAAAAGGGTCATGTACTTCGTTTCTTGAACGGTGGAGATAAGGTAAAGGTCACTATTATGTTGCGTGGCCGCGAACAGTCTCGTCCAATTGGCGGCGTTGAACTGTTACGCCGACTTGCGGATGAGGTCTCTGAAAGTGGCACCGTTGAGTTTGCGCCGAAGCAAGAGGGTCGCAATATTATTATGACTCTCGCTCCAAAGGGCAAGAAGATTCATACACAGTCTGAGCAGCGTCGTAGAGGCGCTGAATCTCGTGCAGAGCGTCAAGCTCGCCAGGCTGCACGTCTTGCGGCAAAGCAGGAAGTGCAGGCACAGGCTGCAGATGCAGTAAATGCTATGCAATCCGATCAACATCACAAGGAGGGCAGCAATGCCGAAGATGAAAACTAATTCCGCAGCGTCCAAGCGCGTTCGTCTTACCGGTACCGGTAAGGTGATGCACGATGGTAGCGCCATGCGCCACAACTTGGAGCACAAGTCGGCTCGTAAACGTCGTGCTCTTTCCGAAGATAAAGTATTGGCTACTGCGCAGAGCAAGAAGCTTAAGGGCTTGCTCGTTAAGTAAGTAACAAGTAAGAATTGCTTGTAAACGAATACGCAATCATAAATTTTTAAGAAAGCTGAGGAATACTTATGGCACGAGTAAAGCGCGCAGTAAACGCTCACAAGAAGCGTCGCGTTGTTCTTGAGAGGGCTTCTGGCTACCGCGGTCAGCGCTCCCGTCTTTACCGCAAGGCAAAGGAACAGCTGCTCCACTCATTTACTTATAACTTCCGCGATCGCAAGGCTCGCAAGGGTGATTTCCGCAAGTTGTGGATTCAGCGCATCAACGCTGCAGTTCGCGCTGAAGGCATTACCTACAATCGCTTCATTCAGGGCTTGCATTTGGCAGGCATCGAATTGGATCGTCGCGCTCTTGCTGAGCTCGCTGTTTCCGATATTGAAGCATTCAAGGCTGTTGTCGAAGCTGCTAAGGCTGCATTGCCAGCTGACGTAAACGCTCCAGTTGAAGCCTGATTTCGCTTTAATAGAGTTTGATTTTAAGCCCACCCATTTAGGTGGGCTTTTTCTTTTAAAACAACAAATTTACTTATTAGCTATAATTGTTTTTATGCGCTCAAATCTTGATTCTGACAATAGAAAAAACAATATTCCTGAAGAATTTGCATCTTATATTCAACGTTTTATTACGCATATTGATATTGAGCGTGGTCTTTCTAAAAAAACTGTATCAGCATACGCTTCAGATTTGCAAGATTACGCATCTTGGCTTTATGGTGAACGAAAAATTAAAGATGTTACCGCTATTTCGCAGTTAGATATTGAATCATATATTAGAACTTTGCATAAATTAGGTTTGGGATCTCGCACTGTTGCTAGAAGACTTGCAAGTATTCACGAATGGCATCGTTTTATGCTTGCTCATGGAGATATTAGCGCTGACGCTTCAGCGTTTGTAAAAGCGCCAAAACAGGCGGATTACTTGCCGGATGTACTAAGCATTGATGAAGTAAATCGTGTTATTGAAGCTGCTGGAAATTTTGGTAGCGAGGACGCTATTTCGATTAGAGATGCAGCTTTGCTAGAATTTTTGTACGCTACAGGAGCGCGAATTTCGGAAGCAGTTGGCGTAAAATTCGAAGATATTGATTTAGACGACTCCGTTGTAAAACTTACTGGCAAAGGCGCAAAGCAGCGTCTAGTTCCAATTGGTGGTTGCGCGATTAGGGCTATTCGTAAGTATATTGAAAAATCTCGCCCAATATTATCTTCGAAAGGCAAGAAAGAATTGCACACTATTTTCTTAAATAAACGTGGCAATGCTTTATCTCGCCAGTCAGCATGGTTTGTAGTTGTTGATGCAGGTAGCCGAGCAAAACTTGGACGCCCCTTGCATCCGCATACGCTACGGCATTCTCTTGCCACGCATCTTATTGCAGGAGGTGCAGATGTTCGCACAGTTCAAGAGCTTCTTGGTCACGCTTCTGTAACAACTACGCAAATTTACACGCACATTAGCCCAGATGCTTTATTTGAAGCGTATGTAATGAGTCATCCTCGTGCTAGATAATTTCATTCTCAGAGTTTCGTGAGTATACCTGTTGATAAAGTGGGGAACATGCCTACTGATTTACTTGGACGCGAATACGAGACTTTTCATGCGCCGGAGCCGCTTACTTCTCACGGTCCTGCGCGAATTATTGCTATGTGCAATCAAAAAGGTGGAGTCGGTAAAACAACCAGCTCTATTAACATTGCTGGAGCTTTAAGCCAGTATGGTCGTCGCGTTTTAATTGTTGATTTCGATCCGCAAGGTGCTGCAACTGTTGGTCTTGGCATTAACGCAAATGCGCTTGACAACACGGTTTATACAGCATTATTCGATTCGTCAGTAGATGTTCACGACGTAATTCGTCATACTGAAACCGAAAATATTGATATTATGCCAGCGAATATTGATTTATCTGCTGCAGAAGTTCAGTTGGTTACAGAAGTTGGCCGTGAACAGATTCTCGCAGGCGTATTGCGTAAAGTTAGAGACGAGTATGACGTTATTATCGTAGACTGCCAGCCTTCTCTCGGTTTGCTTACTGTAAACGCGCTAACAGCAGCAGATGGCGTAATTATTCCGCTTGCTGCAGAGTTTTTTGCACTTCGAGGTGTTGCTCTTCTTATGCAATCTATTGAAAAAGTGCAGTCTCGAATTAATCCAAATCTTAAAGTATTTGGCGTTCTGGTTACTATGTATACACGTACTTTGCATAGCGAAGAAGTCTTACAGCGCATTTACGAAGCTTTCCAAGACCGAGTTTTGCATTCCGTGATTTCCCGCTCTATTAAATTGCCGGATTCTACTGTTGCTGCAGTTCCTATTACTATTTTTGCTCCTGAGCACAAGACTGCAAAAGAGTATCGTGAGGTTGCGCGCGAGCTTATTGCTAAAGGTGTTGTTGCTTAAGTTTTTTACGGTTTGATTTGCGCGAGTTGTTTTTACTTCTTGCGCTTTTTTGTAAGGCTGTCTTAGCTCGCGAGTAAAATCGGCGAGGTTTGGCAGTTTGCCGATTTTGGTTTTGCCAATAACGTATTGCGGCTATTTGATTGGCTTCAGCTTTAAAATAGTTGCTTGTAAATAATTACTTAAACGCGAAGAATGGAAGAGGTTTGTGATGACTGTTCGCGGTGATATTCGAAATGTGGCAATTGTGGCGCACGTCGACCACGGTAAGACCACTCTGGTAAACGCCATGCTTCAACAGTCGCACGTATTCTCTGAGCGTGAAGAAGTTCCAGATCGCGTTATGGATTCCAATGATTTGGAACGCGAAAAGGGCATTACTATTCTTGCTAAGAACACGGCTGTGCAGTACACCGGTCCGTTGGCTGAAAAATATGGTCACCCAGAAGGCATTACTATTAACGTGATCGATACCCCTGGCCACGCTGACTTTGGTGGCGAGGTTGAGCGCGGTATTTCCATGGTTGACGGCGTTGTTTTGTTGGTTGACGCTTCTGAAGGTCCTCTTCCGCAGACTCGCTTTGTGCTTCGTAAAGCTTTGGAAGCTAAGCTTCCTGTTATTTTGTGCGTAAATAAGGTAGATCGTCCAGATGCTCGTATTGAAGAAGTTGTTGGCGAATCTACAGATTTGCTTCTTGGCTTGGCTCAGGATGTTGTTGAGGAAGGTATTGATCTTGATCTCGATGCTTTGCTTGATTTGCCAGTAATTTATTGCGCTGCTAAAGCCGGTTATGCTTCTCAAAATCAGCCAGAAAATGGCGGTTTGCCAGATAACGACAATTTGGAACCACTGTTTGATTCTATTATTTCAAATATTCCAGCTCCGCAATACGAGGAAGGCGCTCCTCTTCAAGCTCATGTTGCAAACATTGATTCCTCCGACTTCCTTGGACGCTTGGGCTTAGTTCGTATTTATAACGGCATTTTGGAAAAGGGTAAAACTTACGGTCTTTCCCGCGTCGACGGCTCTATTGAAAACTTCCGTGTTTCTGAGCTTCTTCGCACTCAAGGCTTGGAGCGTACTCCTGTAGCTTCTGCAGGTCCTGGCGATATTGTGGCTGTTGCTGGCGTCAACGATATTATGATTGGCGAAACGATTGTTGATCAGAACGATCCAAAGCCTCTTCCGTTAATTCATGTTGACGATCCTGCAATTTCTATGACTTTCGGCGTAAACGATTCTCCTCTTGCTGGAACTGAAGGCAAAGATCATAAGCTTACTGCTCGTATGATTAAGGATCGTTTGGACCGCGAGCTTATTGGTAACGTTTCTATTAAGGTTATTCCAACTGAGCGTCCAGATGCTTGGGAAGTTCAGGGTCGTGGCGAGCTTGCGTTGGCTGTGTTGGCTGAGCAGATGCGTCGCGAAGGCTACGAGCTTACGGTTGGACGTCCTCAGGTTGTTACTAAGACTATTGATGGTCAAATTAACGAGCCTATGGAAAGTACAACTATTGACGTTCCAGAAGAGTACATGGGTACTGTTACCCAGCTTATGGCTGATCGTAAAGGCCGCATGGATTCTATGAGCAACCACGGTTCTGGTTGGGTTCGTTTGCAGTTTACTGTTCCTTCTCGTGGTCTTATTGGTTTCCGCACGGCTCTTCTTTCTGCTACTCGCGGAACTGGTATTGCAAGCTCTATTTCTGCAGGCTACGCTCCTTGGGCTGGTCAGATTGTTACTCGCCAGAACGGTTCCATGGTTTGCGATCGCAAGGGTGTTGCAACTCCTTACGCTATGCAGCGTTTGCAGGCTCGTGGTATCTTCTTTGTGGATCCGCAAAGCCCAGTTTACGAAGGCCAAATCGTTGGTATTAACAACAAGCCAGACGAGTTGGATGTAAACATTACGCTTGCTAAGCACATGACTAACATGCGTTCTTCGACTGCTGATGTGCTTGAGACTTTGACTCCGCCAATTAAGATGAGTTTGGAAGAGTCTCTTGATTTTGCTAACGAAGACGAGTGTGTGGAAGTTACACCTGAAGCAATTCGTGTTCGCAAGATTATTTTGAGCCGTGACGAATGGTATAAGTGGCGTGCTAAGCAGCGTCGTCAAAACAATAATGCTGCGTGATGTATTCTCGAAAATACTATTTGTAAATTGAGGCGCTGATTTACTATGACAGCAAAACCGTGGTCGCATCGCTTACCTTTATGGGGTAGGTATGCGACCACGTGTGTTTCTTCTGCAATATGCGCACTAATTGGAACTTTTGTGCATCGCGCTGGAGCAATGAATAATTTGCCATATGGTTTTGTTATTGCCGTAATATTGCTCGCACTTTCTGCTTGGTGTTCCAGAGCTCGTAGTGGATGGTGGGGATTATTTATTCACGCAGTAGTTTTTTCTGCTGTTGTATGGATTCTAGCGCTTGGTTTTATTGGTAACGCAATTCTTATTCCTGTAGGCTTTACTATTCCTATGCCTTGGTGTGTGAAATACGTTGGGTATTTTTGGCTTTATGGCATTCTTATTGCTCACGCAATTTTGCTTTGTATGCCTCAGCGTTGGTTTGTTGTTGAATAGTGTTAAATAAGTAAAGAATTTACAGTAGTCTTTACAATAGTTTTGACAGTATTTTTTACAGTGGTCTTTAAGGGAATAGCCATGGATAGTAATAAGAACAGTAATAGTGCTCGTAAATTATGTTATTTAGGGCCGGAAGGTTCTTTTACTCATCAAGCTGCTTTAAAAGTTCAACAGCAGTTACAATCATTTGATAATTTGCCACTTATTACAGCTGCTTGCGAGAATGTTCTTAGCATTGCTAGTGAAATTGAGAAGCATAACAATTGGGGTGTTATTGCGTGGGAAAACAATATTGAAGGCGTTGTAATACCTAATTTAGATTTACTAATCGATGCAAAAAATATGGTTGGCATTGCTCGCGTAGGCGTCGATATTAGTTTTGATGCTGTTATTTGCAAGTCAGATTCAATTGATAACTGTTCTGCTATTGTTGCTCATCCGCACGCGTTGGCACAATGCCGTAAGTTTGCTCAAAAGCGCGGTTTGAAAGAAAAAACTGCGTCTTCAAACGCTGCTGCTTGTAGGGATTTAGTTCCTGGCGAAGTTGCTTTATGCCCTAGAATTTGTGCCGATTTATACAATAGGCAGATTGTGAGCGAAGGTGTTGAAGATTTTTCTGGCGCTCGCACTGAGTTTTTAGTATTAGCTCCTCGAGATGAGGTTTTAGATTTTGTTAATATTCAGCGCGAAAACTTTTCATCATTTTCATCAATTATTGCTTTTATTCCGCGTTGCACGGGCGCTGGCGTGCTAGCAAATTTGCTTGACGTTGTGCGCGATCATGGTCTTAATATGACTTCTTTTATGTCTAGGCCAATTAAAGGGCAGGATGGTTTATACAGTTTTATTGCAACTGTTGATTCTGCTCCTTGGGATTCTATGTGTAAAGATATGATTCAAGAGGTTGTTGAGCATGGAGATTGGGTTCGAGTTTTAGCAGTGTATCCTTCCGAAAAGCGCAATAATCCTGTGATGAACGATTGGATGCTGCCTAATGGCGGAGTGTGTGTTGAACCTTCGGTTGATTCTTTGCGCAATTTGAACGTAATGCAGGCAGAAAGAGAATTATTATGGTAGAAAACGCTGAATTTTCGCAAAATTTTTCTGTTGGTATTGTAGGTCTTGGTCTTATTGGTGGATCTCTTGCAAAAAGACTTGCAAAATTGCCTGAATGTAGCGTTTATGCGTGGAATCGTCATCATAATCCATACGAAGAAGCTGAAAATTTAGGAATTACTTGCGTGGACAATGTGCAAGATTTAGCTAAGCTTCGCCCAAACGTTCTGATTTTGTGCAATTCTCTAGCTTCTATGCCAAGTATTTTGCAGGAAATCGCACCTTATGTTGACAAATCTCGCACAACTATTAGCGATGTTGGTAGTGTAAAAACTTTAGTTCGCCAGCAAGTTGCTGCAGCAGGTTTGCAGGATTGCTACGTTGGTTCGCATCCTATGGCGGGTAGTGAATTTACTGGTTGGAAAGCTTCTAGTGCTGAGCTTTTAAATGGTGCTTTGTGGGCTTTAACCGTTGATAGCAACACGGAATTTTGGCGAGTTAGCAATGTTTTACGAATGATTGTTTCGCTATGCAAGAATCGCGCAATAGTTTTAGACGACGAAACGCACGATAATTCTGCGGCACTTATTTCTCACATGCCTCACGTTGTTGCGACTTCTCTTGCAAATGTATTATGCGATCAGCCTAATCGTGCTATTGCTTTGCAATTATCTGCAGGCTCTTGGCGAGATATGACGCGCGTTGCTCTTACAGATCCTCAACGCACGCGCGCAATGGTAAGCGAAAATCGGCATAATACTGCGAAATTATTGCGTTCTGTAATTTCTGAACTAACTTTTGCTGCGGATATGCTGGATCAAGATGTAGAAGTTGCTGACGATAATGAGCAAGAGTTTTTTGCTAAAGCTCAATCGTGGAGAGAATATAAATACCAGCAGCGCAACTCGTGTAAAACGAATACGCAACAAAGTGATGCTGCAAATCAAAGCGATGCTGCTAATAGCAGATTGTGGAAGTATGATTCCAGAATCAATTGGCAGCAGGAATTACTAGAATCCGCGCGCTTAGGTGAATCTATTGTTGAAATCTGCGGATTTAATACCAACGAATCTTCGCAACTGCTATTGTGCGCAGATAATTCTCTAAGCAACGTCTAATGCGAGTTTGTGCTTAGTGTGGCGCGAGTTTTAATGTCTATATTTTAAGCGGCTTTTGGAATTTGCGTTCCGGCATTGGCCTTAAGCGTGCAATTGTGCTGGCATCAATGAACATTTCTTCGGCAGCTCTAGTGCCGTTTGCTGCAGGATCTCGAAGTAAGTGAAGCGTTTCTCCATCCCACTCAAGTACGTGCCCAATCGCATCATGATACTCGATTTTTTGCTTTCCATCGTTATTTTCTTCTATAATTTTGTATGTTCTTACTACTATGCGCGTGCCTGCAGGTATTCGCTGTGGTAGTGTAGTCAAGTTTTTTATACGTGTTTCCATAACATGCTCCTTGTTGTATTATGCATGTGACTGGCGCGTATGGCAAACGTTTATAAAGTTACGCAAGGGTGATTAAGCATGGAAAATAAGCGAGTGGCTTCCAATAGTTTCGTAAATTTTCCTGCCCAATATGCGAGTTTAGTAGATGATTACATTACGTATGTAAGCGCGAATAAGGGCTTGGGGGAGCGCACGAATCGAGCTTACACAAGTGATATTAAACAGTGTTTAGCATGGTGTAATCGTCACGGTTTTAAAAATATTTCAGATCTTACTACGGATGATTTGCGTTCTTGGATGGCAGACGCTTCTAGAAATCATGCTCGTTCAAGCTTGGCAAGAAAAGTTGTTGCTGTGCGCGGATTTTTCGCATGGTGCCAGCATGTTGGGTTTATAAATGGTGACCCTGCAGAAATTTTGATGACTCCAAAAATTAAGAATGTTCTTCCATCTGTTTTAGATGAGTCTCAGGCAGAAGCGCTAATGAATAATATTGATTCTAAAGCTAATGATTCATCTTCGTGTAATAAAAATCAGAAAGCTGTTGAACTTCGCAATGCTGCAATTATTGAGCTTTTATATGCAACTGGCATTCGCGTTGGTGAGCTTACTGGATTAAATATTCAAGATATTAATTTTTCATCGCATACTATAAAAGTTACAGGTAAGGGAAATAAGCAGCGCGTTGTTCCTTTTGGGATTCCGGCCGCAAAAGCTTTGTCTGAATGGCTTTCAGATAGCGGGCGAAAAATTTTATTGAAAGATTCTGCACAAACTGCAATATTTCTTGGCGCTCGCGGAAAGCGCATTGATCAGCGATTAGTAAGACAAGTAGTTCATGATGCGGCTAAAAGTGCGCATGTTCCGGATATTTCTCCGCACTCTTTGCGTCACAGTGCGGCTACGCATATGCTTAACGGTGGGGCAGATTTGAGAGAAGTGCAAGAATTGTTGGGTCATTCTTCGCTTAATACTACTCAACGCTATACGCATGTATCTATAGAAGCGTTGAAACAGCGGTATTTACAAGCTTTTCCGCGTGCTTAATTATCTGCATATTAGATGCATAATTTCTCTGTAATTAACAAAGCCTTTACATAAAAGATTACATAATTTACATATATGTAATATATTTAAATCAGTAAAAAACAGTAAAAATTATTGGTAAAATAGTAAGTTTTTTAGTTTTTATGCGAAAAGATGGTGTTTTAATCAGTAATTTTTAGATATAAACAGTAAATTTTACAATTTACTTATACTCTTGCAATGTTTGCAAAAATACGTATCATTGAATTTTAATCAACGAAGAGGCCTTGTCATTGGCTAAAAGAATCCATCTGGCAATAAAAACTAGATGGATTTTATTTTATTCATGACTTGGCTTTTTGTATTGATATAGCATCCTGCCTACCAGACGTTAGGAGAATAAATATGAAGAATAAGGCTTTAGCTTTTGCCGCTGCGGCCTGCTCGTTGGCCATGTTGCTTGGTGGCTGCGGCTCATCTGCTTCGAAGACTGCGCAGACAAACGGTGGAAAAGTTATTATTACCGTAAATAACACTGAGCCACAGAACGAATTGGTGCCTGGCAACATTAACGAAAACGCTGGTGCACGTCCTGCTATGTTGGTCAACTCAACGTTGGTCACTTTTGACGAAAAGGGCAACCCAGTAAATGAGGATGCTGAAAGCGTTACTCCAAACGCAGACGCAACTCAGTACACTGTTAAGCTTAAAGAAGGCAAGAAGTTCAGCGATGGTACTCCTGTTACCGCTGAAAGCTTCACCAAGGCTTGGAGCTTTGTTGCCAACGCTAAGAATGCACAGAAGTGCGCTTCCTTCTTCCAGACCATTAAGGGTTATGACGAATTGCAGAAGGATGGTTTGAAGGGCGACGAACAGCTTTCCGGTTTGAAGGTTGTAGATAAGAACACCTTCACCGTTGATTTGAAGCAGCCAGATTCCGTGTTCCCAATTAAGGTTGGCTACTTGGCATTCGCTCCACTTCCAGAATCCTTCTACAAGGATCCAAAGGCTTATGGTGAAAAGCCTGTTTCCTCCGGTCCATACTTGTTCAAGTCTTGGGATCACAACAGGCAGATTGAAGTTGTGAAGAACCCGGCTTACGAAGGCCCTCGCAAGGCTCAGAATGATGGCGTTACCTTTAAGATTTACACCGATGGTAATGCTGCTTACCGTGACGTACAGTCCGGCAACCTTGATATGACCGATAACATTCCAGATACTGAAACCAGCAACTTCCAGAGCGATAGCACAATCACTGCTTACAACAAGCCTGGTTCTGTAATTCTTCAGTTCAGCATTGCTTCCAGCTTGCCACACTTCGATGTTAAGACTGAAGAAGGCCGCTTGCGTCGTCAGGCAGTTTCTATGTCTATCGACCGTAAGGCAATTGCTGAAAAGGTGTTGAACAAGACTGCTGCTCCTGCTAACGACTTCACTTCTCCAAAGACCCCAGGCTACGATCCTAATTTGAAGGGTAGCGAGCATTTGAAGTTCGATGCAAAGAAGGCTAAGGAATTGTGGGCTAAGGCAGAAGCAATTTCCAAGTATGATGGTCCTCTTACCTTCACCTACAATGCTGATAACGCTGTTGCTAAGTCTGTGTTCGATGCAGTTGTGAACTATGTGAAGAACAATTTGGGTGTTAAGGCAGAAACAACGCCAATCCCAACCTTCCAGGAGTTCCGCGATGCATGCACCAAGCGTAAGGTTAAGGGCGCATGGCGTGCAGGCTGGATGCCAGATTATCCAAGCCCAGAAAACTACTTGACTCAGCAGTTCGCTTCTGTTGCAGCTGATGGCAATGGTTCTAATGATGGCGATTACAAGAATCCAAAGTTTGATGAATTGCTTACCAAGGCTACTGCATCTTCCGATGCAAGCGAAGCAACTAAGCTTTATCATGAAGCTGGCGAAACTCTTCTTGAGGATCTTCCATCTGTACCACTGCTTTACATGAATGCTAAGGCTGTTATGAATCACAATTTGAAGGGATTCGTAATGGATTGGCAGAACATGCCACTGTACTACCAGCTTCATAAGTAAGATTTAAATCTTCATATGGAGTTTATATAAATTAATTTCATGATATTCAGAAAAATACTTAATTCTGATATCACCTCTCAATAATTTAATATCGCGTATAGCGAAATTGCTACTCCAGTTGAAGGAACGAAGGAAATAATCCAAAAAATTTCTTTAACTGGAGTGGCACTTTGTTGTTTTTGCGAGTAATTGTTAACAATTCAAGGAGAAGCCGATGGGTAAGTACATTCTGCGTCGAATTTTGCAGATGATTCCTGTTGTTCTCGGCACAACATTATTGGTTTATGCTTTAGTATTTGCTTTGCCGGGTGATCCGGTAAATGCAATGTTTGGCGATAAACCAGTTAATCCTGCTGTCGCAGCACAAATTCGAGCTAATTATAATTTAGATAAACCATTTATTATTCAATATTTACTGTTCTTAAAGAATGCGCTTACTCTTGACTTTGGCCAAACCTTTGCAGGTCAGCCTGTTATTGATGAAATTGGTCGTGCATTCCCGGTAACCATTCAGCTTGCTGTTATGGCGTTTGCATTTGAAGCGCTGTTCGGTGTAACTTTCGGTATTATTTCTGGTCTTAAAAAAGGCAAATGGTACGATAGCGTAATTCTTATTGTTTCTCTGCTTCTTATTTCCGTACCAACCTTTGTAACTGGTTATGCTATGCAGTATTTGCTTGGTATTAAGTGGCATATTCTCCCTCCTAATGTAAGTAATGATCCTGGATTCTTAGATATGCTCACTCCTGCAATGGTTCTTGGATCTGTATCTATGGCATATGTAATTCGACTTACAAGGTCTGAAGTTTCGTCAAATATTGCTCTCGACTATGTTCGCACGGCTCGCGCTAAAGGCTTAAAAGAAGGCGCTGTTATTATTCGGCACATTCTTCGAAACTCTTTAATCCCAGTTGTAACGTTCCTAGGCCAGGATCTGGGCGCTCTTATGGGCGGCGCAATGATTACAGAAACAATATTTAATATTCACGGTATTGGCTTCCTTACTTATCAAGGTATTTTGAAGGGTGAAAGCAACCTGGTAGTTTCTGTAGTTACCTTGCTTATGCTGATTTTCGTAGTCAGTAATTTACTTGTTGATATCTTGTACGCGGCTCTTGATCCGCGAATTCGTTACGCGTAAGGAGAAGCATAATTATGCAAGAAAAAGTTGAGGAAAATTTGACTGCTGCAGATATTGCTCTTCCAGGACAGGAACGTTATGTTGCTTCCTTGGATGAAACTCCGTTACAAGAAGTTGATTCCGTTGACGAGTCTGCTCCTGCTACGAGCATGTGGGCTGATGCCTGGCGTACTTTGAGACGAAATCCTTTGTTTATTATTTCCGCAATATTGATTATTGCAATTTTATTTATTGCATTATTCCCAGGATTGCTCGTTAAGCAAGATCCAATGTATTGCGTACTTAATAACTCTTTGATGCCAAGTTCTTCTGGTCATCCTCTTGGATTCGATAAGCAGGGATGCGATATTTACGCCCGTGTAGTATACGGAACTCGCACTTCTGTAACAATCGGCATAATTGCTACAGCTTTGGTTGTTTTAGTTGGTTCTTTAATTGGCGCTATTGCTGGCTTCTTTGGAGGTTGGGTTGATGCTGTTCTTAGCCGCATTACCGACATCTTCTTGGCTTTGCCTATGCTTCTTGGCGCTATAGTTGTTCTTCAAATGTTTAGAACCACAAAATCAATGTGGAAAATAATTCTAGTTATGGTTCTATTTGGCTGGGTAAGTGTTGCTCGAATAGCTAGAAGTGCTGTTATGGAATCAAAGAATCTAGAATTTAACACAGCTTCTACAGCTTTAGGATCTAGGCCTATACGCAATCTCTTTAGGCATATTATCCCAAACTCTTTGGCTCCAATCATTGTTGTTGGCACAACTTCTCTCGGCTCCTACATCGTGTTGGAAGCAACACTTAGCTTCCTCGGTATTGGTCTGCCAACTACTACCGTGAGCTGGGGTGGAGATATTGCTACTTACAGCAGGTACTTCAATAATAGTCCAGAAGTATTGTTCTATCCGTCATTTGCGCTTGCTATTACAGTTCTTGCCTTCATTATGATGGGTGACGCTGTAAAGGATGCGTTGGATCCAAAGAGCCGTAAGGCGTGAAGTTAGCGTGGAGGAATAAAACTTATGAGCATTTCAACGCATAAAAATGTAGACGCTCTCGCTATGCAGCGTGAGCAAGGTCCATTGCTTGAAGTGAAAAATCTTCAGGTTGATTTCACTACTGATTCTAAGAAAGCCGTTCACGCTGTTCGAGATGCAAGCTTTAGCGTATATCCCGGCCAGTGGGTTGCAATCGTAGGTGAGTCTGGTTCTGGAAAGTCCACTTCTGCAATGGCAGTTTTGGGTTTGCTTCCAGGAACAGGTCATGTTACGGGCGGTTCTATTAAGCTTAATGGCCAAGAAATTAGCAAATTAAAACCAAAAGAGTTTGCTTCTTTGCGCGGCACTGCAATGGGCTTGGTACCTCAGGATCCTATGAGTAACTTGAACCCTGTTTGGCGTATTGGTGCACAGGTTAAGGAAGCTCTTCTTGCAAATGGTGTTGACGTAAGCCATGAGAAGCGTTCTGCTCTTGCGGAAGCTCTTGCAGGTGATGCTGTAGAAGTTAAAAGCAATGAGGACGAAACATTCCTTGGTTCTAAAGAATTACCAGAATTGATGGAAGTTGCACGCAAGTCTTTGGCAGAAATCGGACTTGATGAATTCAAGATGAATGAAGCCATGGGCTACTACAAAAAAGAGTGGGTTCCAGGTTCTGAAACTCGTTGGCGCGTTGCAGACGATTTAATCAAGTACGGTGTGAACGACGACAAAGCTTGGGAAATTGCCAAAAAGTATGTTGTTGGCGCTAATGTTGACGACCGTATTGCAGGTTTACTTGATGAGGCTGGTTTGCCAGATGCTGCAACTCGTGCACGTCAGTTCCCGCACGAGTTTTCTGGTGGCATGCGTCAGCGTGCGTTAATTGCCATTGGCTTGGCTTGCCGTCCAGATTTGCTGATTGCAGATGAGCCAACTTCCGCACTCGACGTTACCGTGCAAAAGCGCATTCTTGACCATTTGCATACGCTTACTGATTCGCTCGGAACTTCCGTTCTGTTCATTACTCACGATTTAGGTTTGGCCGCAGCTCGCGCACAGCACGTTGTTGTTATGTATAAGGGTCGTGTTGTTGAATCTGGTCCATCTTTGGACGTTTTGCAGCATCCACAGCATCCTTATACTAAGCGACTTGTTGCTGCCGCTCCAAGTCTTGCTTCTCAACGAATCATTTCCGTTAAGGAGCATGGTGGTAACGCGGATAATTTGCTTGAGCATCACGTAGTAGGTGAGCAAACTCTTGAAAAGAGTGAGCATATTATTACAGTCGATCACTTAACCCGAGAGTTTAAGCTTCCTCGCAAGAAGGAGCTTTTCAAGGCCGTTGACGACGTTTCGTTCTCTATTAAGCGCGGAACAACGTTGGCAATTGTGGGTGAATCCGGTTCTGGTAAGTCTACTGTTGCAAACATGGTTTTGCGACTTCTTAAGCCTACAAGCGGAACTGTTACTTACGAAGGCAAGAATATTGCTGACTTAAAGGGCGCGGATTTGCTTGATTTCCGTCGTCATGTTCAGCCAGTGTTCCAAAATCCTTACGGTTCGCTCGATCCAATGTATTCGATTTATCGTTCTATTGAAGAGCCTTTGCGAATTCATAAGATTGGCGATAAAAAGAGTAGACATAATCGCGTGCGTGAGCTTTTGGACATGGTTCGTATGCCTGCTTCTGTTATGACTCGATTCCCGAACGAGCTTTCTGGTGGTCAGCGTCAGCGCATTGCGATTGCGCGTGCTATGGCTTTGGACCCGGATGTTATCGTTTGTGACGAAGCTGTTTCTGCTTTGGATGTGCTTGTGCAAGATCAGGTTTTGCACTTGCTTAACGATTTGCAGGCAGAGCGTGGATTAAGCTACTTGTTCATCACTCACGATTTGGCTGTTGTTCGACAGATTGCAGACGAGGTTGTTGTTATGCAACACGGAAAGCTTGTTGAGCACGCCACAACCGATGAGGTGTTTGATCATCCGCAAAAGGAGTACACTCGCGATCTTCTCGACGCAATTCCTGGTGGAAACTTGGAACTTGGTTTGGATTAATTTAATCTAAATATTTAATCTAATAAAATAAAAATAAAGGTGCAGGGTTTATAACTTGGTTAATAACTGGGTTTATAAATTTCTGCACCTTAATTTTTGCTTTGTGCAGCGTGCATATTTGTGTAATGCGCATATTAGAGTTAGATTTATGATTACAATTACTACTTCAAACTTAAATGGTATTCGTGCGGCCGAGCGTAAGGGGATGCTTGACTGGTCTGATGCTCACACTCCTGACGTATGGTGCATGCAAGAAGTGCGTGCTCCGCAGGATGCAATCGACCCAATTATGACGAAAATTGAAATGGGGTATCGCGCATCTGAAAATATCGCAAATCCTGTAGAAAACGATAATTTTACTTATGCAAACGAAGTTTGCCGCGTAAAGGGTAGAGCTGGGGTAGCTCTAGTTACATCACTTCCTGTAGTAGCAAAGCGCTACGGTTTGCCAGGTTTAAGCGAAGACGTTGATTCTGGGCGATGGGTTGAAACCGATGTGCGTACGCCTCAAGGTTATGAAATTACTGTTGCTTCAGTGTATGTTCACGCTGGAAACGTGGACGATCCGCAAAAAATGCAGCAAAAATTCCGCTTTTTAGACACAATGCTTACTCGCTTGGGTGAGCTTCGAGATGCAGCGGCAAGTGGTGGAAATCAGGCGATTTTATGCGGTGATTTTAATATTGCACATACGCCGTTAGATATTAAAAACGCTAAAGCGAATGAAAAAAGTGCAGGATTCTTGCCGGAGGAACGCGCGTATATTGACCGTTGGATTAACGAGTATGAATTTGTGGATGTTATGCGCATGCTTGCAGGAGATATTCAAGGGCCATACACTTGGTGGAGTCAGCGCGGCAAAGCTTTCGACAATAATGTTGGTTGGAGATTAGACTACCAGTTTGCAACGCCAGAAATTGCAGAAAGCGCTTGTGGTTTTGTGATTGATCGCGCTGAAAGTTATGAGGCAAGATGGTCGGATCACGCGCCTTTAACCATAAAATATGGTGTGTGATTATTAACCTACATTAAATGAAACTTAAGTAATAGTATTTGTTTATATGCATATTTTCAGTGCTTTGCTTGTGGTAATCTAATGAAGTTGAGCAATTTACGATGATTGGCATTATGCTTATTGTTGTGCTTGTTGTTTTAAGAAACGAGGAATAATGGGCTGGTTATTTGGCCGAAATAAAGAAGTAAAATCTTCAAAAGATGTAGATGAAGTTGTAAAGTTAAAAACTGGTCCATGGGATTTCAACGATGAAGATGCTCCTGATTTCAGTGATTATCTTGATTTTGGCTCAATTTATATTCCATATTTCCAAGGTATAGAATTACGCGTAAAAAAGCAGCGCGAAAATGGTCAAGTAATTGGAGCAACAGTAACTTACGGATCGTCAAGTGTTGAAGTTGAAGCTTTTGCTGCTCCGAAATCTACTGGTATTTGGAATGAAGTATGCAAAGACTTACTTGACGGAAATAGCCAAGCTTGCACCGCACAAGGCGAATTTGGAACTGAACTTTTGCTTCCTGTAAAAGTTGGAGAAAAGAGTATTACAACTCGTATCGTTGGAGTTGATGGTCCTCGCTGGATGCTTCGTGGAGTATTTTCCGGGCCTGCAGCAACAGAGTTGGCAGAAAACAATAATGAAACTAAGCAATTAGACGAATGGTTTAAGGGGATTGTTGTAAATCGCGGTGAAGAACCATTAGCTCCTCGCGATCTTATTCCTATGCACGAGCCATTAACTCGTGAAGAAAAAGAATCAGCACAGAGATTAGAAGAAAATAATGATGAAAGCAATAGTTCATCTGAAGAAAATGCTGATGAAGCTTTAAAAAAAGAAGATAAGCCTTTAGGATACGATCAGCAAGTTGATGTAAAAACTACGCTTTCTCGCGGACCAATGTTTTCTGAGGTTAGATAGAAGTAAGTTAAGTAGCATAAGGATATCGTCTTGAAAAATAACACTTGTGGTAAAAAAAGTTCTGGGCTTGCTTCCCTTGCCTCTATAGGTTCTGATGGAAGAAACTTTTCTGTAATTGATTCCATAGGTGGCGTTCGAGGCGTAATCGAATCCATGCTGCCGGGCTTGCTGTTTGTTATTTGCTTTGTTGTAACACGAAATGTGCAAACAACAGTTATTGTGGCAGCTGTGATTGCTGTTTTGCAAGTTGTGGTCCGTCTTATTCAGAGGCAATCTCTTATGGGAGCAATTAGTGGACTTGTTTCCATTGCAATTTGCCTTATTTGGGTGTGGACGAGTCATCAAGCGCGCGACTACTATATGATGGGTTTTATTACAAACGCTGTGTACGGTGTACTTCTTGCGATTTCGCTGATCGTTCGCGTGCCTGCTTTAGGTCTTGTGATTGAGTCAATTCGCAAAATGCCTACGGAAAACTTTGGCGCGTGGCTGCACGAATGGCTTGATTATAAGCCACTTAAGCGTGCGTATATGTATGTTACTGGATTGTGGATTGGCGTTTTTGCGCTGAGACTCGTTTTGCAAGTGCCATTATATTTGACGAATCACGTTGTGTGGCTTGGCACGGTGCGTTTGATTATGGGATTGCCGTTTTGGGCGCTCGCAATTTGGGTTTCTTACTTGATTATTGCAACGCCGTTTATGAGATTGCATCATAAAAATCGCGAAGAAAAACAGAGCGAAGAAAAGCAGGTTGACGAAGATCAGAACGATGTAAATTCAAGTGAAGTAAAATCAGCTTAACAAAATCAGCGTTAGAAAATCAGCTTAACAAAATGCAAAACTAGGGGGTAGTTTATGCAAGTGACGATGCGAATCGAGCGATATGCGGATCAAGGAAGATGCGTAGGTCATCTTGACGGACGCGTTGTATTCGTGCGATTTGCGCTGCCTGGAGAGCTGGTCGTCGTGCGCATGGATGAGCCGATGCGTGCAAAAGCGCACTTTTTTACTGGCGAAGTTGTGGAAGTTTTGGAGCCTAGCGCGTATCGTGTGGAGCCGCAATGGAAGCTCGCGGGTCCTTTAGCACAGGGCGGCGGAGTTGGAGGAGCGGATTTAATTCACGTTTCTTTGCCTGGTCAGATTCGTTGGAAGGCAGCCGTGATTGCTAATCAATTCCAGCGTTTAGCGCACATGGATGTTTCGGAAAGCGATGTTAGCGTTGAGCGCATTCCGGGGGATGAGGAGCTTAACGGATTTAATTGGCGTACGCGCATGGAGTTGGTTGCGGATGATGAAGGGCGATTGTCTATGCGAAAGCGCGAGTCGCATGATCGCATTGCGATTGATACTATGCCACTTGCGTCGCGCGCGGTTTTAGCAGTTGCAGATTCTTTAGATTTGTGGAATCGAGAATTTGAGCCAAATTCGCAAATTCGTCTTGCTGTTCCAGAGCCTAGGGTTGAGGGTTTAGACTTTAATGATAAGTCTGCGCTCCTTAGTGCGATTGGCGAAAATTATGCGCTTATAGTAAATGATGAGTTGGTTGCAGGCTCGGCTTTGCTGCGAGAGCGCGTGCGAGTTGTGGTTGATGGTGATTCATCGCGTATGCGTACTTTTGATTACGATGTTGACGCGCGTGGTTTTTGGCAGATTCATCGCGCAGCTCCAGAGCATTTGGTGAACTATGTTTTGGGATTAGTTCGTTCTGCGCTTGGTGGGCGCACTAAGAATACGGTTTTGTGGGATTTGTATTCTGGTTCGGGTTTGTTTACGATTCCGCTTGCGACTTTGGCTAATGTTGGCGGAGATTCTTCTGGCGCTGCAGATTCCATTGGTTCTGCAGCACCAGCTCGCGTGCTTAGCATTGAGGGTGCGCCGATTGCTGTAAAGAATGCAAGGCGAAATATTGGGCGCGCGGGTCTTAGCAGGGATGTTGTTGAAGCTTTGCAAGGCGATGTTGCGCAAACGCTTGAATCGCAGGTGTTTAAGGCGAGTAAGTCGTCTAAGATTGTGCGTAGATTTGCGCATCCTGATGTTGTTGTGCTAGATCCTCCGCGTGCTGGTGCTAAAGCTCAAGTTTGTAAGCAGATTGCGAAGTCTGGAGCAAGAAGCGTTGTGTATGTTGCTTGCGATCCAACCAGTCTTGCTCGCGATGTTGGCACGTTTAGGGAGCTTGGCTACAGCGTTCAGTCTTTGCGTGCGTTCGATATATATCCCAACACCCATCATGTGGAGAGTGTCGTATTGATGTCAAGGGCTTAATAGGTGGGTGCATTTTTGCTCTTGTGTAGCAAGGCTTAGCGAGGGCTATCGTTAAAAGGTTTAGCGTGCGGCGGCTTTAAGCTGGGTTCTCGCGGTTTTTGAGCGTGTTTTGGCTGTTTGAGGGAACATGTCAACGGTGTAAGGTCGAGTGTACAAGATGGATAACGTTAAAAAGTGCACCCACTTTGCACCCAGCTGGTAAATGATAATTTAGGGAGGCGTTTTATGTCAGTAATTAAAATTGAAAACCTCACTTTCTCATATTATGGATATGTAAAACCGATATTTAAAAATGTATCGTTTTCCTTTGATACAAACTGGAAAACGGGTTTGATAGGAAGAAATGGAATCGGTAAATCAACTCTATTTAAGTTACTTTTAAATCAAGAAACTTATCAAGGTAAAATAAGCAAGGATGTTGAATTTATTAAATTTCCACCAAATATAAGCGATACTT